>JAUNNP010000129.1 GCA_030531385.1 Eubacteriales bacterium
GCAAAGCTCAGGCGCATGCGCGATGAGGAGGAGCAGAGAATACTTACCGAGAGAAAGGCTTCGGTCTTTTGTGACATGGCGGTGGTAAAATTAAGGCTTTGTGATGAAAATAAAGCTGTCGAGCTGTTGATTTCTTCTGAGCTTACGTATTACAATAAACGAGCTGTCAGGATGCGTTATCTGGTAAATGGATCCGGTGAGCTTGGAGACAATGAAAAGGCAGAGCTCGATGAGATAAAGCGCATAAAGTTAGAGGAAGTGCGCAGATCTCCTGCATATGCTGAGATAAGCTCTCTGTTTGAAAAGGACAGCATTAAAATATTAAAAGAATCGCGGAATATATTAAGCCGCTGGAAAAATAATTACAGGAAGATGTGAGATATGAAAGAACTTGAGAAAAAGTACGATCCTTCCATAATGGAAGACAGGATCTATGAGAAGTGGATGAAGATGGGATACTTCCATGCAAATGAGAAGTCTCTCAAGAAAGCATTTTCTATTTCCATGCCGCCGCCAAATGTAACAGGACAGCTGCACATGGGACATGCACTTGATAATACCCTGCAGGATACTCTCTGCAGATATAAGAGGATGAAGGGCTTTGAGGTGCTCTGGCAGCCGGGGACCGACCATGCCGCAATTGCTACAGAAGTAAAGGTCATCAAGAAGATCGAGTCTGAGGGTAAAAATAAGTACGAGCTTGGCAGAGAGGGCTTCCTTAAGGAGGCATGGGCCTGGAAGGAAGAGTACGAGTCAAGGATCATCGGACAGCTTCATAAGCTTGGCGTATCGGCTGACTGGGACAGAACACGCTTCACCATGGACGAGGGCTGCTCAAAGGCAGTGGAGAAGGTCTTCATTTCTCTTTATAACAAGGGACTTATCTATAAGGGAAGACGTATAGTTAACTGGTGCCCTGTCTGCAAGACATCTATTTCAGATGCCGAGGTAATTCACGAGGATCAGGCAAGCTTCTTCTGGCACATCAAGTATCCTATCGCAGGAGAAGAGGGACGCTTCCTTGAGGTAGCAACTACAAGACCTGAGACCATGTTCGGTGATACCGCGGTCGCTGTTAACCCTAAGGACGAAAGATATAAGGACCTGATCGGCAAATGCTGTATCCTCCCGCTTGTTGATAAGGAGATCCCTATCGTTGGCGACGAGCATGCTGACATGGAGTTTGGTACCGGCTGCGTTAAGATCACACCTGCGCATGACCCTAACGACTTCGAGGTAGGACTTCGCCACAATTTAGAGCAGATCTGCATTTTACATGACGACGCGACCATGGACATGCCGGGAACAAAGTATGACGGTATGGACAGATATGTCTGCAGAAAAGAGGTCGAAAAGGATCTTGAGGAGCAGGGGTATCTTGTAAAGAAGGTCCCGCATTCGCATAATGTAGGTACGCATGACCGCTGCGGAAGTACCGTAGAGCCTATGGTAAAGCCACAGTGGTTCGTAAAGATGGATACACTTGCGGAGCACTGCAAAAAGGTGCTTGAGACAGGCGAGCTTAAGTTCGTTCCGGAGAACTATTCAAAGACCTATATGAACTGGGTCGACAATATGAAGGACTGGTGCATCAGCCGTCAGCTCTGGTGGGGACACCGTATTCCTGCCTGGTACTGCGACAGCTGCGGAAAGATCCATGTGGGGTCGGCAGCTCCTGAAAAGTGCGATTGCGGCTCGGCAGCATTTACCCAGGATCCGGATACGCTTGACACCTGGTTCTCATCTGCATTATGGCCATTTTCAACACTTGGCTGGCCTGAGGAGACAGATACACTTAAGAAGTTCTATCCGAACGATGTACTCGTTACAGGCTATGACATTATCTTCTTCTGGGTGATCCGTATGGTATTCTCGGGAGTTGAGCAGATGGGAGAGTGCCCATTCGATAAGGTGCTTATCCACGGACTTGTAAGAGACGCATTAGGCCGTAAGATGAGTAAGTCTCTCGGAAATGGTATCGATCCGCTCGTAGTTGTTGAACAGTACGGCGCCGATGCTCTCCGTGCAGCGCTCCTTACAGGAAATGCTCCCGGAAATGATATGCGTTTTACAGACGAGAAGGTCATAAATGCGCGTAACTTTGCAAACAAGGTCTGGAATGCTGCCCGCTTCATCATGATGAATGTGGAGAATGCCGGTGACGAGGTCGCAGCGCTTGCGCTTTCAAAGTCAGCTTACGGTGTTATTCCTGAGGGAATAGAGCTTCAGAAGGAGGACAAGTGGATCCTTTCAAAGCTCAATGCCGCTGTTGATAATGTAACCAGAAACATGGATGGCTTCGAGCTCGGAGTTGCCCTTGACAATGTAATGAGCTTCCTTTGGGATGAGCTTTGCGACTGGTACATTGAGATGGTAAAGGCCCGCCTCAGAAGTGAGGACAAGGCTACCAGGGCCGCGGCTCTCTGGACACTCAATACCGCGCTCATAAACGGCCTCAAGATGCTTCATCCGTTCATGCCGTTTATCACAGAGGAGATATTCGTAAATCTTACAGGCGAAGAGTCTATCATGATCTCCGAATATCCTGAGTATGCGGCAGACTGGAGCTTTAATGAGGACGCGTCAGACGTTGAAGGACTTAAAGAGGCTGTAAGGGCTATCCGCGGGATCCGCGCTGACAAGAACGTTCCGCCTTCAAAGAAGGTATCAGTATATGTTGTTGCTGAGGATGAGAAGGTAAGAAAGGCTTTCGAGGCCGCAAAGAACGTATTTGCGTCACTTGTGCAGGCTTCAGATGTATCGATTCGGGCAGATAAGGCCGGTATCGATGCAAATGCTGTCTCCGCGGTCACTTCAAATGCCGCTATCTTTATTCCGCTCAATGAGCTTGTTGATATGGCAGAGGAGCTGGCAAGACTTAAGAAGGAAGAAAAGCGCCTCGAGGGTGAGCTTGAGAGATCCGGGAAGATGCTTTCAAATGAGAAATTTATCTCCAAGGCTCCCGCAGCCAAGATCGAAGAGGAGAAGACAAAGCAGGCGACCTACGAGGAAATGATGCGCAAGGTCAGGGAGCAGATCGCGGCATTGTCATAATGTAATAAGCGGGTGTCAGTGGGTGTCAAAAGAACCGTCCCCCTGACACCCTGTGACATCGATTTACCGCAAAAAAACATTTTAACAAAGGCTTGAATTTTCATGTGCGAAAGCTTATTCTAATATTTAGTTCTATTTTTGATATAAAGGCAGGTGAACAAAGTGGACGGCAGTGACGCCATAAGTCGAAGTACCAACTTAAAAGAAGATATGGATAGCTGCAGCCACGGAGTAACCTCGAGTTCTACTATGACTGTTGTGGCTTGATGTTCTGACGGCCATTTTTATTTTCAGCTTATCCATATTTGTTTTTTTGGTACCGTATCATTCAGAAGCTGTAAGAATGAAAGGAGGTTACCATTTATGGATGAGAAGAAAAATATCAAAGAGGGTATCGCAGAGGATACCTCAATAAAGACTCCTGAAGATATTACAATTGAAAACATTGGGGATATCAAAGCCGAGGCTCCTAAGAAAAAGGACGCTCCGGAGACAGAAGATACATCTGAGGCAAAGCCTGAAGGCGGAAACGTTAAGGCAGAGGCAGATGCTATTGCTGCGTCCTATGCTGAGGCCAAGGCAGATGACAGGGAGGACATCCTTGAAAATATTTTCGATGAGAAGAAAGATGACGATGACGAACCGGAAGAGGAGGTCGAAAGACCTGACTATGGTTCGGAGATCGCTGAGATCATAAGGAGCAATGCATCACCAAAAACACTTCGCGATAAGCTGAGTGATTACCATGAGAATGATATAGCGGATGTACTTACAGAGCTTACACCGGTGCTTCGTAAAAAGGTATACCGCGTTTTAAGCATTGCGTCACTTTCGGAAATACTCGAGTATACCGATGAGGATGATGCAAGAGAGTTCCTCGATGAGATGGATCTTAAGCGCGCTGCAGCTGTAATCAATCACATGGAGCCGGATACGGCAGTAGATATCTTAAGGACCATGGAGAAGACTAAGCGTATGCTTCTCATGGATCTTGTGGATGAGGATTTCAGGAAGGATATTATCCTGCTTGCATCCTTCGATGAGGACGAGATCGGTTCCAAGATGACCACGAACTATATCGTGATCCATGATGATCTCACAGTCAAGGAAGCAATGTCAGAGCTCATAAGACAGGCTCCTGAAAATGACAATATTTCCACTATTTTCGTGCTTGATGATTCTGATATGTTCGCCGGAGCGATCGACTTAAAGGAACTCATCATCGCAAGACAGTCCACAACCTTGTCAGACCTTATCATGACCTCATATCCTTATGTTTACGGCAATGAGGAAATTGACGACTGTATTGAAAAGCTGAAGGATTATTCTGAGGACCTGATCCCGGTTCTTGATAATCAGAACGAGCTGCTCGGAGTTATCACCTCGCAGAGCATCATCGAGGTTGTAGATGAAGCCCTCGGTGAGGACTATGCACGACTCGCAGGTCTGACCGCAGAGGAGGATCTGGAGGAGCCTCTTAAGGACTCTATGAGAAAGAGACTTCCCTGGCTGCTTATCCTGCTTGTACTCGGTATGGTGGTTGCTTCTGTAATAGGTGCTTACGAGAAGGTCATTGCAGAGCTTACACTTATAGTCTGCTTCCAGTCAGTTATTCTTGATATGGCCGGAAATACAGGCACGCAGTCGCTGGCTGTAACTATCCGTGTCCTTATGGATGAGAACCTCACGGCCAGGCAGAAGATCGGTCATGTATTTAAGGAGATCAGAGTCGGAATCTGCAACGGAATGGTGCTCGGAGTTTCCTCGTGCCTGCTGGTCGGCTTATATATAATGTTCTTCAAGCATTATCCTGCGGGAACAGCATTTGCAGTATCGGGATGCGTAGGCATATCGCTGATGGTTGCAATGATGATAGCTGCCGGCGTCGGAACACTTATCCCGATGTTTTTCTCCAAGATCGGAGTTGACCCCGCAGTTGCTTCCGGTCCGCTCATCACGACTACGAACGACCTTATCGCTGTAGTTACCTACTACAGCCTTGCATGGGTACTTCTCATCCGTGTACTTGGGCTTTCCGGGTGAGCCAAGGTCGTCACGCGGCAAAATCTCGGAATATAGTCCCGCAGCACAGGCAAAATTCAGCATTTGACACAG
>JAUNNP010000130.1 GCA_030531385.1 Eubacteriales bacterium
AGTACCGGCAGTGCCTGTTGTACCTGTGCCTGTCATGCCGCTGACTGTTTCTCCTGCAGCTACAGTACTCAAATTATTATAAACAACTGTACCATCGGCTAAGGTCTCGCCGGTTATATTATAAGCATTGCCATTCTGATCAGCCTCGCTGTTTCCGTAGCCTGCGGCTGCAGCAGCTGCTGCAGCTTCGGATTCAGCTGCCGCCGATGACATCTCGGCTGCTGCAGATACGCCGTAAGAAACAACCTCTCTTTCATCAACAGACGGTCTTCTGCCGGCTGTGGCCGTCGAAGAACCTGAAGCAATGATAACGCCAGAGGTTTCAGAAGAATTATTGGATGAAGTATCAGAAGCCTCGGCTGCTGTCTCAGAAGCAGCTGCAGTGGCAGTCTCCGATGAAGCTTCCGAAGTAACTGCACCTGAAGTTACCTCAGCTGAAGCCTCGGATGCGGCTGAAGCTCCGGCCGCGCCGCTGTCATACTGGGCAGCCTCTGTCTCCGGCTGGTAACCTGTTCCTGCAGAAACTACGACCTGATCGTCAACAGAATTATCACCGTTTAAATACTCGACTCCGCCATCATAGACACTTTCAAAAATGACCTCGCCTGTGATCTCCGGCTCAGGTGTAACATAGGTATCAAAACCGCCGGATGAAGCATCCTGTGAAGCTCCGCCCTGCGACGAAGCATCCTGCGCGGCTCCGCCCTGTGAAGCAGTACCCTGCGACACAACGACCTGATTGTCAGCATTTGAATTATATGATGCTGCTGCCGCGGTAGTTTCAGGGCTGATTATAACCGACGAGCTGCCGCTGCCGCTCGAAACGACAGCATTCTCCGAATATTCCGTCGACTGTACATACTGCTCAGAAGAAGCAGCTGCTGTTTCGCTGTACTGAACTGTCTGATAAGGCTGTGTCTCTGTATACTGCGCCGTCTCTGTATACTGCGATGCGTAGCCTGCGCCATCGCCGGAAGACGCAGCACTTGTGCTTGCGGGTATGGTAGCGGTCAGATCGCTGTTTGCGACAGCATAGCCGAAATTTTCATAAGCTGTAGTTCCGACCTCGATAGTCTGAAGAGCAGACTTACCGTAGGAAACGACAACATTCTCATCGGCACTTGAAGTGGCCTCGGTAGTCGCGTAAATACGGGTCGTAGGCTGTCCGCTTGCATCAACAGCTATCCAGCCATGGGAATTATCGCCCAGGCTGTTCTCGAGCTCGGCCTGCTGATTCTCAATAGCGATGGCTTCGCTGGCCTCCTGCTCGACAGTACGGTTAAGGCAGCCCGAACAATAGTAAACATTTCCAAGCGAGACCTTGGCTGTCACAGCGCTGTCAAAAAGCTTGCGGCAGTAATCCTCCATCGCCTCAGCGTCGGTAAAGTCATGATAATAAGCATAAACGCTCGCAAGAGCCATGACCTCCTGCGCATCGTAATAACCGTTTATTCTGTTGCCGTCACCATCGTAGAAGGAAACATTGACATTCTTGAACTGATTGACAGTCCAGGTAGAGGAATTGTTTGGATTATGAGAAGCATCCTTCGGATTGTACTTTCCGAGTACGCGGCTTGCACCAAGACCGTACTGCGAGGCCATGGAAAGCGGCGTGGTATCGGTAAGGTCATAATAGGATGCGTAGTAGCTTGCGTTAAGAGCGTTAATGGCAGTGTATATCTTACCTGCGTAGGAATTGATGGAGTCCGACTCATCCGCGTCCTCGGGGAATATATAAGCGAGATTAAGCTTATCGGGTGCAGGCTCGAACTCGCCCTCTTCTTCCGCAGCGGAAATCTCCTTAAGAGTAGAAACAGGCTTTACATAGTGAATATCCTTGACATTGATCTTTGTGACCTCGGGTACCTTCTGCTCTTTTTTCTCCTCAACAGGGACCTCTTTTACACAAAAAGCGAACATGACGAGAACGAACGCCGCCATGTAGCCAACAAGAAGTGCCTTAATAATATTCTTTTTATCCTTAACAAAATTACGCATTTGAATAAATTATAGCAGATAATTGTGTCCTGATTGTTACGATTTTTTTAAGACTGAAAGTGTTTTGGCGAAATACTCGGGAAGCGGCGCTTCAAAAGTCAGCCTCTCACCTGTGGAAGGATGCGTAAATCCCAGCACAGCCGCATGAAGATACTGCCCTTGTCCCTTAAAGGCATCCTTCTTGATCCCGTAGACCTCATCTCCCGCAAGCGGGTGGCCTATATGTGACATATGCACGCGGATCTGATGAGTGCGGCCGGTATCAAGCCTGCATTCGACCAGACACATCGGGATCCTAATGCTGCCCTGCGCGGGAAAACGCTCGAGCACGCGGTAATGCGTCACCGCAGTCTTGCCCTCAAAGCTCCCGCAGACCGCCATCATCTTCCTGTCGGCGCGGCTTCTGTCGATATTCGCGTCAACAGTCCCCTCATCCTCTGTAATATTATTATACACAAGCGCATAGTACTTTCTGGTAATGCTGTGCTCGGCAAGCTGTGCCGCTACCGCGTTGTGCGCCTTGTCGTTTTTGCAGGCGATGATGAGGCCGGTCGTATCCATGTCGATGCGGTGCACTATGCCGGGGCGAAGCTCACCGTTTATCCCGCTTAAGGAATCGCGGCAATGATACATAAGAGCGTTTACGAGCGTTCCCGAATAGTGCCCGTTCGCCGGATGAACGACCATTCCCTTCGGCTTATTTACGACTATAACATCATTATCTTCATAAACTATATCGAGCGGAATGTCCTCCGGCACTATGGCAATGCTCTCGGGTTCGGGAACATTTACAGTGATCTCATCCTGATCGGTCAGGGAAGCTCCGGCCTTTGAGACTACCTTTCCATTGACCAGCACATTGCTGTCCTTGATGAGACCCTGTATATGAGAACGACTCATATCAGTCAGGACCTCTGAAAGATATGAGTCAAGTCTTTGTTTTTTATTTTCTTCGGAATTGTAAATAAAATTCATTATTTCTGGTCTGATCCTGAGTTGGAACCGGTCTGTTCTGTATCTGCAAATGTTTCTGCGGCTGCGTCTTTGGATGCGTCAGGCTTGAAACGAACGCTCCAAAGTGCCTCATTCAGCTCCTCGTCCGAATAATAAAACAATGTAAGCAATATCATGATTATGGTGCTGCAGGTGACATAGATATCCGCAACATTAAATACAGGGAAGTCGATAGGCATAAAATAAATAAAATCGACCACATACTCGTGAAGAAGTCTGTCTATGAAATTCCCGAGGGCGCCGGCGATGATAAGGATAAAGCATAGCTTAAGCGGCGCGTATCGCCTGCTGTCAGGAAGTCGCAGAGACATGAAAAATAATACTGCAGACACCGCGGGTGCGATGAGCAGGAAAAAGCCTCTCATGCCCATCATAATACCAAAAGCAGCTCCTCTGTTTTCGACATAGAGGAGCTCAAGAACATTATCTATAATCACATATGGACCAGACTCCATAAGGCCGGCAACTGCGGCCCTTTTTGTGATCTGGTCCAGGATGATCAAAACTATGATAATGCTGATATATTCAACTGCTTTGACTATACAGCTTCGTTTCGACATATAAAATTAGGCGATCAATAAGAGAAATTGCTTCCTACAGCTCTCTGAGAATCAGCCTTCATGTAAGACTTTGAGAAGTCACCCTTGAAATCACCGGAAAGCTCGATGCTGTGCGGTGAAGCGATAAAAATAAATGTAGAGATCTGCTGAAGATCGCCGTTAACGCTGTAGATAGAACCAAGTGTAAAATCAATGATCCTCTGAGCGATAGAACCGTCAACACCCTCAAGATTGATAACAACAGCCTTGCCGTCAAGCAACTCATCACAAATAGCTGTTGAATCATTGACATCCTTAGGACGCTTCATTGTAACTTCCATATTGCTCTGCTGCATGGGAACTACCTTTCTTGTAAAGATACCGGTCTTAGGTGACTGTTCCTCGGCCGCACTCTTTCTTCCGCCTGAAAACTTGTTGAAGATGTTGCCGCGCGGAGCTTCCTCCTCGTAGTCATCGTATCCATCATCTTCATCGTCATAGTACTCGTCATCAAGGAAGTAATCGTCATCCTCGATCTCGTTATTCTTTACTCTAAGTCCGTCTACAAGATTACCAAAAAAGCCCATTGAAATTCCCTTCTGCTTCTTCGCGTTAAATATTATTCAAAACCTTAAATTATGTCCGTCAGCTGCCGTCGCGGTATACGAACATAAACTAACCCATCGTTACACTACATTATCTTAAAATTTTCTTATAATGTCAACTACAAATAGTTTACTATATTCTTAATATCACAACATCTAGTGATGTGTCTTATTTTTCTCAGCTGCATTTATCTAGTGATGCGTCTTATTTTTCTCAGCTGCGTTTTTATGCTGATAAAGATGATGCTCGGCTATAAATTCGGCAAGATCTTTGCCGACCAGCTCCGACACATCCTTTCCCTCGGAAACCATCTTCCTTACCATGGTCGACGAAAGATCCACAAACGGCGTGTGGATTATCCTGATATCGGGATCCGAATCTGCATAATCCGTCTTCAGCCTGTCAATGACCTCAAACATCTTATCCTCCGAACAAAGCTGCTCGTCCCTTGCGGCACATAAAAGCACAGCATTTTTAAGAAGAATGTCAGGCCTGTACCACTTGTGCAGATTGTTCAGCGAATCAAAGCCCATAATAAAGAAAAACTTATCATCGGGATACATCAGTGTATTTAGTTTTTCAAAGGTAACTGCGGAATAAGTATTTTCCGTGTCATTGATCTCCACATCCGAGCATTCAAAAATATCATTATAGCGGCGTATACCGATCTGAGTCATTTCCAGCCTTAAAGAAGGCGGAGTGACACTGGTGCCGTCCTTGAAATACGGATCGCCCGCAGGCATGAACCATACTTTGTCCAGCCCAAACTCCTCATAGGCCGCGTAGGCTATGCTGATATGCCCAAGATGTACGGGATCAAAGGTACCTCCCAAAACACCTATATTCATGTAAAATTCTCCAAAAGGGATCAGAGCTCGTTTACGAATCCTCCAAAAGAGTCTGAGTCCGCTTACGAATCCTTGAAAAGTAT
>JAUNNP010000131.1:0-2008 GCA_030531385.1 Eubacteriales bacterium
GGAAGTTAGTCTTACAAAGTGGAATTAACTTTTACAAGTGACCCCTCTATATGCTTTGATTTTTCCGACTGGGGCGCGATGCTGATATCCGTGATCTGCAGTGCTTCATCTCCGCGTCTCACGGCAAGTTCTTTTCTTACCGTTTCCAGAGCAAGCTTATGAGTGTTGTTGTCCTGACTTAAATGTCCAAGCAGAACATGCTTTAATTTCGGCGTAAAGATCTTGGAAAGAAGCTCTCCGGATGCATTGTTGCTGAGGTGTCCCTTTGCCGACAGGATGCGCCGCTTTAAATGCATCGGATACGGTCCCGACATCAGCATTTTAAGATCATGGTTTGCTTCGAGCAAAAGTCCTTCAAGCTCCGTCAGGTGATCGGCTATATAATCATCATAAATGCCGCAGTCGGTAAGTATGGCAAAGCTGCATGAAGTCTCATTGCTTCCGCCTTCTTTGGCTCCGTCGTTTCCCGCCCCGGCCTTTCCGGCCTCGTGTGTCTCGAAGCGGTAACCGCACGGATCCGCCGCGTCATGGTAGGTCGAAAACGGGAGTATGCTGATATCTCCTATTTCCAGCTGGAAATCCGGCATCAGCATTTCCATAAGCTTACGCCCCGCGTAATTAAAATATTCGTCACCTGTCACTCGCGAAAGGCTTTTCAGGGTCCCGCCGGTCGCATATACCGGAATGCCATAGGCTGCCATAAGGCGCTTTACGCCTTTAATGTGGTCGGAATGTTCATGTGTTAGGAGCAGCGCGTCAATATCCGCAAGGCTTAAGTTAACGCTCTTAAGCAGCTCGTCTGTTCGTTTTGCGGAGAGTCCGCAGTCGATAAGCAGCCTTGTTTTATCCGTATAAACAAGCGTGGCATTTCCTTTGCTTCCGCTTGCGAGACTGATGGCCCTCATAAAAGCTCTCCGATCCTCTCGGCTGTTTCGACGGGACTTCCGGAGTTATCTATTATATAGTCAGAAGCCAGGGTGAACTCTTCGTCTGTCATCTGGTTTTCTATCATGCTTACGCACTTTTCACGGCTGTAGCCGCGGCTCGCCATAAGGCGCTCTATGCGTATCTCGCTGTCAGTATAAACGAACCATATACAGTCACACATTTTCACAAATCTTTCAGCAGGGAGCGCTGTTTCGATAGCTATGCGAGGTCCCTCTCCCGGCTGTCCTTCCTCATGATGGCCTTCCTCAGCTTTTGCCTCGGCTGCCTTTTCTTCGAGAAAGCTCCACACAAGAGGGTGAATGATGCTGTTTACCTTTTTAAGTGCAGTCTCATCTGAGTATATAAGCGCCGCAAGCTTTGCCTTATCTATGCGGCTTCCGGGGCCGCCCTCAAGTATAGCTGTTCCAAAGGCGTCCCCGGCCGTAAGCGCAATATATCCTGCTTCGCCCGGTTCCTCTATTGCCTTTGCAAGATCATCGGTATGATATACGGTAAATCCATATTTTTCTGTAAGCAGATCGGTCACGGTACTCTTGCCGCTTCCTACTCCTCCGATAATTCCAAGTATCATTTATTCTCCTGTTTTAATCGAAATTTTTTAGCTCTTTATTTAATATTTCGATTGCATTATCTATTCCCGCGTCACTAAACTCCACATCCTGCTGCTTTATCTTTTCCTCTTCCGTATTGTCAAATGCAAATGGTCCCGGCCACACATACACTCTGAGTACGGTTTTCATCTCCGGCTCCGGGGCAGCAGTTTCAGTCCCGGCAGGCGCCTCAGTCCCGGCAGGCACTTCAGCCTCTACAGGCACCTCGGTCTTCTCGAGCTTATAATTCATCTTCCGCTTTGAGCCGGTGTAGCTGCTCATCTTGAGAAATGAGAGCGGAAGAAGATCTCTTCTCGTTATCTGGTCATTTATCATTTCCGGTAATATTACAGGCATATTTTCTCCTTATCGTTTACGGCTCTAAGATCCGTCTGCTTTACCCGCTTAATGGCAGTCGCACCGGGCAGCTTGATGCAGGTCTGGCCCACCAGCTTCACGTCCTTGCGGTT
>JAUNNP010000131.1:2018-3571 GCA_030531385.1 Eubacteriales bacterium
TAATGGCAGTCGTACCAGGTATCGCCGTCGTTGATTTCGACACTTAAGCGTACCGGAAGATCCGCTGCCTCCTCCATACTGACGCGCACTATCTCGCGCACCCTTTCAAGCTCCTCCGGCAAAGTCTCTATCAGCAGCTCATCATGGACCTGGAGCACTATGCGTGACTTAAGTCCGGCTTCGCTTAATGCGACCGCCGTATTATTCATGGCTATCTTCATAATGTCAGCCGCTGTTCCCTGGATCGGCGAATTCATCGCAATACGCTCTCCGAAGCTCCTTTGCATGAAGTTTCCGGACTTAAGCTCAGGGATAGGCCTGATCCTTCCAAAGTATGTCCTTACAAAGCCCTGGGCCTTCGCATCGCTGACCTGCTTATCCAGATACGCCTTTACCTTTGGATAGCTCTTAAAATACTGCTCGATATATTCGGCAGCCTCCTTGCGGCTTATCGAAAGGTCGGCCCCGAGCCCAAAGGCGGATATGCCGTATACTATTCCAAAGTTCACGGCCTTGGCATTCCGGCGCATCTCCGGAGTCACCTCATCTATCGGAGTATGGAATACCTGAGAGGCAGTCAGAGTGTGAACATCAACAGCATTTTTATATGCATCGATAAGCACACTGTCACCGGAAAGAGCCGCAAGTATGCGGAGCTCCACCTGGCTGTAGTCGGCATCCACGAAGGTATAGCCTTTCCGTGGAACGAAGACCTTTCGTATCTCCTTGCCTTCCTCAGTGCGGACCGGAATGTTCTGAAGGTTCGGGTCCGTGCTGGATATGCGTCCTGTCGCGGTTATCGTCTGGTTGAAGGTGCCGTGGATCCTGTCATCCGGGCCGATATATTCAGCAAGTCCGGCGGCATAGGTTGAATGGAGCTTTGAAAGAGTACGATAGCGGAGGATCTTTCTTATGATCTCATTATCTCCCGCAAGCTTTTCAAGCACATCTGCTGCTGTCGAATAACCCGTCTTTGTCTTCTTTCCGCCTTCGATGCCAAGCTTTTCAAAAAGTATTGCTCCGAGCTGCTTTGGTGAGTTTATGTTGAACTGCTCACCGGCAAGCCCGTAGATCTCCTTTGTCAGAACATCGATCTCGCCCTTAAGCACCACAGCGTAATCCGAAAGCGCGCGTCTGTCGACCTCAATGCCGGCATTCTCCATGTCATTGAGCGTATAGACGAGCGGCATCTCGATATTTTCAAAAAGTCCGAGGCTTCCGTCTTTTTTAAGCCGCTGCATGACCCGGCTTTCCGAAAGCAAAGGTATCAGGGCCGAATATGCGGCAAGCTTTACCGCCTTATCCTTTGTTTCGGCATTCATGAAGGTCTCATAGACGGAGCTTTTTCCGATCAGCTCAGCGCGGCTTTCGGCATTTATTCCCAGCATGCTGCGAGCAAGATCATCATAATCGTAGCTTGAACGGCCCGGGTCCATGACATACTGCGCGATAGAGAGGTCATAAATATTCTTATTTCTGGAAATGCTGACCGATTTCAGCATTCTCTTTAAATCAAGTGTCAGTATCCTGCATCCGGCAGACACAAGCTTTTC
>JAUNNP010000131.1:3671-5054 GCA_030531385.1 Eubacteriales bacterium
TCAAAATGCTCTGTGAGCGCCTTCTGCGCGCGCGGAGGCTTTACCTCGGACGCATGCTCCCTGGCATTCTCAATAGACTTATATTTTACTATGATATCAGTGGCTGTCTTTTCCCCGACTCCGGGAAGTCCGGGAATGTTGTCGGAGCTGTCCCCCATGAGAGCCTTAAGGTCTATAAACTCTTTCGGAGTTACCTTGTACTGCCGAAGAACATCCTCAGGGTAATAGTTAAATATCTCCGTCTGGCCCCTGGAGGTCTTCGGCATCGAAATTTTTATATGCTCATCGCAAAGCTGCAGGAGATCTCTGTCTCCCGAAACTATCGTCACCTCATAACCTGCCGCCTGGCTCTTTTTTGCCACGGTCCCAAGCAGGTCATCGGCCTCATATCCCTCCATGGTGAGTATCGGAATGTTCATTGCCGAAATAAGGTCCTGCATGATCGGGACCTGCTCTAAAAGCTCCTCCGGCATAGGCTTTCTTGTTCCCTTGTAGGCGGGATAGAGTGCAGTGCGCTTCAGCTTCTGGCGCGACTGGTCAAAGGCTACTGCGATGTACTGTGCATTTTCTTCCTCAATGCACTTAAACATAATATTAAGGAACCCATAAACCGCGTTAGTATGGATTCCTGTAGATGAAGTCAATATCGGCACTCCGTA
Organism: Eubacteriales bacterium; assembly: GCA_030531385.1. GTDB lineage: Bacteria > Bacillota > Clostridia > Lachnospirales > Lachnospiraceae > Avilachnospira. The sequence goes on from JAUNNP010000131.1 coordinate 4,331, forward strand.
GAATGCTCTGGACAATATGCTGTGTCCGTCTATTAAAAGCAGTTTTTTCATAATCAGTGTAAAAAGAAGGTGGTGTGAATGAATACAAAGGCTGTCGCGATGAGTACCCAGAAGGAAACTGTCCTGAAAACATTGGATACGATCATAAGCTTTTTTCTTCGCTTAATATAACCGGCATTATGCTCAAGGTACTTCCTGTGGGATGATATCAGGTTGAAATCCGCGTTTTTACTGTCCAGACGGTTCATGCCCTCATGAACTATATAGTTTACTTCCAGCTCCTCACTGCAGCTTTTACAGCTCCTTAAGTGATTGAGAAAATCATTGAGTTCCTCATCCTCGAGCTCACCGTCAATAAAGGCATTTATATCATTGTTAAATGTAATGCAGTCCATGTGTATGATCTTACTCTGTTTAAAGTGTCTTATACCTTGAAGCGGTAGCCTACGCCCCAGATGGTCTCGATGTACTGCGGCTTCGAGGTATTATACTCTATCTTCTCACGTATCTTCTTTATATGCACGGTAACAGTGGCTATGTCACCGACCGATTCCATATCCCATACGTTTCTGAATATCTCCTCTTTTGTGTACACGCGATTCGGATGTTCGGCAAGGAATACGAGAAGATCGAACTCCTTGGTGGTGAATATTTTTTCCTCTCCGTCGATCCAGACACGTCTTGCGTCCTTGTCTATCTTAAGACCGCGGATATTGATCTCATT
>JAUNNP010000018.1:0-6423 GCA_030531385.1 Eubacteriales bacterium
GATGCTTTTGAACTCAATACCTATGATGAGGAAGCGGCAGACGGACACAGGGACAAAATCATGGAGATCCTTGAAAAGCGCCGGCTAAATGCCTGTGATGACTGGAAATCATTTGGAGAAACCCTTTCGGGTGCGGAGATCCCTGATTTTGATATCAACAGGTATAATGAAGAATATATAAATGCTGATAGGGAAGCCAGGGGCGATACATTCCTTGGAAATTTCTTTAAGGCAGCGCAGGCCCAGAAAAGCATGGTTACCAATAAGATATATAAATCGGGAAATATGCTTGCAGGTTTCTCTTTGGAAAGATTATTCAAGGATAATAATCTTATAATGGTCCGCGCAAAGAAGGATAAAGGAAATTTAAGGCAAAAGCAGCTAAAGGGATAAATTAAAATGAGTGCCACCAGAAGAGTGTTAATGATAATAGGGGCGCTGCTCCTGATCATTGCCGGAGCGGCAATAGTCATTGAGCCATATTACGGTCTGGAAATAACAGTGACCTGTGTCGGGATTTTTCTGATTTTTTCTGGAATCAGGCTGATGGTTTATTTTTATACTATGGCAAGGCATATGGTAGGAGGAGTTATCATTTTATATAAGGGTCTTATAGAGCTTGATTTTGGAGCCTTTATATTCAGCCTTAGTGAACTTCCGAAGTACTATGCCGCCATCTTTATAATCGCAATATTTGTGATAGAGGGCGTAAAGGATGTTCTTGAGGCCATTGAATCAAAAAAGCTTCAGTCACATTGGAGATTCCGTGCATCGGCGGGAGCGGTCAAGATGGCGATAGCCTTGTTCTGTCTTTTTCATGTAAATTCGCTGAGGACCATCTCATATATGATATGCCTCTGCCTCTTTAACAGTGCACTTGTTATGATAGTAACGGCCCTTCGCAGGACAGCTATCATATACACGAATTAAAATCACCCGGCGCTGATTACACAGTGCCCGAAGAAAAGTACCGGATTCAGGTCATGACGCAAAAAAAGTTTGAAAGCATAACAGTATTAAAGGGACTTGCCTGCATTGTAGTATTTGTCGCTCACTGGAAGGCTTTTTTTGAGAGCCTTGGATCCCCAAAGCTTGATTACCTGGTGTTCGAGGGTCCGCTGGTCATTCTGATCTACAGCAGCATGGGAGTATCTGTCTTTCTCATGCTTAGCGCTGCGCTTACCGCTCTTAAAATATACAGAAGAGAGGCGGAGCTTAAGGAAATGAAGCTTGCGGACGAAATGCCGCGGGTATTTTCAGACATAAAAAAGCGTTATGTAACACTATGTATCCCTATTTTCATTACCTCAATGCTGGTATTTATCTGTCAGAGACTGGGACTTTTATTCAGCAGTGAGGCAGGCGCCGCGCTTTCAAATGATTTTATTGCAGGTCTTTATACGGAGCCTCTTAAGCTTGTAAGACTTGTTACCATTTCCTTTGCTACAGCGCTTTTCAGGCAGGAAAATTCAGTTTATGTACCTTTCTGGATGATGTGCTACATATTCCTTGGCTCACTTATCTCCATGGGAATGAGCTATGTGATGCTCAGCCTTGACAGAAGATGGAAAATGCTGACGGCAGGATTTCTGATCATTGTGATGTCGCTTCTTGACAGTTTTTTCCTCACAACAATATTGGGAAACATTATAGGTCTTGCTCTTGCGCGCGGAAAAGCCTCCGTGCCCAAGGCAAACGGGCTGCGTCTGAAAAGAACGCTTATCGGAGGCGCTGTACTTTTAGCCGGCATATGGCTGTCATCAAAGGTATACGTGTTTGTGTGGGATCTTGAGCATGAATACGGACTTGCGGCACCCTTAAGCGATGCCTGGTTCTGGCAGGTATGGTGCGGAGTTATGATAATAATAGGTTTCATCCTGCTCTATGAGAATCTGGTAGCTATGCTTCCGGGAATGATCTTAAGGCGTCTGCTTGAAATGCTGGGGAGCATAAGCTATGAGGTATTCCTTACACACTGGCTCGTTATGTGTTCCTTCTCGTGCCGGTTCTACCTTACGCATATCTCGGATCATATGCACATTTCCATTTTGCTTAATTTTATTCTGAGCCTCATAATCACCATCTGCTTATCGATTGCCTATTACTTTTTCATGAAGCTTATCATGGGCAGCATTGCCGGTGCTGCGGCTAAATGGAAGAAATAATTATCGTATATCAGGCTCTTGGAGCTCCATCGTGAAAATTCCTGTTAAGGATGTAATAGAACGAAGCGAATAAAGACAGGCTGAAGGCATAAGCTGAAAAGCAGAACATCCAGTCCAGGCTCTTTAATGCGACATTTCTTACGACACACCAAAGGAGCGCTCCGGCAATTGTGAATATAACTGCCAGCGTGAATATAAAAGCCTTGTATTTGCTGCCCGCTCTCCAGTCCTTACTATCAATGCAATTCCATAAATAATTCATTCTGCTTTACCTCCGTCCGACTAGGATATGGAAATAAAGTAAAAACTGAAATCGCAAACAGGTAATATTTTTGTAAATTACAAAAATTTTACCTGTTTTTTACATATTACATCCGCGTACCTTTACATAAGTAAGGTATCTTTTTGATTATTCAATATTAAAGGCGTTGAATTATGCAGATGCCGGATGTAAATAGTTGATTTTGGTAAAATCGAGGTAAAGCTATGGACATATTTGGAGTTTTTACGATGATCGGCGGACTCGCCATGTTTCTCTATGGAATGAGTACAATGGGAGACGGCCTTGTTATGCTGTCCGGCGGACAGCTCGAAAAGGTACTTGAAAAGCTGACTGAAAAACGTATCATGGCTGTGCTGCTTGGCACTCTTGTAACAGCAATCATACAGTCATCATCTGCCACGACAGTTATGGTAGTGGGTTTTGTAAATTCCGGCATCATGAAGCTGACTCAGGCTGTCGGTGTTATTATGGGTGCAAATATCGGTACCACCGTCACTTCGTGGATACTTTCGCTTACAGGTCTTGAAAGCGGAAATGTATTCATCAAGCTTCTTAAGCCGAGTTCATTCTCACCTGTTCTTGCAGGTATAGGCATCATAATGTATATGAGCGCCAAGGACGGAAGCAAGAAGAAAAATATCGGAACTATCCTTCTTGGATTTGCAGTACTCATGTTTGGAATGGAGACGATGAGCGGGGCGGTATCACCTCTTAAGCATAATGAGGCTTTCTGCAGTATGCTGACCGCTTTTTCCAATCCTATACTGGGAATGCTGGCAGGTGCGATCCTTACTGCTATCATACAGAGCTCATCGGCATCGATAGGTATCCTTCAGGCACTTTGCATATCCGGTGCAGTTAATTACAGCACTGCTATTCCGATCATAATGGGACAGAATATAGGTACCTGCGTGACCGCACTTATTTCTTCTGTCGGAGCTACCAAAAATGCCAAAAGAGCAGCGTTTATACATCTTTATTTCAACCTTATAGGAACCGTGCTTTTCATGGTGGTTTTCTATGCGATAAATGCTTTTGTTTCATTTTCGTTTATGAATCAGGCAGCGGGTGCTGCCGGCATAGCAGTAGTACACAGTCTCTTCAATATAGGCTGCGCGATAGTACTCTTCCCGTTTGCTGACGGACTTGTAAAGCTCGCATCACTTACTGTAAGAGATGATGAGAGTAATGCTGAGGTGTCAACGGAAGTGCCTGTTCTTACAGCGCTTGATGAGCGTTTTCTGGACAGCCCATCCTTTGCAATGCAGCTTTGCAAGAATGCTGTAAATGAAATGGCAGAGGTTTCGAAGGAAGCAATTTTGCTTGCAATGGAGGTACTTACGGAATATTCTGAGGATAAGATAACTGAGGTGGTAAGGCTTGAACAGCTGGCGGACCATTTCGAGGATGTACTCGGATCATATCTTGTAAAGCTGTCCGGAAGAGATTTAAGAAAACAGGACAGTCACATGCTTTCTGTGCTGCTTCATTCCATAAGTGATTTTGAACGTATCTCAGACCACGCGATAAACCTGACAGAGTCAGCAGCAAAAATGCATGAGCGCGGGCTGGCACTTACCGCACACGGACAGCAGGAACTTAATTCACTTGGTGTTGCGATTCGTGATATAATCAATATGACTACCTTGGTATTCAGAAAAAATGACATTAAAGGTGCTTCGGATGTGGAGCCGATGGAAGAGGTCATTGACGATATGGTCATGGAGATGAAGCAGAGGCATATTGAAAGGCTCAGGAAGGGTACCTGTTCAATGGAAGCCGGCATTCTCCTCGAGGATATCCTCACTAATTATGAAAGAGTATCGGACCATTGTTCGAATATTGCGGTAACACTTATTGAGGTTCAGGCAGATTCGCTCGACATGCATGAGTATCTGGATGTTAAGGTAAAGGGAAGCGACCCTCATTTCAGAGACGAATATCTGAGACTTAAGAAAATTTATATATTGCCTTAAGCTTATGCGGGAAATTAGAAATATAGAACTCCGGGGGAAATATAATGGCACTTATTTACATCGTTGAAGACGATGCGGGTATACGGGAAATAGAAACTATAGCGCTGAAAAACAGTAATTATATGGTTCAGGCCTTTGACCGCGCTTCATCTTTTTACGCAAAGCTTGACGAGATATTGCCGGATCTTATATTGCTCGATATAATGCTTCCGGATGAGGATGGATACAGGATAGTAAGAAAGCTCAGAAGCGATCCCAAGACCAGAAGGGTCCCGGTTATCATGATCACAGCAAAGACTGCTGAGATAGATATGGTAAAGGGACTTGATGACGGGGCTGACGATTATATAAAAAAGCCGTTTTCGGTAATGGAACTGCTGTCACGTGTCCGTGCTCTTCTAAGACGAACAGAGCAGGATGAGCCTGACCAATTGCTGGTCGGAGACATTATGCTTGATAATGAGAAGCATATGGTGATATCAGGTGGACGCGGCATAGAGCTTACACTCAAGGAATATGAACTGTTAAGATACCTGATGCTGAATGAGGATGTTGTGCTTACACGTGAATCTATCATGCGCTCTGTATGGGGTACGGACTTTGAGGGCGAAAGCCGTACGGTCGATATGCATATAAAGACACTGAGGCAAAAGCTTGGTGACCACGGCAGACAGATCAGGACTATAAGAGGAGTAGGATATTCAATAGGAAAAGAAGCAGAACCGGGAGTGAATGCATGAAGCAGAAGATAAATATGAGGCTTTCCGTCATTGCACTCATCGCAATAGCATTTGCAGTTTTTGGGATAACTCTTGTTTATTATAATTTATTTAAGCTTCAGGTACGAAACGACCTTAAGGTAAGCGCCAGGCTGCTTATGGAGACAGATGTCTTTGAGGACATTCTTGCGGAAGCCGGAAACAACACGGCTACGATAGATACAAGCGGTCTTGAGGGACTTGCTGAAGGAGAACTGCGGATCACCTGGGTCGCTGCTGATGGAACGGTTTTATTTGATAATGATACGGATATAAGCGATCTATCCAATCATCTTGACCGTCCGGAGATCAGTGATGCGCTTTCCATGGGTGAGGGAGAAAGCATCAGAAAGTCTGATACATTGGAAATGAATACCTTCTACTATGCTCTTTTACTTGAGGATGGTACTGTCTTAATGGTATCGACCCAGGCCAGAACCATAAGCAGTGTATTGATGTCAGCGGTTCCGGTAGTTGCGGCAATAGCTGTGATCATTCTCCTCATCTGCATAGTTATCGGACATATTCTTACCAATCAGCTCATTAAGTCCATAGAACAGATGGCTGAAAATCTGGATGACAGCGGAAGGCAGCCGGTATATAAGGAACTGCAGCCCTTTGCTGACAGGATCCGCAGCCAGCATGAAAATATCCTGGCAGCTGCCAAGAGCAGGCAGGATTTTACGGCAAATGTCTCGCATGAGCTGAAAACACCCATCACTGCGATCTCGGGCTATGCTGAGCTTATAGAAAACCGCATGGTCGAAGGCGATACCGAGGTCCATATAGCCCGGCAGATAAAGCATAATGCTGAAAGACTGCTGGCGCTGATAAATGATATTATCCGGCTTTCCGAGCTGGATCACAGAGAGCTTCCGAGAAATTTTGAGCAGGTAGACCTGTACGGAATAGTGAGGGAATGTGTTAATGACCTTCAGCCACTGGCCAGTCAGAAGGGTGTAATGCTTTCGATGCACGGTGCCTCGGCCGGAATCAATGCAGACCGGAGCCTTATCTGTGAAATGGTCGATAATCTGATACAGAATGCGATAAGATACAATAAGGCGATGGGCTATGTCAGCGTAAGTGTTACGATAGAAAACAGTCACCCCAAGCTTATTGTGAGCGACACGGGAATAGGAATTGCGCCGGACCAGCAGGACAGGGTATTCGAGCGTTTTTACAGAGTTGATAAGAGCAGGTCAAGAGAGACCGGCGGAACCGGTCTTGGTCTTGCCATA
>JAUNNP010000018.1:6433-29460 GCA_030531385.1 Eubacteriales bacterium
TGATATTCATTCAGCTGATATTTCATTGAAAAGTGAATTGGGAAACGGCACAGAGATCACGGTCAGCTTTTAACCGTGATCCTTTCTTTTATGTGACAAACGCATGAAGCGCGTAATATTTCGCCAAGGCCGTCAGTCGGCGGACAGGCAGGCCTCGACGGCATTTATAAAGGTAAAGAGATTGCTGTAGCGCATATTCAGCCCTTCGCGGATAATTTCGATGGAATCCCTTGTCTCAAGATCGTCATGCGTCCAGGCTGTCGCATATGAAAAGTTTGCGTTGTCTATTTTCTTTCCTATCATGCCAAGCTCAAGATATTTGTCATTAAGAAAGGCTGCGGGGGATGAAGCCTCACAAAGCTCTCCGTACAGTGAATCAAAGACTTCATCCGCTATGGGAGTATGATGCCCTGAAGCTTCGATTTTATTTTTGATATTTTCAGCTGACAGCATTGCCATGGTTTTTATCTCCTTCTTTAAGGCTGTGTTTAGGATAAACGATTGTGCGGACAATTTCAACTTTAAAAAGCACTTGACTAATATACGGTTCTGTGTTTTAATATCGGACAAATGACGTTGACGAAGACGATCGGGAATCGCTTGGAGTACAGAGAACCTGTCAGAGGCTGAGAGCAGGGCGAAGGGCATCCCAATGATCCATCACTTCCGAGTCGGAGATCTGAGCATAAACTGTTAGGGTCTCACGTGTAAGCTACGTTAGTGCTCAGGACTTAAAGGAGTCTGATGAGTGGCGTGTCATAACGCAATTTGAGTGGTACCGCGGGTCAAAATTTCGGCTCGTCTCAAAGTTTACTTTGGGACGGGCCTTTTTGTGCGTGATAAAGCAGATCGAATACAAAGGACAGCGCGGGAGCACCGAAGGTGCGGAGCGATGCGTATCACGCGAACGTCTCTATTGATATTTATTTCAGGAGGAAATATTTATGAGTGAATCAGCGAACACAAACACTATGCTGAAGGAAGTGGCGGGAAGAATTCGTGAGCTTCGTGCCGACTGCGGATATTCAACAGCACAGATGGCTGAGCTTACTGCATTTTCACTGGCCGATTATGAGAAGTATGAGCAGGGCGATGTAGATCTTCCGTTCTCATTCATACATAAATGTGCCAATGTCTTTGGTGTTGAAATGATGGAGCTTCTTGAGGGAAGTACACCGAGGCTTACAGGCTATGAGATCACCAAGGCCGGAGAGGGACAGCTTACTGCAAAAGAGCCCGGAATCGAGATAAAGAGTATTGCGTATCTTTTTAAGAACCGTAAGGCAGATCCATACTGGGTAACCTACAGCTACTCAGAGGAGGAGCAGCATAAGCCTATACATCAGGTAACACATGCCGGACAGGAGTTTGACCTTGTCCTCAAGGGATCGATGAAGCTTAAGATCGGAGACCATGAGGAGATACTTAATGTCGGCGACAGCGCCTTTTATAATTCATCCAACCCGCATGGAATGATTGCCCTTAACGGCGAGGATGTTACCTTCCTTTCTATGATCCTTCCGGAAGAGGGTACAGAGACAGAGTGGAAAAATGGTCATCTCCAGAATACAGGGGATGAGACAATGGCAGAGGTGCCGAAGAAGGTCAGAAAGCCTATCCCGAATTACGTAAGTGAGTTCATCCAGACTGTAGAGGATGAGGATGGCTATCCTACAAAGATGACCTTCAAGAATACTGAAGATTTCAACTTTGCCTTTGATGTTGTAGATGCTGTGGCTGAAAAAGAGCCTGACAGACTCTGCATGCTTCATCTTGACAGAGAGAAGAATGAGCGCCGCTTCAGCTTCCTTGATATGAAGAAGATGAGTGCACGTGCCGCTAACTACTTTAAGGCTCAGGGTATAAGGAAGGGAGACAAGGTACTGCTGCTTCTTCGCAGAAACTGGGAGTTCTGGCCGATCCTTGTTGGACTTCATAAGCTTGGCGCCGTTGCTATTCCCGCAACAGACCAGCTCCTTCAGAAGGACCTTGAGTACAGATTTAATGCTGCTTCGGTCAGGGCAGTAGTCTGCACAAGCTTTGGTAATGTTTATAAAGAGGTTGAAAAAGCGCTTCCGGCCAGCCCTACAGTTCAGCTCAAAATCATGACGGGCGGTGTGCAGGATGGATGGCACGACTTTGATGAGGAGTATGATTTATACTCAAGCCGTTACCGCCGTACGGGAGACTGCATCTGCGGAAATGATACCATGCTCATGCTCTTCTCATCCGGAACCTCAGGCTATCCTAAGGCTGTTGAGCACAGCTGCAGATATCCGCTCGGACACTTTGCGACAGCAAGATACTGGCATGATGTAGATCCTGACGGTGTACACTTTACCATTTCCGATACAGGCTGGGGCAAGGCGCTCTGGGGCAAGATCTATGGACAGTGGATGAACGGAGCTGCAACATTTGTATACGACTTTGACCGTTTCCATTCAGAGGACCTGCTTCCGCTGTTTGCAAAGTACCATATCACGACCTTCTGTGCACCGCCTACTATGTACCGCTTCTTCATCAAAGAGGACTTAAGCAAGTACGATCTTTCAAGCATACAGCATGCAAGCATCGCAGGTGAGGCCATGAACCCGGAGGTATTCGACCAGTTCAAGAAGGCTACGGGCCTCAGCATCATGGAGGGCTTCGGACAGACCGAGACCACGCTTACTATCGGAAACTATGTGGGCATGACTCCCAAGCCGGGCTCGATGGGTAAGCCAAGTCCGATGTATGATATCGACCTTGTAAATGCTGATGGTGATTCGGTAGGAACCGGTGAACCGGGTGAGATCGTTATCAACTATGGCAAGGGCGCTCCATGCGGACTCTTTAAGGGTTATTACAATGATCCGGAAGCAACTAAGGCTGCTATGCATGACGGCTGGTTCCATACAGGAGACCTTGCATGGAGAGATGAGGATGGATATCTCTGGTATGTCGGAAGATCTGATGATATCATCAAGTCTTCAGGATATCGTATCGGACCGTTCGAGATCGAGTCAGTTATCATGGAGCTTCCCTATGTTCTTGAATGCGGCGTATCAGCAGAGCCTGATGAGACCAGAGGTCAGGTCGTTAAGGCCAGCATCGTGCTAGTCAAGGGAACCGAGGGAACAGAGGAGCTCAAGAAGGAGATCCAGAAGTATGTCAAGGAGCGCACAGCACCTTATAAGTATCCGAGAATAATCGTCTTCAAGGAAAGCCTTCCGAAGACGGTCAGCGGAAAGATCCAGAGGAACAAGCTCTGATTTTGACCGCAATATAGATCAACACATCAAAATATATCAGATCACAAAAAGGACCTGCCGTTTTTTTTGAAGTGACGCCAAAAAGTCAGACTTTTTGGCGTCATCTCATTTGGCGGGTCCTTTTTGTATCTATAAAAAAGCATTGACAAAAGCTGAGCTCCCTTGTATGATTTGTTAAAAATATTTAGTTAAAGAATTTTAACAAAAAATATTTAGATAAAAACATTTAGGAATAAAAGGAGACTTTATCATGGATTTTGAGACACTTCGTGACATTATTGTTGAGACACTTTGCTGTGACGCGGATGCGGTTAAGCCCGAGGCTTCACTTAAGGATGACCTTGGTGCAGATTCACTTGCATCGGTTGAACTTATCATGGCTGTAGAGGAAGCCTGCGGAGCTCACATCGAGGATGCTGATGCGGCAGAGCTTAAAACTGTAGGTGACATTCTCAAGTATCTTGAGGCACACAAGTAATTGAAGACAAGGTGATTAGAACAAGGCAGCCGTACAAGCTGCTTTTTCTAAGGCCCGGAAAGTTAAGAATGAACAATAAACAGGACATTTTAGATATTATTTCAGTTTTTGAGAGCGGAAACACAGCCTATATGAAGCTTGAGACCGGAGACGTTTCCATAGAGCTTTCAAAATCGGCAGTATTTGGCAGTGTGAAGGAAAGTGCTAAGGGCGATGAGGCTCCGGTCATGCAGAGTGTTCCCGCGGCAGGGAACACCCCGCAGCAGACATCAGCCGGTCCGGCCGAACGGGACAGGGCAGATACCGATGCAAACGAGACATCGGAGGAGCTGCTTTATATTACATCACCAATGGTTGGAACCTTTTATGTTGCTGACGCACCCGGAAATGAACCGTTTGCACCGGCGGGCGCACTCATACGAAAGGGTGAAAAGCTCTGCCTTCTCGAGGCTATGAAGATGATGAATGAGCTTACCGCACCGTGCGACCTGATCGTTGCAGAGGTGCTGAAGGAAAATGATGAGCTTGCGGCCTTTGGTGACAGACTCTTCAGCTATAGGAAGGTCTGAGCGGTATGTTGAAAAGAGTTTTGGTTGCGAACCGGGGTGAGATAGCCCTGAGGGTGATCCGCGCCTGCAGAGAACTGAATATTGAAACAGTAGCAATCTACTCGGAGGCTGATGAGGATGCGCTCCACGTAAACTTTGCCACAGAGGCAGTCTGCATCGGACCTGCCAAGGCAGCCTTAAGCTATCTTAATCAGGATGCCATAATCACGGCTGCTCTTCTTACAGGGTGTGACGCGGTTCATCCCGGTTATGGATTTCTTTCGGAAAATGCTGACTTTGCTGACAAATGCGCGGAAAACGGCCTGATATTTATCGGCCCCGATGGAGAAACGATAAGAAAAGCCGGTTCTAAGGCTGAAGCAAGAAGGACCATGGTGAAGGCAGGCATCCCGGTCACGCCGGGATCTGACGGAGCTGTGGCAAATGCGGCAAAGGCTGCGGAGATCGCAAAAGAACTTGGATACCCTGTACTTATCAAGGCCAGTGCAGGCGGCGGCGGACGAGGGATCAGAAGATGCGATTCCGAGGAAGAGCTTGAGAGCGCATTTGCCGAAGCCCGGGCTGAAAGCAGAGCATGCTTTGACAGCGACGAGCTGTACCTTGAAAAGCTGGTTTTAGATCCGAAGCATATCGAGGTTCAGATACTTGCGGATAACTTCGGAAATGTCATTCACCTTGGCGAAAGGGACTGCTCGATACAAAGAAGGAATCAAAAGCTGATAGAAGAAGCACCGGCATCAGCATTGTCCGCGGAAATAAGAAAAAAAATGGGTGATGCTGCGGTAAAGGCCGCAAAGGCAGTGGGCTACAAAAGTGCCGGAACCATAGAGTTTCTTTATGACCCTGTGTCTATGGATTTTTATTTTATGGAAATAAATACCCGTATCCAGGTAGAGCATGGCATAACCGAGCTTATATCGGGGGTCGATCTTGTAAAGCAGCAGCTGCTTATAGCATCCGGCTTGAAGCTGAAGTTAACTCAGGAAGATATACATTTAAAAGGGCATGCAATAGAGTGCAGGATCAATGCCGAGGATCCGCAGTTTGATTTCAGGCCCGACTGCGGAAAGGTGAATTTCCTTCATTTCCCGGGAGGCAATGGCATAAGGGTGGATTCCATGCTGTACACTGGAGCGGAGATAAAGCCATATTACGACTCGCTTGCGGCCAAGGTCATGACCTATGCGCCTACCAGACTGGAGGCTGTACGAAAGATGAGACGAGCTTTAGAGGAACTGACCATAGAGGGGATAAAAACCAATGCTGAGCTGGCATATGAGATTCTTTATCACCCGGTGTTCCTGAGAGGAACCTGCACTACAGCATTTCTTCCGGAAAACCTAGATGAGCTTTTGGAGTTTTCCGCAAAACTCGGGGAAGAGTAGACAAAATACGGCCGGCGGCAGCCGGTCCTGATATAGGTGAACGAGCTTGAATAACATTTTTTTAAGAAGAAAAGAGCGTTTTATCAGCATGAAGATAAAACGCGAAAAGCTGGTCTCAGGCTATAAGGAGGTCAGGTGTCCCTACTGTAAGGACATGGTAAGTCTGCAGGAGCTTTCCGACAGCTTTTATATGTGTCCGGGGTGCGGGAAATACTTACCGCTTTCAGTTGGAAAAAGGATACGCATGACCGTAGACGACGGGACATTTAAAGAGTTTAACCGCGAGCTTATAAGTAATGACCCGCTTAAATTTGATGGATATCCCGAAAAGCTTGAAGCCTTAAGGGAGAAAACAAAGCTTCGTGAGGCTGTGGTCACGGGAACAGCGGAAATAGGCGGTTTTAAGTGCGTGATCGCTGTCATGGATAACCGCTTTATGATGGGTTCCATGAGCACAGCCGTCGGAGAGAAAATAACCAGAGCCGCAGAACTTGCAGCAAAAAGAAAGCTGCCGCTTATTATATTTTGCACCAGCGGCGGAGCCAGGATGCAGGAGGGGGTGCTCTCGCTTATGCAGATGGCAAAGACAGCAGCTGCAATAAAACAGCATAGCGAAAAAGGGCTGCTTTATATAAGTGTCCTCACGGATCCGACAACAGGCGGTGTAACGGCAAGCTTTGCCACGCTTGGAGATATTATTCTTGCGGAGCCCGGTGCTCTTATTGGATTTGCAGGGCCAAGAGTCATTCAGCAGACTATAGGAGAGACTTTGCCCGAGGGCTTTCAGAGAGCTGAGTTTCTTGAGGAGCATGGATTTGTTGATGCGGTAGTTGAAAGGTCTGATATGAGGGATACACTGATCCAAATTTTAAAGCTGCACGACCGGTCGTAAGGGAGTTATTTAAATGAACAATAATATTTCTGCAGCGGAGCGCCTTCAGATCGCGAGAAATCCGGGAAGACCTTCGGTAAAGGATTATATAGATAATATTTTTGACAATTTTTTTGAATGTAAGGGCGACCGTCTTCACAGTGATGATTACGGGATCATCGGTGGAGTTGCTGAATTTCATGGAAAGCCGGTGACAGTGATCGGCACGAGAAAGGGCAGGACGCTTGAAGAAAATCTGAAATGCAATTTTGGAATGCCGAGCCCCGAAGGGTACCGTAAAGCTTTAAGGCTCATGAAACAGGCCGAAAAATTCGGAAGACCGGTCATATGCTTTGTGGATACCTCGGGAGCATATCCGGGACTGGAGGCAGAGGCTAACGGACAGGGCTATGCCATAGCACAGAATCTCTATGAGATGAGCGCGCTTACAGTTCCGGTAATTACTGTGATCACCGGCGAGGGCAACAGCGGAGGCGCGCTCGCACTTGCAGTTGCAAATAAGGTACTCATGCTGGAAAACTCGGTATACGCTGTCCTTTCCCCGGAAGGCTTTGCGAGCATTTTGTGGAAGGATTCGTCGAGATTTAGTGAGGCGTGTGACATGATGAAGATCACTGCCGCAGAACTTATGGAAATGAATATCATTGATGACATCATTCCTGAGCCGGATGGCGGAGCACACAATGACCCTGAATACAGCTTTGATAATATGGATAAGTATCTTAAGCGTTATCTGACCCTTCTTGGCAAAGAAAGCGCCAGGAGCATACGCACCCAGAGGACACAAAAGTTCCGTGACTTCGGAAGATGTGAGGATTAAAAGTGGATGGAATAAAAATACTTGGTACAGGATACAGCGTACCCGAGGTAGTCATCAGCAATGATGATATGGCAAAGATCGTTGATACAAACGATGAATGGATAAGGACAAGGACCGGAATTGAAAGGCGTCACAACATACCGGAAGGAAAAGGTCTTACCGAATACGGAGCAGATGCTGCTTTAAAGGCACTCAGAATGGCCGGGGTACTTCCCGAGGAAATAGGCGCAGTCATTTTCGCAACGCTCTCATCAGAGTATCTGGTGCCGGCAACAGCCTGCCTTATACAAAAGGAGCTCGGCATACCTGAGGATGCACTTTGTTTTGACCTTAATGCCGCATGCAGCGGATTCATTTTTGCAATACACACGATGGAATGCCTGCTCAATGCTTCCGAAAGAAAATACGGACTTATCATTGGGGCGGAGAACTTAAGCCGGCTTCTTGATATGACCGACAGATCTACCTGCATACTTTTCGGAGACGGTGCGGGAGCAGCTGTGGTCAAGTCGGATCCGTCATATACCTCAATAAATGCAGTATACGGCAGCAGCGGAAATAAGGATATGCTTTATGTTCCCGGTGCCCAGTCAAAGGAACCAAGCTATATACATATGGATGGGACCAATGTATTCAAATTTGCTGTGAGCATTATCCCGCAGTGTATCGAAAAGGTACTTGCCAAAGCAGGCAAAACAACTGATGACGTAGATTTTTATGTGTTCCATCAGGCAAACGCAAGAATAATCGATCTGGTGGTCAGAAAGTATAAGATACCGAAGGAAAAATATTACAAGAACATCAGCGAATACGGAAACACCTCGGCAGGCAGCATTCCCATAGTGCTCGGAGAGCTTATGGAGCAGAAAAAGATCGGCACGGGAAGCAGAGTCCTGATAGTCGGCTTTGGCGGCGGCCTTACCTGGGGCGGAGCACTGGTTGAGATAGGCAGCAGGGAAGGCTGAGCAAGGAGATATTTATGAAGAAGCTTAATGAAATACTTGGAACTGAATTTCCTATAATTCAGGGCGGTATGGCGAATATTGCCACAGGAGAATTTGCGGCGGCATGCGCAAATGCAGGCGCCCTCGGAATGATTGCGACAGGCGGCTGGGATGGTGACAGGCTGAGGGCTGAGATCAGACGCGCAAGAGAGCTTACGGACAAGCCAATAGGCGTAAATCTGATGCTCATGAGTCCGTATGCCGATGACATTGCCGGGGTCATACTGGAGGAAAAGGTCGGTATAGTTACGACAGGCGCGGGAAATCCCGGAAAGTATATCAATGACTGGAAGGCAGCAGGCATCAAGGTCATTCCGGTAGTCGCATCCGCTATCCTTGCAAAAAGACTTTGCAGATATGATATCGATGCGGTCATTGCGGAAGGTACAGAATCCGGCGGACATGTAGGTGAAATGACTACGATGGCACTTGTTCCGCAGGTGATCGACGCGGTAGATGTTCCTGTAATTGCTGCAGGAGGTATCGCGGACGGAAGACAGTGCGCAGCGGCCTTTGCTCTCGGAGCCTGCGGCATTCAGATAGGAACGAGTCTTCTCGCAAGCTTTGAGTGCCCGATACATGATAACTATAAGCAGGCGATCCTTAAGGCCAAGGATTCTGATACAGTTGTTACCGGACGCTCTATCGGAGGACCGGTAAGGATACTTAAAAATGAGATGACAAGAGCATATCTTGAGCTCGAGAAAAAGGGCGCTTCCTTAGAGGAGCTTGAAACTCTTACGCTTGGAGGACTTAGGAGAGCTGTACTTGAAGGAGATGTTAAGAAGGGATCTGTAATGAGCGGTCAGGTAGCGGGAATGCTGCATGAATTAAAGCCTGTAAGGCAGATATTTGAAGAAATCTATAACGGTTCTAAGGAGGTGCTTAAGAGCACTGAGGACGAATGGTGCTGATGCCGTGAAGGCATTGAACAGACAACGGCAATGAACCGGGAAGGAGTAAAAACAAGGACATGAAATATGCATTTTTATATGCCGGACAGGGAAGCCAGCATGCCGGAATGGGAAAAGATCTTTATGAGGCTTTTGAGACCTTCCGCAGCTCTATTGACGAGTCAGCGGCAGTACTTGACTTTGATCTGAAAAAGGTCATGTTTGAGGATCCTGACGGAGTGATAAATCAGACCAGATACACACAGCCTGTCATGGCAGCATTCGCAGTTGCTATGACAAAGCTCCTTAAGGAAAAGGGAATAAGTCCGTCAGTGGCTGCCGGACTTTCACTTGGTGAGTATGCGGCACTTTACGCGGCCGGAGTGTTTGATGCAGAAACTGTGGTCAGGACAGTAGCCTTCAGGGGAGCGGCAATGGAAGAAGCGGCAGAAGGCATAGACTGCGCAATGAATGCAGTGCTTGGACTGGATAGGGAAAAGCTTAAGGCTGCGTGTGATAAAGCCTCGGACGAGGGCGTGGTAGTCATGGCAAACTTGAATTGCCCGGGGCAGATCGTTATCGGAGGCGAGAAAAAAGCAGTGGAAATAGCCTCGGAATATGCAATAGAGCTTGGAGCAAGGCGCGCGATGCCGCTTAAGGTGAGCGGTCCCTTCCATACTCCGTTCATGGCTCCTGCCGGGGAGAAGCTTAAGAATTACTTTAAGGACATAAGCTTTGGCAGTGAGCAGATACCTGTGATCTATAACTGCCTCGGCACAGAAAAGAAACCTGAGGACAAAACAGAGGAGCTTCTTATAAAGCAGGTCCAGTCGAGTGTCTTTATGGAGGATTCCATCCGTACGATAGCCGGAATGGATATAGATATGATAATCGAGATAGGTCCCGGAAGCGTGCTCAGCGGATTTGTGAAGAAAACGACTAAGGACGTACCGGTCATATCAGTTGAAACAGTAAAGGATCTGGAGAAAATAGATGGACTTCAATAATAAAACAGCTGTAGTTACAGGCGGAAGCCGCGGAATAGGCCGTGAGGTCTGCATTGAATTAGCCGAAAAAGGTGCAAATGTCGTTCTCTGCTATTCCGGGAATGCTGCCGCCGCAGAGGATACAGTGAAGCTCTGCGAGGAAAAAGGCGCAAAGGCCATCTGCGTAAAATGCAACGTGGCAGACGGCGATGAGGTAAAGGCGCTCATGTCAAAGGCAGTGGAAGAGTTCGGCCGTATCGACATACTTGTAAATAATGCCGGCATTACCAGAGATAAGCTTCTTATGACGATGAGCGAGGAGGATTTCAGCGCGGTTATAGATACTAATCTCAAGGGCGCTTTCCTCTGCATGAAGCACGCGTCACGCATTATGTTAAAGCAGCGTTACGGCAGGATCGTTTCCTTAAGCAGTGTGGTGGGCATACACGGAAATGCCGGACAGCTTAATTATGCGGCGAGCAAGGCGGGCGTTATAGGTATGACCAAGTCGCTTGCCAAGGAGCTTTCGTCAAGGAATATTACTGTAAATGCTGTGGCCCCGGGATTTGTGGCTACAGACATGACAGCGGCAATGACAGAGGATGCAAAGAAGCTTGCCATGGCACAGATACCCATGGGAGTTCTTGGCGAGCCGAAGGATATCGCAAACGCAATACTGTTTTTGGCTTCGGATGAGGCGAAGTACATCACCGGGCAGGTCCTTGCGGTAGACGGCGGCATGTCCATGTAACTGATGGGCATATTAAGGAACTAATATGACGCAGGTGTCAAAAGCACGATTGCGGGCACGTCTGAAAAACGAAATTTTGGCATTAAAGGGAAAATAAATGGAAAGACGAAGAGTGGTTATAACAGGTATCGGAATGATAACTCCGATAGGACTTACGGCAGAGGAAAGCTGGCAGGGAATAAAAGAAGGCAAATGCGGAATCGCCGAGATAACGCAGTTTGACTCATCATCACAGAAGGTTCATCTTGCAGCAGAGGTAAAGGGCTTCGATCCTCTTTTATACATGAGTAAGCCGGATGCAAAGCGCTTCGGGCGTTTTACACAGTTTTCAGCCGCGGCGGCGGCGCAGGCGATGAATGACTCAGGCTTCGAGCCTTCCGAGGAAGAGAAGGACATGTGCGGCGTCATCATTTCCAGCGGAATAGGCGGCCTCGGGATCACAGAGGCTGAGCATGACAAGGGCCTTAAGTCGGGATGGGACAGGGTATCACCGTTTTATATTCCGACCGGGATCTGCAATATGGCAGCAGGAAAGGTTGCCATAGATCATGGCTTCAGGGCGATGTGCACGACTCCTGTCACGGCTTGCGCGGGAGGAACCTATGCAGTGGGAGATGCCTTCCATTATGTCAGGGACGGATATGCGGATGTTATGCTCTGCGGAGGAACCGAAAGCAGCGTCACACCGCTTGCGATAGGCGGCTTCACATCAATGAAGGCTCTTTCGCAGTCGGAGGACCCGCTTCGTGCTTCCATTCCGTTTGATGCGGAAAGAAATGGCTTCGTGCTCGGAGAAGGCGCGGGGGTTATGCTCATAGAGGAGCTTTCCCATGCCTTAAAGAGGAATGCAAAGATCTATGCTGAGATAGTGGGATATGGCGCTACCTGTGATGCTTATCATATGACTGCGCCGAGAGATGATGCCTACGGTGCTGCTAAGGCGATGGAGATGGCCTTAAAGGACGGCGCTATCAATGCCGATGAAGTGGACTACATCAATGCGCACGGAACATCAACACATCTTAACGATCAGACAGAGACCCTTGCGGTAAAGAAGGTTTTTGGAGATCATGCCTATAAGCTTGCGATGAGCTCCACCAAATCAAATACCGGACATATGCTTGGAGCGGCGGGCGCAGTCGAGGCTGCATTCACGGCGCTTGCTCTTAAGGATCAGTATATGCCGGCAACTATCGGATATAAGACTGCAGATCCTGAGTGCGATCTTGACTGCGTTCCGAATACCGGAAGGAATGCTGTGATCAGATATGCAATGTCCAATTCGCTCGGATTTGGCGGTCATAACGGAAGTGTGCTTTTAAAAGCATACGAATAAGAAGAAAGGCAGGAAGCGAAGATGAGCCTTATGCTTAATTCAAATGAGATAGCGGCAATACTGCCGCACAGATACCCAATGGCTCTTGTTGACAGAATAGTAGACGGGGAGCCCGGGGAGTGGGCAAGGGGAATAAAGTGTGTAAGCGTGAATGAGCAGATATTCTGCGGACATTTCCCGGAAGAGCATGTAATGCCGGGCGTTCTTATTATTGAGGCGATGGCACAGGTAGGTGCCGTTGCCATACTCTCCCTCCCGGAATATGCCGGAAGAACGGCGTACTTCGGCGGTATAAAAAACGCACGCTTTAAAAAGAAGGTAACACCCGGAGACAGGCTTGAGATAGAGTGCAGACTTACGAAAAGACGCGGTCCGATAGGAGTCGGAGAAGCAAAAGCTACAGTGGACGGAGAGATCGCGGCTGTAGCTGAATTAACATTTGCAATCGGAAAGAAAGAGTAATAATTGTTTATTCTCTGATTTGGGTTTATAATTTCAATAAATCGGTTCGGGGTGGAACATTATGCTGGAAAAAGAATTCTTGGACGTTTATACAAAATTTAAAATGCATTTTTATCAGGAGATATTTGAACGCTTTCAAAGCCGTGAGGCCAATCTTACAACTGTAGAGACGTTCTGTATGGAATCTATTTTTGCACTTGACCGCCCTACGGTAAATGAGTTTGCTTCGTTTATGAAGATATCCTCCCCAAATGCTGCTTATAAGATAAATAACCTTGTGAAAAAGGGATACATAAAAAAGGTACGGTCTCCCGAGGATAAGAGAGAATATTTCCTTGAGCCGACACAGAAGTATATAGATTACTATAATGTGAGCAGGGATTATATTGAGACTGTCATGCGTCGCATAAAGGAGAGATTCAGCAGTGAGGACTGTGAGAAGCTTGAGAGTATGCTGCATATAGTCAGCAGCGAACTGATGAATGAAATACAGATACCATGAAATCTGAGTTTCAATGCAAAAGGTTTAATTTAGATAAAGCTGTCCTTTACAAAATCTTTAATATTTGATTTTTTGCCAATGTTTCAGCCATATTATTGCTAAAAAAAGTTGAATAAATATGGCGGACATGGTAAAATGCGGACGAAAACATATAATCACGTATGTTATTGTTTTTTTAAAGAAATGTTTAAGGAGAGTAACAATGACTAAGGCAGAAATGATTGCTAAGATCGCTGAGAAGACAGGCGAGTCAAAGAAGAACACAGAGGCTACAGTTAACGAGCTCGTAGCAGTTATTACAGCAGCACTTAAGGCTGGCGATAAGCTTCAGATTGCGGGACTTGGAACATTCGAGTCAACAGAGAGAGCAGCAAGAGAAGTAAGAAACCCAAGAACAGGCGAGAAGATGACTTCACCTGCATGCAAGGTTGTTAAGTTCAAGGCTGCTAAGGCTATCAAGGACGCAGTTAACGGCTGATACTTATTGTAATGTAAAGCTGCCGCTTTAAGCGGCAGCTTTTTTTAGCTTTTAAACTTGGAGAACTTTAATGATAACAGTTGAACACTTAACTAAACGTTATGGTGATTTCACTGCCGTAAACGATCTCTCATTTGAAATCGAAGATGGGCACGTTTATGGTTTTCTTGGCTCAAACGGAGCCGGAAAATCCACAACGATGAATATGATGACCGGGTGCCTTTCGGTAACTGATGGACATGTATCCATTGATGGTCATGATATCTTCAAAGAACCTAAGGAAGCAAAAAAGCTCATAGGTTATCTTCCTGAGATCCCACCCCTTTACATGAATGATACTCCGCTTGAGTATCTTAAGTTTGTAGCGGAAGCAAAGGGACTTAAAGGAACTGAGGTCATAAGGCAGGCAGAGGATGCTATGGAGCGCACCGGCATTACAGCAATGAAGGATCGCCGTATAGCCGCTCTCTCAAAGGGTTATAAGCAGCGTGTCGGCATTGCGCAGGCATTGCTCGGAAATCCTAAGGTGATAATTTTAGATGAGCCGACAGTTGGACTTGACCCTATTCAGATCATTGATATTCGCAATCTTATAAAGGATCTGGGACAGACACATACGGTAATACTGAGCTCACATATCCTTTCTGAGGTGCAGGCGATATGCGACAGGATCCTTATTATCTCACATGGCAGGCTGATCGCGTTTGATACTCCTGATAATCTTGAAAAGCTGCTTACCGCGCCAAACGAGGTAAGCATCACAACTGATGCATCCCCGGAAGAAGCAAAGGAGATCCTTTCAAAGGTCGAGGCTTTAGAGGAGGTCAGCTTTGAAGATGCTGATTCAGGATATTTAAGGGCAAACATCAGAACAAAGCTTGACAACATATATGAGCTTTCGGCAGCTATATTTACGGCCTTTGCCGGAAGCAGCAATAAGCTTCTGGAAATGAACCTTAAAAAGGCGGATCTTGAAGAGATATTTATAGGACTTACTGAAAATGACGGCAAGACCGTCGAAAATGATGAGCAGAAGGAGGATATGTAAATCATGACTGCTGTATTAAAGCATGAGTTGAAGATATATTTCCGTTCGCTCACTGCATATATATTCGGTGCATTTCTGCTTTGCTTTGTTGGCCTTGGAGCTATGGTCTACAACATCAGGGCAGGGATAAGCAACTTTGAATATACACTTAATTTCAGCGGAATTATATTTGCGCTTATAGTGCCCGTTCTCACGATGAGAGTGCTTGCGGAGGAGAGAAAGCAAAGGACAGACCAGCTTCTTTACGCGCTTCCGATAACGACCACCCAGGTCGTTCTTGGAAAGTACATTGCGCTGCTGATCATGTTCATTATTCCGCTTGGGATAATATGTATATATCCTGTGCTTTTTGATCAGTACGGCAAAGTATCCTACCTTACGGCTTATGGTGCTCTCCTCGCTTATTTCTTCCTTGGAGCGGCACTTATTGCGGTAGGTGTATTCATTTCGTCAATTACCGATAGCCAGGGCTTTGCCGCGGGGCTCGGAATCGCTGTTATTTTGCTTAATTACTACAGCGTGGCTCTTTCCCAGTATGTGAGCTCATCGGCTGTTGGTTCCATGGCCGCACTTGTGGCGTGCGGAATAGTGCTTGGACTTTTGGTAAAATTCATGACGGGCAGTGAAAATATCGGAGTCCTGGTCGGAGGAATACTTGCCGCCGGTGTTATGATCATATATTTCTTTAATGCCGACCTGTTCAAGGGCCTTTTCCCAAAGATCATGACAAAGCTGTCACTGTTCAGGCAGTTCAATATTATTGTTAACGGAGTGTTTGATCTTGCCGCGATAGTATACTTTGTTTCCGTAATTATATTTTTCCTTTTCCTTGCGGTTCAGTCATTAGAGAAGAGGAGGTATAACTGATGGATAAGCCTAAGTTCAAAATACCGGAAAGCGGACATGCATTAAAAAGCGGATCAAGATCCATCGTTGCCACGGTCATATTGCTTGCGGTCCTGATTATTGTTAATATAGTCGTTTCGCTGCTTCCTCCGGCAATGACAAAGATAGATATAAGCTCAGCGCGGCTCTATTCTATTTCTGAAAACACAAAGGATGTTATAAGCGGACTTCAGGATGATGTGACCATTTACTGGATAGTTCAGGCTGATCAGGAGGACGATGTCCTTGATAATCTCTTAAGTGAGTATTCAAATCTGTCAAGCCATATCACCGTTGAAAAAATAGATCCCGATCTGCATCCCACATTTGCGGAAGCATACACTGATGAATATGTCGAAAACAACAGCCTTGTGGTCGTAAATGGTGATAAGAGCAAGTACATCTCATACTATGACATTTACCTCTATGAGACGGATCCGACCTATGAGGTCTCCTATGTTACAGCCTTTGACGGTGAAGGCGCAGTAACATCCGCGATCGATTATGTTACAAATGCTGATTTTCCGATAGTCTATGCCCTTCAGGGACATGGTGAGGAAGATATACCGGAGGTATTCGCAAAGCAGATAGCAAATGACAATATAGTTGCCAGACAGCTCTCACTTCTCACCAGCGAAGCTATACCTGATGATGCTGCAGCCCTTATGATATTCTCTCCCCAGAGCGATATTTCCGAGAATGAAGAGGAGATCATTGCGGAGTATGTGAAAAACGGCGGAAAGCTGCTCGTAATGGCAGGACGCGTAGAAAATGATCTGGATAATCTTTATGGACTGCTTGGCTATTATGGTGTAAGCACCAGCAAGGGCGTGGTAATAGAGACTGATGCCGATCATTTCTCGCCAAGGCAGCCGTATGTGCTCCTTCCTGATATGATATCCAATGATCTGACCTCATCACTGGTTGAACAAAAGTACAGCGTCGTGCTTCCGCTTACACTGGGCATGACCGTAGAAAGCAATGGAAATGGGCTTGTAACACCGATACTTAAGACCAGCGACAAGGCCTTCAGCAAGACCAACTGGATCAATATGACTACCTATGATAAGGAAGACGGAGATACAGATGGCCCGTTCTACGTAGGCATAAAGGTCGAGGACAGAAATAAGGGTGTGATCATCTGGTACAGTTCTTCAACGCTTCTGACCTCACAGGTAAATTCCCTGTCTTCGGGGGCAAATGCTGAACTTGCCATAAATTCACTCGCATATCTTACCGGTGAAAGTGAGGCAATGGCTATCCAGAGCAAGTCGCTCAATTATAATTATCTTACCATCAGCTCGTCTCAGTCTACGGTGCTCATGATAACTATGATTGCTGTGATACCTCTCATTTACCTGTTCATAGGCATTTGTGTCTTCTTCTGGACCAGACGCAGGCGCGGAGAAGCCGGTGCCTGAGTGAAACCAATTTATCCCATAGCTCTGTAATAAAAAAAGACCTCATAGCGAGGTCTTTTTTCTATAGATCCGGGAAATTACCTTGGAGTCATCTCAAGATAAAGCTGCTTATACTGTCTTGCTGAGCTGTCCCAGGAAACATCCTTGTCCATATCTCTCTGAACCATCTCATCCCAGCACCAGCGGTTTGTGAAGTACAGTGTCTTCGCACGGTTGATAGCATCGAGCAGAAGTCCTGCGTCATAGTTATCAAAGGTGAAGCCATTGCCCCAGTTTGTATAAACATTGTAAGGCTCTACAGTATCCTTAAGACCACCGGTCTCACGAACGATCGGAATAGTTCCATAGTGCATGGCAATAAGCTGGGTAAGTCCGCAAGGCTCGAAGAGTGATGGAACCAGAAGAGCATCTGCGCCGGCATATATCTTATGTGAGCGGGTCTCATCATACATGATATTCGAGCATACATTGCCCTTATAAGCATTCTCATAATAACGGAAGGAATCCTCATACTCAGCATCACCTGTTCCAAGGATGACGATCTGGGTGTGCTCGTCCATGATCTGAGGAATGATTGCATTTACCAGATCAAGGCCCTTCTGATTGGTAAGTCTGGAAATGAGACCGATCACAAACTTGTGGTCATCCTGCTCGAGTCCGAGCTCCTCCTGGAGCATGCGCTTAGCTTCCTTTTTCTTCTCGAGAACATTTGTGATGTCATAGTTTACACCAAGTCTGGAATCTGTTGCGGTGTTCCAGATGTCGTAGTCGATTCCGTTTACGATACCGCGAAGCTTGCCTGAATGATATCTGAGATGATCGTCAAGCTTCTCACCATAGAAAGAGGTCTGGATCTCACCTGCATAGGTGCCGCTGACGGTAGTGATCATGTTGCAGTATGTAAGTCCGCCCTTGAGCATATTGGCATCCTCATAGCCCTGCTTTAAGGCATCCTTGTTGAATACATAATCCGGAAGTCCTGACCAGTACTTGATGGTGGGGATATTGTAGATACCCTGGAATCTGAGGTTGTGGATGGTCAGCATAACAGCTGCGTGTCCGATAGCTGTATTGGCAAACTGTGTCCTTAAGAATACAGGAACAAGACCTGCCTGCCAGTCGTGGCAATGAATAACATCCGGGATCCAGTCCATGTAGTTAAGAGCTGCAAGAGCTGCCTTTCCGAAATAGATATATCTCGGAATATCATCGATGAGGTTGGTGTATGGGTTTCCATAGCTGAAGAATTCATCATTGTCGATAAAATCATAAACAACGCCGTCCCATACATACTCCATGATACCTACATAGAAAGAACGTCCGTCTGCACAGAGGTCCATATGGAAGGCGCCTCTGTAGATCATCTTTTCCTGGTACTCCCAGGGGATGCTCTTATATCTGGGGAGAATGACCTTGACATCACAGTTCTGCTTTACAAGAGCCTTAGGAAGGGCATACATAACGTCACCGAGTCCACCGGTCTTAACAAATGGGTAGCACTCGGAACCGATAAAGCAAATACTGCGTCTTGGAGTTTCAGGCTCGTGATACTCAGGAGCCGGAGCCTCTTCAACTACCGGAGCAGTCGGAGCTGCCGGAGTCTCTTCAATTACCGGAGCAGCCTTTTTAGCCGGAGCCTTTTTGGCAGCAGGCTTTTTCTCAGCAGGTTTTTTTTCGGCGGTCTTTTTCTCAGCGGTCTTTTTAGCTGCTGTCTTCTTTGGCTCAGCAGCCTTGGTTTCAGCCTTATTGGCCGGAGCCTTTTTAGCTGCAGTTTTTTCAGCAGCAGTTTCACTTGCTTTCATATCGTTTCCTCCCATAATTAATAAAAGAGTTTTACTCTGATTCGCTTTTAAAAGCATATAGTTAAAACAATGCATAAATTTAACTTTATTATAGAATGTTTGTATAAATTGCACAAGTAAAATACTTGGGACTAATTTTATGCGTAATACTCATTTTGAAACTTGAAATGCAGTGGCGGATTGAGTAGAATGGCTAGGTATGAATTATGTATAAATCAGGCGGCACTGCAGGGTGTCTTCCATGCTTTTTTATAGATAGGAATGATAATCGTGAAGAAAAGATTAAATATTACAGTACTTTTGCTTGCAGCTGTGCTCGGCACATCTGTTACAGCATGCTCGGGTTCCGCAAAAACAGCGGAAACCACGGCAGCAGAAACCGGGGCAGCCGTGTCAGGCAAGCCGGCTGCAGAGATACTTTCTGAGATATATGACAGCGTATCGCTTCCGGGTGTCATGGAGATGCCGGCCCAGTATATTATGAATTATTATGGAATCGACACCGGTGCTTATCCGGATTCCTTCTTTGCAATGTCTGAGGATGCCACAAGCGCGGAAATGATAGTCTTTGTGCGGGCAGCGAGCGAAGCTGAGGCAGCTGTGGTCGGGGAACAGCTTCAGATGATAAGAGATACTAAGGCTGAGGAAATGCAGAACTACCTTCCTGAGCAGTATCAGCTTGTTTCCGGAAGCGATGTGGTGATAAACGGCAATACAGCATACCTTGTTATCTCAGAACAGGCAGCTGCCATTCGTTCTGTCATAGAGTCGGGAATCTGATATCATGGTATTTTCAGGTATTCCATTTTTATTTTTCTTTCTGCCCTTATGTCTGGCAGCGTATTTTGCGGCCCCGTTTAGATTTAAAAACGGGGTCTTACTGTTATTCAGTCTTATTTTCTATGCATGGGGCGAGCCGGTCTATATACTGCTGATGCTTTTTGTATCCTTCAGTGATTATATTATAGGCAGGCTGATGGATGCCTTCGGCTCTGAAACGTCAAAAAGGCGTGCATTTCTGATACTTTCCATCCTTATCGACCTTTCGGTTTTATGTTTTTTTAAGTATGCGGACTTTGCGGCAGATTCTTTAAATTCGCTGCTTAAGCTGCTCCTGCCTGCGAGCGGAATATCAGTCAGGGGGCCCGGTGTGGCACTTCCTATAGGAATCAGCTTTTTTACCTTCCAGAGTATGAGCTATATCTTCGACTTGTACAAAAAGGATGTTGAGGCTGAAAAGAATTACCTTGATTACATAACCTATATTTCGATGTTTCCGCAGCTTATTGCCGGACCTATAGTAAGATACATTACCGTACATAATGAGCTGCACGAGAGAAATATAAGTTCGGAGGATATATCCGAGGGTGCTGAAAGACTTGCACTCGGGCTGTTTAAAAAGGTGCTGATAGCAAATCGTGCGGGGCTTTTGTTTGATACGGTACAGGCTTATGCTGCCGCGGGAACTCTTGCACCCGGGGTGCCTCTTTCCGCAGCATCGGCATGGCTCGGAGCCATAAGCTTCACCCTGCAGCTTTACTTTGACTTCAGCGCATACAGCGACATGGCTATAGGTATAGGACGTATACTCGGCTTTCATTTTAATGAAAACTTCAATTATCCGCTCTCTGCGGTTTCAATAACAGATTTCTGGAGACGCTGGCATATCTCGCTTTCAAGCTGGTTCAGGGATTATGTTTACATTCCGCTTGGCGGAAACAGAAAAGGCGCCGTAAAGCAGCTCAGAAATATGTTTATAGTATGGTTCCTTACAGGCCTCTGGCACGGAGCCTCCTGGAACTTTGTATTCTGGGGACTGTGGCATTTTTCATTTCTCGTGATAGAAAAATATTTCCTTGGCCGGTTCATAGAGAAGCTGCCCGGGATCCTTCAGCACGCGTATGCTCTCTTTGTGATCGTTACAGGATTCGTTATTTTTGCAATTACGGATATGGGTGAGCTGTCATACTTCTTTGCCGCCATGTTTATGAATGGGGCACTTATCGGCAGTGATTTCATGTGGCTTTTCAGAAATTTCGGAGTTGTATTTATGCTTGCTTTTGTGCTGGCATTTCCGGTTTACCCTCTGCTTAAGGCTGCTTTTTCGGCCGGGAACGGCAGCAGGGCATTCAGGGCTTTTGAGACCATTATTTTTATAGTGCTGTTTATATTTACAGTATCATACCTTGTTGCGGATACTTATAATCCGTTTCTCTATTTCAGATTTTAGGGATCACGGAGGCTTTGGGCATTTATGGATAGCAAAAACAGAAAATTCAATATTGGAAGGATTTCGGGAGCCTGCATACTTGCCGTATTCATCATTGTCCTGGACATTCTTTTTGTTGCCTTTCCCAAGAAGACATTTTCTGAGAACGAAAACAGATATCTGCAGGCATTCCCCGTGCCATCGGCAGAGTCTATTGTCTCGGGAAAGTGGATGGATGATATAAACAGCTATCTTTGCGATCATTTTCCGTTCCGTGATTCCTTTATGACCATAAGGACCGGGGTTGAAAAAGCCGAGGGAAGGTCTGAGATAAACGGCATTTACATTTGCAGCGATGGATATTTTATTGAGCCTTACGATGAGCCGAAGAATACCGAAAAAACCATCAGGATATTCAAAAGCTTTTATGAGTCTCTTCCGGAAAACATAAATACGGAGCTCATGCTTGTTCCGACAGCGATATGGACACTTAAGGATAAGCTTCCCGCAGCGGCTCCTTACCGGGATCAGCAATCTGACGCTATGGATATAATAAACGGAACAGGCATCCCGGCGGTCGACTGCTTCGCAGCCCTGAGTGAGGCTTATGAGAATGCTGACGCCGCTTCATCAGGTGCTCAGACGGAGCTTTACTATAAGACTGATCATCACTGGACCACCTATGGGGCTTATATAGGCTATAAGGCCTACTGTGAAAAGTCAGGCATTGATGCGGTGCCGCTTGAAAAGTGGAATAGTACTGCAGTCAGTACGGATTTTCACGGAACCATCTATTCAAAGCTTAATGATTACACTGTGCCGGGAGATACTATTGAAGCATATAGTCTTGGCAGCGATGATATTTCGGTCGTATATGAGGATACGCATGAGGAAAGCGACAGTTTGTATAATCCGGAATACCTCGGGCAGAAGGATAAATATTCCTATTTTCTTGACAATCTGCATTCGCTTATTACGGTTACAAATGAGAATGCCGGGACCGACAGGTCACTTGTGCTTATAAAGGACAGCTACGCTAATTGTATGGTGCCGTTTCTCTCGCATCACTTTAAGCATATTTATGTTTTTGATACAAGGTCGTATAAGCTTGGACCGTCAGCATTTATAGCAGAGCATCCTGAGGTCACCGATGTGCTTATACTGTATAATATGAATATGATAGATACCGATCTTGGGATTGGGGGAATATACTGAATATCAGACATATTTCACAGAAGAGTATTGAATTTAGAGAAAATAAATGTTAAAAAAACCGAATTTTTTGCAAGAATAAGGTGCAAACTTAATGTTCTGTGTGATATGATATTTCAAATGGCACATTCAAATTATGTTTACTTACCGGGGTGATTGTTATGGATATTTATTCAAAAACAAGAGAAGCTTTATGGAAGCGTGACAGCCACGACTGGTGGCGTGATTATTGTGCCATGGTAAATACCTCGGTAGCTTTGTCTGAGATGCAGGGCGGATCCGGATCCGGAGCTGCAACTTATGGACATGGCAGCGGCATGACCGGCTCAGGATACAGCTTTTATGGCTCGGGAGCTGCAGGTTCAGGACTTGCGGGCATCGGCTTTGCAGGTTCAGGAATTGCGGGTATCGGCTTTGCGGGGTCGGGTATCATTGGCTCCGGAATCATGAGCTCGGGACGCGAACTGCTGGGCTTTGGCGTGTACATGGGCAGCGGAGCCTCATATATGGGCAGCGGCTACGCATATCTTGGCAGCGGTTATAACGGCATCATGGGCTTTGGCTTAGGCAGCGGAGCTGCATACATGGGCAGAGGCTACGCTTAACTTGGCAGGGGCTAAAACGGAATAATCGGTTTTGGCTT
>JAUNNP010000132.1 GCA_030531385.1 Eubacteriales bacterium
AAGAGACTCAAACTCCTGATTTACATCTATTCTTATAGCCTGGAAGGTCCTCTGGCAGGACTTTTTTATAACCTCTTTTTTGTTGGCCGCAGGTTTAGCGGGAAGGAAATCCAGAGATTCCTCGATTATTGCCCGCAGGTCTTCGGTGCGCTCTATGCTTTTTCCGGACTTTCTGGCCTTGACGATGGCTGAGGCAATCTCCACCGCATATGGTTCATCGGCATTTTCCGTAAGCATACCGATGAGGTCATCCTTTGAGAGCTTCTTTAGGCGCTCGGAGGCAGGCTCACCTGCATCGGGATTCATGCGAAGGTCTAAGGGACCGCTTACTTTATAGGAGAAGCCGCGCTCGGGATCGTCTATCTGCATGGAGGAAACACCGAGATCTGCGAGTACAAAATCAAAGGGACCACTCTCGGCTGCAACCAAGTCTATATCTTTAAAATTGATATTGCGCAGATTTAGTATATCTTCACCATAACCAGCCTGCCTCAATCTGGCTATGGTCTTAGTTGATTCTATTGGGTCGATGTCAAGGCTTGTGATGTGACCTTCGCCAAGAAGTACCTTCAGCATAGCTTCGGTATGACCGCCGTAGCCAAAGGTACAGTCAAGGCCTCGTTCTCCCGGCTTGATATTCAGCACCTCAAGTATCTCCTTTACGCAGATCGAGATATGCATTCCGGCAGGGGTATTGCCTTTTTCAATTACATGCTCGATAGTTTCGGCATATCTTTCAGGCTGATGCTCCTTATACTTTTCCTCAAA
Organism: Eubacteriales bacterium; assembly: GCA_030531385.1. Taxonomy (GTDB): domain Bacteria; phylum Bacillota; class Clostridia; order Lachnospirales; family Lachnospiraceae; genus Avilachnospira. Next base: position 769 of record JAUNNP010000132.1, read on the forward strand.
ATGTTTTGGATATTTTCCGCTGTAATGTTTTCTTCTCTTATGTTCAGTATTTTCCATGTTATTATCCTTAACTTTAATCCTGTGTTGATTATGTTTATGCCAACGTAGTGGGCATGTGCGCTGCATGAGGGATTTTCGCATCAGATCAGTTATATGCAAAACAGCATATACGGCGGAATATAGGTTATGCTGTCTTTTATCTTCAGGTTCTTTTTGCATACAACGAAGCTTTCCGAAATATTGCTGTGGTAAAGCTCTATAAATTTTGGCAGTGTGCGTGAACTATAGCGCTTTCCGCATTTTATCTCGATCGGGATGATCTTTGCCCTTGAACCGGTTCCGTCGGTAATGAGAAAGTCTATGTCTATATCGTTGCGGTGCTTCATATCGTTGTAGCGTGAATAATAAAAGAGCTTATGTCCGTTCGTGCTTAAAGCAGCGGCGGCAGCATTTTCATAAAGAATGTCGTCGAGAGGAGAGTGTTCATCCTCGATAAATGAATTAGCTGAAGTTTTAAGTACCGCGTCGGCAAGAAGCCCGGTATCACTCATATAGGCCTTAACAAAGGAATCGGATTCATTTAAGGAATAGAGCCCAAGCTTCGGATTCTCAGTCCTTCTGCAAATGTAGGCGAGGCCGGAATCAGAGAGCCAGTTGAAGGTGTCCTCATACTGATAGGCGTAGGTGCCCTTTACTATGTGACGGAAACGAACATGCTTGTCGGACTGCGAAAGAAACAGAGGGAGCTGCTCATAAAGAGAGGCGACTCTCGCCTTATATTTGGCGGGGATAGAGTCTATATCCTTTTTCAGAGAGGCTGCGATTTCATGTTTTACAGAGGCCGCCGCAGAAAGTGCCTCGGTGTAAGCTGCGGCAGCGTTGTTGGCAAAGGCGGTCACAGCTCCCGGCATGCCGCCTACGATCAGATATGTTTTAAAAAGCCGCATGGCCCTGCTATGTTTCGCAGCGGAAAGAGGCTTTCTTGCTTGAAATCTTTCTCTTATCTTTGAGGCAAGGGCCCCTTCGCCAAGGGCAATGCAAAACTCCTCAAAATCCATGGGGAAAAGTCTGAAAGCAATCTCAGCCGAAGGTAAATTTATATCCTTTATATTCTCCCTCACTGATACGCCGGCTCCAAGCTCAATAATATCACAGCGCCTGTCGGAACAAAGCTTATTTATAGCCTCGCGAGCAGCGGGAAAGGTCTGGATGCTATCGAGGACAAGCAGGGTCTCACGCGGGTATATCGCGATCTTATAGTGCTTTGCAAGTTTATTTAAAAGAGTGACAGGATCGTCCCGAAAATTGAGAAACAGATTTTTGATATAAGAGGAAACTTGCGCAAAGTCAATGAACATCACACTCCTATAGTTCTCTCTTGCAAATGCTTCCACGATGAAGCTTTTTCCCATGGCATGGGGACCGTCGAGGAGCAGTGCGCTTGCACCGCTGTTTTCTTCCTTCCAGGAAACTAGTTTTTCATAAAGCTTGCGCTCAAAAGTCTGAGACATAAGAAACCTCCGCAAAGTCAAAGATTCTTTATGCATATGATAGCATCATCAAAGCATTTTGAAAAGAAATTATATTAATATACTAATTGACATGAAGAATGTGCCAAAGAATGTTATAATACAAAATCAGGGTCAAAAGACCTTAATAAGGAGTTTTTATATGGAATATTGGGATATTTATGACATAAACAAAAATCTTACCGGACGCACCATGAAGCGAAATGACTGGACCATGCAGCCGGGAGATTATTATCTTTCGGTGCTCGGAGTGATCCGCAGACCGGACGGCCGTTTCCTGATCACCCAGAGAGTTATGACCAAGGCCTGGGCTGCAGGCTGGTGGGAGGTGCCCGGCGGAGGAGTAAAGGCAGGCGAGACCTCGTTTGAGGCTGTGTGCCGTGAGGTAATGGAGGAGACAGGACTTGACGTAAGCCATGCTGACGGCGGTTATCAGTTCTGCTATCACCGGGATAACGAAGGTCAGAACTATATAGTTGATATATACCGCTTTGATATGGACGTCACAGAAAGTGATCTTGAGCTTCAGGAGACCGAGACCATGGGAGGCAAATTCGCTTCACCGGGGGAGATAAAGGAGCTCAACGCACAGGGAATATTCCTGCATTATGACAGTATAAAAAAAGTGTTTGAATAAAATGGCAGAAAAAGTAATTATTAAGAGAGAACATGTAAAGGAATGCTTTGACGGCAGGTTCGTAAGGCTTTATGACCTGCAGTATGCCGAGGGGAGGCATTATTTTGATGCCAGCAGGAGAGCGGTAGATGACATATTTGCGCTGAAGGATGATGAAGAATTCAAGACAGCTCTTCCGGATGCGGTCACAGTCATTGTTATAGTAAAGGGAGAAACACCAAGGCTGCTTCTTTCGACGGAGTTCAGATATCCGACAGGGCAGTTCCTGCTCGGTGCTCCGGCAGGGCTTATTGATGAGGCTGATAAGCAGACAGATAATCCACTATTCTCAGCAACAGTGCGCGAAGTCAAAGAAGAGACGGGTATAAGCATAAAAAGCCATGATCAGCTTTCAATAGTAAACCCGCTGCTGTTCTCCACACCGGGGCTTTCGGATGAGTGCAATGCTCTTATTTGCGCGCTTATCAGTGAGGAGGATCTGGGGACACTTTCCACGGACGGTGCTGAGGGAACGGAGGTCTTCGGTGATTTCAAGATCGTTACAAAGGAAGAAGCTGTAAAGCTCCTTAAGGACGGCAGGGATGAGCATGGCATTTTCTACTCCATGTATACCTGGGCCGCGCTTATGTATTTTGTATCGGATATGTGGAGGCGCTGAGCCCGCCGGGTCCACATGTATAAATGCAAGGAAAATGTAAAATGCTGGATAATTTAATTTTTAGTTTAAATGCGACCGTGCCGCTCTTTCTTACGATGCTGGTCGGTCTGTTCTTAAGAAGAATAGGGATGATGGATGAGTCCTTCACCTCGAACCTAAATAAATTTGTATTCAAGGTAACGCTTCCTGTCATGCTTTTCAGGGACCTTTCGACGCAGAACTTTGTCGAGGCCTGGGATACAAAATTTGTTGTGTTCTGCTTTATAGTTACCGCGGTCACCATTTCGGCCATCTGCCTCCTTTCTTTTGTCGCGGTAAAGCGTGATCAGCAGGGCGAGTTTATCCAATCCTCATACAGGAGCAGTGCGGCCATACTCGGACTTGCCTTCATTCAGAATATCTACGGCAATTCCGGCATGGGCCCGCTCATGATAATAGCCAGTGTGCCGCTTTATAATATCATGGCGGTAACAGTGCTTTCATTCTTTAAGCCGGACCGCGGAGCAATGGATAAAAAGCTGATAATGGACACCGTGAAGGGTGTACTGACCAATCCTATCATCATTGGCATATTTGCCGGACTTATCTGGTCGCTTATAGGACCGCCGATCCCGCAGATCTTACAGAAGACCATCTCGAACGTCGCAGTCCTTACCACACCGCTCGGGCTCATGGCCATGGGAGCGTCCTTTGATATAAAGCTTGCGGGGCAGTGCGTAAAGCCCGCGCTTATCGCATCATTTATCAAGCTTATTGCGCTTCCGCTGGTGTTCCTTCCTATGGCGGTCGTGCTCGGCTTCAGAAACTCGGAGCTCATAGCTATTCTGGTAATGCTGGGTTCGTCTACTACTGTGACGAGCTTCGTTATGGCAAAGAACATGGGACATTCGGGACAGCTTTCTGCCTCGACAGTTATGATCACGACAGCAGGCAGCGCATTTACACTCACATTCTGGCTGTTTGTCTGCAGATCGCTCGGATTTATTAAAAATCTAATGGTCACTTGTAAAAGTTAATTCCACTTTGTAAGACTAACTTCCACCTTGTAGGACTAAATTCCACGGGGTGGAAGTTTTTGTTACCGAAAATAGTGGCAAATCCATGCAAAATGCATGTATAATGCCCATAAAGCCGGAAAAGTACGCAAGATGAACAGAAGTCGAATTCACGTGGTCCTGCTAAGAGTTAGTGAATTCCACCCCTATGGGAAGAGTATGAAAGTCATCCAGCTGCGCAGAACTCCGGCCTTTTCTATTCTGTT
>JAUNNP010000133.1 GCA_030531385.1 Eubacteriales bacterium
TCTTTTATAAGAGAATGCTTGCTGAACGCAAGGAAAAAATACTGGATAAATCCCTGCAGCTTCTCCGAAAGAGAGAACGGACACTCGAACGATAGTAATTATATATGTGCAATTGGTTTCATATAGTTACTGCCTTCAAGAAAATAGGAATAAGGTCGTTAGATACAGGAGAAGATTTCGATACGATTTTCTGGGAAAATCCGAACAAAAAAAATTATGCACCTGACTACAGATTGACTACATAGCACCCTAAATAATCGTAGTTTAACATGGGTGAAATCGGTCTGATAAAATTTAACGCAATAGAGACCGGCACGGCATAACAGGACACTATAGAGCAGGAACTGGGAACCCTCCCGACGATGAAGAGCATCTCTAATCCGACGTCGGTCCGTTAGGCACACGTCAAACCCCGTGTAAACAAGGGGGAAATAGAAAATCTTTGATTTTCGTAATCGAACTTATGCTGCGCAGTAAATCCGCCGCCGTAGGTCTACGTTGGTTCGAGTTAGGCTTTGCCCACTTTTGTTCACGTGTCCGAGAGGCTTATGGTCTCGTCCTGCTAAGGCGAGGGGCTTTATAGCTCCGATGGTTCGAATCCATCCGTGAACGCTTTTAGGCTCTTGATTTTATAATCAAGGGCCTTTTTCAACTATGCGTTGAATGATGTTTGGTAATTATAGGGGTAAAATAAGAAAATGAGAGATTGACTTAAATAGATGAAAGTAGTAGTTAAAGAAACCGAGGAAGTATTATTTGAAGGTGATGTTAGTAAACTGGTAGCATTCGGAAAATCGGAGGATAAATCCGATTCCAAGGATCCAACTGTGAGCAAAAGTGCGGAAAGAAAATTCCGCACCTCCGTAAAAGACAAGCTCGAGGCCGGCAAGGAAAAGGCTGCCAAGAAGCCAGCAAAGCCAAAGACCGAGAATAAGAAAAAGGATTTGCAGGAAGCGATCTAAATCTTTTGGTATTGACTGTTAGAGAAGTGGAGTGTAATATAATGATAGGTGGGATATCCCACCTATCATTTATGGAGGTGACAGTCATGGATGCAGTAAAGGATTACACAGTTCATATTGATAGCAAAAAGCGAGTGACACTCCGCGGTGCCCTGTACCAGTACTATAATGTCAGGGAATACGAAAATGGATGTATAATGCTTGAACCAAGGGAACTTACAATTCCTGATAGCATTTCTGCCCGCACATTGGCTGATATGGATAAGGCAATCAGCAATTTCAAGGCAGGCAATGTATCTTCGGCAATTGATTTGTCCGATTTCTAATGGGGAGAGCAGATGGCATTTAGCATAAAAATGGGCATACCGGAGATGGCGGAGTTATGGAGTAGATTGCAGACAAGCTATCGTGACGGAACAATAAATAAGAACGATGCAGAGCTTTATAAAAAATGGGGAGTAGCTCTTAAGAAGCTTTCAGAGGATCCGCAGTATCCCGGATTAAAAACTCATGATATAGAGCCATTATCAAGGCGCTATGGGATGAAGGTCTGGGAATCTTATTTGGAAAACAAAAAGAGCAAAGCTCGCAGAATGTTTTGGGTTTATGGTCCTGATAAGAGCGAGATAACTATTATCGGATTAGAACCTCACCCAGAGGATTCAAAAAACGGAGCATACGACAGAATTGTACTGTCAGATTTAAATTAATAACAATGAAGGCCGATTGGAGAATCTCATCGGTCTTTTATTATGGATGCTGAAGCGCAGGCAAAGAAGGATGACAAACAAAGAAAGCGAGAGACTTCGCTTTAATAAAACTTGTGCGTTTACGCACAATGCCGGTTCCAGATATTTCGGAAGCTCAAGGGGATTGGGGACTTGCCCCAACTAGCAAAGATGGAATGGGGTGCGCACCCATTCACTGCTAGCCAATTTGTGAAAACAATATTTGTAGGGCCTGCCCAAGTGGCGGGCCCAGTATTTTTTTGCTTTGAAAAGGTAGGGTTGACACGATTATGCATAGAGCATATTCTATAACCGTAGCTACTAAAAATGCGAAGGAGGTAGTTGCTTTGGATGAGCGAGAAGATCTCTATAATCGAATCATAGATGAATATATAAAAACCAGTTCCGTTAAAAAGACAGTCGAAAACTTGGGCAGTAATACAATTAAGGTCCGGCGTGTGCTGATTACTGAGGGGTTATGGGAAAGTAAGTCCAGCCGTGATGTGGGAGAGCTTTATGCCCAGGGGAAATCCGTAAAGGAAATCGCAGAAGCTCTATGCATGTCTGAGAAAAATGTGCAGTCCTACATGCCCTACACCCGAGGTGTCTATGGCGGAGAAAAGAGCGATACCGCTGAACGCAGCAAGGAATACCGTGACCGCATGAAGCAGGCTGCCGAGAATCAGGTTGGCAGACAGCATTTAGATGAAACAGACGAAATACAGATGAAGGAGGTAAGTCCTGATATGGGAAAGGTAATAGATTTTGATGGAACAAAAAAATCCAAAGCACCGGAAATGAGTCCGCTGGCTATGGGTGAATCGTATAGAATGCCAAGTGTTTTAAAGCTTCGTTTCGAGCTTTGTTCTCCGGTCATATATGATGGCTACAAGGGTCTCGATATGGAGTCGGAAGAGGAGGCAGAATTTTTAAAACTTGCGAAGGCTGAGAAGGGAATCACCCGTGATGTGCTGGTTCATGGTGAGATGAACCTTCATGCAATTCACTACATGATTCAAAAGCTATTTGGCTGGCAGAATAGTCACCTGCATCATTTCGAGCTTTCAGAGGATCAGTTCAATACGGTTACGAATGATCAGAGCTGGGGCGAGTATCTCAAGTTTTGTGGAAGCATTTTTAGGTTTCCGGGAAGTAAGCTGAGTGACGAGTTTTGGGATGATGATTATTCGGAGGGCCATAGCTTTAATACCTGGCTACGAAGCAAATACAACAGAGGCTCCAGGGCGCTGTCTGTTGAGGAATCCTTCCTTCGGACTAGAGAGAACATAGAAGAGTTTAAAGAAAACTGGACGAAGGAACTTAAGCTTAGTGATCAAACTAAGCTTATGGATATCGGCATGACCTTTGAAAGCGGCTTCAATGCTCTGATCGAATCCATTAAGGTTAGAGGATTATTTAAAAATGCTTTACCTCAAATGAGTGAGCTGAACGATAAGCTGTGGAAGAGCATGCAGGAAATCATGATTAATTCCTGTGATGCAGAGTATGAGGACCTCTTTGAGGCAATTACGGATTTATATGACACCGTAATGAATGATATGGATGACCTTTTAGAACTGAGGGAAAATATCAGTAACATCGAGGAGGCAATCCGATACGGCAGGACGAAGGACGTTAAGAAGTTTTATAAGATGGAGCCTGAGCTAGTCATTCACGAACAGAAAAAAATCGTAAAAAGGATTGAGAAAGATGTAGAGCCGTTCCTTGGCAACGGCAATCCGGTTATTATTCCTTTTGTAAGTGAGCTTTTCTATAACTACGATTACGGCGATGACTGGTATGTGAGAATCACCTGCCTTGATGCCTACACTGCAAATGAAAATTATGACAGCAATTACGTGCAGCGCCACATTGACGAGAATAATGTCTTCGTAGAGGACAGAAAAATCGCTGCAAAAGATTTACAGTACAGGAATCTTGCCGGTGAACAAGTTGACCCTGAACTTCGCGAAAAACTGCAGCGTGTTTACCTTGAATGGAAGCCGGTATGTATCGATGCCGATGGCCTTAACGTGATGGATGACGTGGGAGGACTTGGCGGTTTCCAAAATTTCCTTCAGGTCATTAATAGCAAGGATCCTGATGATGCAGAAGAAAAGGAAAGTTCAAGAACCTGGGCAAAGGGCATGGGATGGACCGGAAGAAAGCTTAAACCGGAAAATATTTTATAGTTTCAACCACGGGTTAAATGACATTCACCTCCGGGCACTTTAAGATGAAAATCATAGAGTGTCAGGAGGTGATTTTTTAATGGAAAAGAATAATAAGAAGCTGCCATATTCGTGCTTCGAAAGAAAATATAAGCGCTTCGAAAATCCAAAGGAGCTGCTTGAACGCTGTTGTAGGAACATCAAGCATTCCCACAAGCAGAATGAAGAAATCTATGTGATCCTGTCAGGAAAAGGTAAAGCGGTTATCGATGATGAGACCGTAGAACTGAAGGCCGGCGACTGGATCAGAATTTCACCGGAAGGAAAGAGACAGTTTTCAGCAGCAGATGATGAAGCAATCAGCTTCGCCTGCATTCAGGTTAAGGCTGGTTCCCTTGAAGGATATACTGCTGCAGACGCAGTTATGTAAGCTTTTGCCGGATGAATTATGACATGGTATCAGGCCTTGAGGATATGCAGGGCTCTGATATTATTATAATGACATATTTGAAGAAAGCGGGTGACATTATGAATCAGGAGGAAAGAAGGAGATATCTGATCAGTGAACTCCTGAAAGAGCAGTCGAGATATCGTAAAATGATGATTCCCGGGGAAGAGGGAGAACAGAAGAAACTCTTGAGATCCCTGATGAATGTCCGTATGCCGCAGCGTATCAGCGAAAAGTTTTTAGCTACGCAGGATGAATATCTGTCGGAAGTCAGAGAAGAGAAAGGCGTCGTGACACTTGCAGAAACGGAAGAGTTGCAGCAGGATCTGTATATCTGGAAGGGAGATATTACAAGGCTTGAAGTTGGAGCCATAGTCAATGCAGCAAATTCCGGGATGACAGGTTGCTATCAGCCCTGCCACAACTGCATCGATAATTGCATCCATACCTATGCCGGCATTCAGCTCCGCTTGGCATGCGCAGAAATGAATTTCAAAGTGTATGTGTTGATATTAGGTCGGATAACCGATATAATACGATA
>JAUNNP010000134.1 GCA_030531385.1 Eubacteriales bacterium
AAAGGAAGCCATTGCAGATCTTGCCCTGACTGTATGGGCCGATTGCTGCCGGTGCGTTTGGTGTGCTTATTGTCTTGATCATTATAATTATCCTCCTTTGAATATAATATTAATATCTTATCCCACATCAGTCTCTTCTATGTATGCATAAAGCTGATTCAGATCTTCAACTGACTTTTCCGGCATACTTACATTTTCCTCAACTCTTCCGATATCCTTAAATCCACTGCCTGTGACGATGGCAACCATAACATCAGACTCTCTGAGTTTTCCATCTTTTGCCATCTTATACGCAGATGCAACCCCTATCGCTGATGAAGGCTCACAGAAAATGCCGATACCTGCCAGCTTCTTCCAATAATGAAGTAATGTCTCATCATCTGTATGAATTCCGGTTCCTCCTGATTCGCGAACCGCTTTTAAGGTTTCCTCACCATTAAGCACAGGATCCGCTACAGCAAGTGCTGACGCAACAGTTGGAACACGTTTGGATGGAGTCACATGATCTGCCCCTGAATTGATGGCGCTAACTATCGGTCCTACCTTATCAGACTGACAGCATACCATCTTCGGGAATTCACCGTCATACATTCCAAGTTCTCTTGCCTCCCGGAAGCCTTTCCATGCCTTCACTATTGACATCCCAAGTGATGCCGGCTGCAGAATATAGTCTGGTGCGCGGCCATTTAGCCTGTCTATAATTTCATAAGCGTATGTCTTTTTTCCTTCATAACGATACGGATTATCAATACCGCAGTCATACCAGCGATACTTTTTGCTTCTGATCACGGACCTGTACATTTCTGAAAGTGTTGAAAGATCTGCTTTTACCTTTACAAGTGTAGCATTGTGGAATAATGATTGGGCAACTTTGGCGGCAGGAGTCGTGTCTGGCACGAATACAACACTCTTGATCCCCGCCCTTGCAGCATAGGTGGCAACCGATGCTGCCTTGTTTCCTGATGAATCGCATGACAGCACATCATATCCAAATTCCTTTGCCTTTGTTGCGGTGATTGCTATCGTACGGTCCTTAAGCGATCCGCTTGGAAGCATGTAATCACACATGATATAAAATTCCTTTACTCCAAGTTCCTTCGCTATTTCGGGGCAGTCAAGAATAGGCACTCCGCCTTCCCCAAGCGTCACAATCTTGTCAAAATCCACTACAGGCATTAGTTCCTTATAACGCCATATATCATTCGGTCTTGATTTTATATCCAGTTTTTTCCAGTCCCTTTTCAACGCCTCGTAGTCATAGAAGGGATCCAGCAGATGTTCGCACTCCGGACAAAGAAGCAGATCAGCATCCGGCCCGTACTCTTTATTACAGTGAGTACATTTCAAGCCTTTAAAATATTGATTTTTCATTGTATCTTACTCCATTCTAGATTGGTTTATACTTTCCTGCTGACTCCTGTCAGGCAGTTGCTTTGTTTTCCCTGACTTTGCCTGTAAACTGCAGGAGTGTGATTGCTCCAACGATTACAAGTCCTGCAATATCTGTGACTATTGCCGGATGTATCAGCATCAGGCCGCCTGCAATTATCAGGATACGTAGTGGCAATCCCAGAATGCTTGTGATGAACCCCTCCAGACCGACAGTCACGCCATACATTCCAATCAGGGATGTTACTGCAATCAGAATAAACTGTACAACATTGGTATCTACAAGGACCATTGCCGGATTAAGTGCAAGCATGTAAGGAACTATAAATGCCCCGATTGCAAGCTTTGTGGCATTAACCGCAGTCTTCATAGGACTGCCCTTTGCGATTGCCGCACCAGCATATGCTGCCACGGCGACCGGAGGAGTGATATCCGCAACGATTCCGAAGTAGAAAACAAAGAAGTGGGCGGCAACGTTAGGAATACCAAGCTGTATAAGAATAGGTGCACAGGTAGATGCCATAATGCAGTAGTTTGCTGTCGTCGGAACGCCCATTCCAAGAATAATACAGCATATCATTGTCAGAAAAAGCGCAGCCATTATATTTCCCTGAGATACACTTATGATTGCTGTAATTATCTGTGAAGCCAGTCCGGTCATGGTAATGCATCCCGAAATTATTCCGGCAACCCCGCACGCTGCAACAACAGATATGGAACCTTTGGTCCCGTTTGCAAGTGCGTCAAACAGCTCCACCGGTGACATCTTGACATCTTTTCCAAAAAGTGTAGCAAAGCAACTTACTATTCCCACCATAAGCACCGCAATACCTGCCATTCCGGGCATCTGTACAAAAAGATAAAGTATCAAAGCAATCGCACTTACCAGTGAAAACAGGCGGCTTCTCTCAAAATTTGCTGCAATGATTGCAAACAGGATTGAAATTATTGCCGAAAATGCCATTGTATGGGTACCTGATGAAACCAGATAAACCAGGATGATAAGTGGAAGAAGAAGATATGTCTTTTTTACCAGTTCCTTAAATAACGGCAGTTCCTCCTTGCTCATACCTCTAAGTCCTAATTTTTTTGCCTCGAAATGGACACTCATGAAGATTCCTGCAAAATACAGGACTGCGGGAAGTATAGCCCTGACCACTATATCTGAATAAGATACCCCCACATATTCTGCCATCAGGAAAGCAGCTGCTCCCATGATAGGCGGCATTATCTGCCCTCCGGTTGATGCTGCAGCTTCAACCGCACCCGCAAATTCCGGCTCATATCCTATTTTTTTCATCATCGGAATCGTTACCGACCCCGTTGTGACAGTATTTCCTACTGAAGAACCGGAAACCATACCACAAAGCGCTGAGGAAATAACTGATACCTTTGCCGGTCCTCCGCTTGCAGAACCACATAAGCAGTTGGCAAGGCTTATAAAAAAGTTGGAGATGCCTGTCCTCTCCAGGAATGCTCCGAATATTATGAACACTACTATAAATCTTGAACACACCTGAATAGGTGTAGCCCAGATGCCATCGGTCTGGTAGAAGATTCCTATCGTTACTTTCCTAAGTGCTTTAAATGCTCCCAGATCTCTGCCAAAGCAGTAATAATACAGGGCATAAATTACAAAGACTGAGCATACGCACAAAATTGGAATTCCCACACTTCTGCGGCAGAGCTCCATCAGCGTTAACACTCCGACAACACCCAGAATGATCTCATACCAGTACAGGTTTGCCACACCGATTCTCATGGAGAGGTCATATGCATTCACCACAATATACATAAATGTTCCAGTCCCTGCCAGCATTATTATCCAGTCATACCATGGAATATAATTTATACGCTGAGTACCTTTTTTCATCGGATAATTTAAATATCCGACAAACAGCAGACTGGCAACAAAAGACGGATAGCGGATCAGATCCAGCCAAGTAGCAAAAAGTGTTACATAGATATTAAATAGAGCAACTGCTGTAAAGGCGGCATATACTGCCCATTTTTGCCATCCCTCCCAGACCCTGGTGTTGCTTTCCCGGTCATATTTCTTCATGACTTCTTCAACAGCATTCATATCCACTGCTTCTGTGTCATTTTCAGTATTTATCTGCCCGGATGGGATATCAATATTCTTTTCAGACAGCATTTCATCACCTCTCAAATTAATTTCATTATGCTCTACAGATGCTGCCATTGATTTTATAAGGCAGCATCCGCTGTCAACCTTTCAGGGAACTATAGGTTCAATATAATATCAGTGCTTCACTCTGCTATTTCTACAGTGATGCCCTTCTCTTCATAATATTTTGCCGCTCCCTTGGCAAAAGGAACTGCGATATTTTCTGTGGCAAATTCAAGTGAAAGTTCTTCTCCCTTGGCATGAAGTGCCGCAATTTCTTTCTTATTATCAAATATAGTAGATACTATTGCATAAGCAACATCATCATCAAGGTCTGCCCTGCATACAAGAGTGCACTTTACGCATATTGTATTTACTTCCTCATCAAATCCCTTATAAACACTGGCCGGAATTGTAAGCGGAGCATACCACGGACCTGACTCGATCAACTTACCCATATGTTCATCATCTATAGGGATCAGATACACGGTTTTGGATGTTGAAAGATCCGTTACAGCTGTGTTAGGTGCCGCTGCAACAACAAATGCAGCTGAAATCTTCCCGTCTTTCAGGTTCTCAGCCGAATCACCGTATGACTGGTATACCGGGTTGATGTCATCCAGCGTCAGGTCATATGCTGCCAGAACATCTATTGCAGTGTAATATGTGCCACTGCCCACATTTCCAACACATACGCTCTTGCCTGCAAGATCTGACACGCTCTTGACTTCCGGATCGCAGGTTATCATCTGGACAGCATCCGGATACAAAGCTCCGAGAGTTCTGAAGCTGGTATTTGGACCGCTCTCCTCAAATGAATTGATCCCATTGTAGGCATAAGTCATCACATCAGACTGTACAGTAGCAAAATCATAGGTTCCGTCATCAATGCCGGTGAGGTTTGCTATAGTGCCGGCTGTTGATACAACATTTGTATTGATCTCCGTCTTTGATGCAATGTAATTGGCCAACACACCACCATATGCATAGTATGTTCCACTCGGGTCACCTGTGCCAAGCGAAAGACTTGCACTGACCGAATTCTTATCGCCGGTCTCAGCCGGAGCAGATGTCTCGGCCTTGGTTTGAGCTGCAGATGTCGATGCTGATCCTGCGGGCTGTCCGCCACCACATCCGGCAAGCGAAATTACCATGATTGTTGTCATAACTGCTGCGATTGCTTTTTTCATTTTTTCATCCTCTCAAATATGGTTAAATAGAGTTGCTGTTGATTGTATTTTTGATAATAAATTTTAAATCTAATTTTGTCAATAGAATTT
>JAUNNP010000135.1 GCA_030531385.1 Eubacteriales bacterium
ATCAAATGCTGTGGGTGCAGCGGATGAACAACATCCGGGACAGGGCAATAGAGATCGTAAATCACGAGTTGATCTATGCATAAGGTAACGGGCGGCGGGGAGCAATCCCCGCCGCTATTTGCCAAAAGAAAGAGCACCGGATTGCAAAAAAAGTCTTGATTTTCAGCGGGTTGTGGCTGTGATTTTGATGTCGTAACAGTAATACTTACATATAACGCAACTAAACATAACGAAAAGCAAAGAATACTACTCTGGCACCGCTCTCGAAGCGGCTCGATAAACAGGGATATATTAACCGTATCAGGCTGGAGAACAATGAGCGCAGGCTCTTTCTTTCGCTGACTGAAAAAGGTGAAGCATTGAAAGAGAGGGCGCTTGATATTCCGAAGGCAATGCAAAGATGTATCGATCTTCCGCAAGAGGAGCTGATCCAGCTCAAATATCTGCTGAACAAGGCGCTGACGCGTATGGAGAGATAGGAGGTCTGTAGAAATGAAACCCGGAACAATTATTCTGATAGTCATTTTGGCACTTTGTGCCTGCTGCCTGTTTACACACCGGCGTGTTATTAAAGCACTTTTGAAGCATGAACCTATGCCGAAGGCTCCAAAGTGGCACTGTTGGGTAAAACCTGAGAATAGAAGAAGCTGAAACTGCGGAGGAAATAATGAAGACTCCCTCACCATCAGCAGCGGTGGGAAGCGGAAAATAGCGTAGAGTTTATTGACTATTTTGACTTTTGTGAGTATATTATAAGAAAGCAGACAAAGGCGCCTGATTGTGCCTGTGTCTGCTTTTTGTTATATGCGGGCTTGAGAGCAGCATGTCGAAGCAGGAAATAGAATGGTCATTTCAAAAAACTAAAAAAGGAGTCATCATGAGAAATCAACTGATTCTCGCAGCTGCAGCAGTACCGGATCTTAAAGTTGCGGATGTGGAATATAACACAAATCAGATCGTTCGTTTGATCAAAGAAAACTCTGCATGCGGTCTAATTGTTTTTCCGGAATTATCTGTGACCGGATATACTTGTGCTGATCTGTTTGGAAGCGGACTGCTTCTGGAGAAAGCCCAGGACGGCATGATCAGGATTGCTGAGGCAACACAGGAATATTCAGGCCTTACTGTGATCATCGGGGTGCCGATCCGGTTTGAAAACAATCTGTATAACTGCGCGGCCGTTATATCCGGAGGCAATGTCTGCGCCATCATTCCAAAACAATATATCCCTTCTTATTCTGAGTTCTATGAGGGTAGATGGTTCTCCTCCGGGAAAGGTTTGACAGAACGCTCCGTACGAATTCATGGGAAGGATATTCCTTTTGGAACGGATATTCTTGCAGAGGATCCTGAAAGCGGGGCTGTCCTGGGTATAGAAATCTGTGAGGATCTCTGGGTGCCTGATAAACCGAGTACACACATGTGCCTTGCAGGGGCAAACATCATCGCCAATCTGTCCGCCTCGGATGAGCTGATCGGCAAGGAGGAATACCGTAGACGGCTTGTAGAACATCAGAGCGGGTCATGCTGCTGCGCGTATGTCTATGCCTCTGCAGGGGTGGATGAAAGCAGCACGGATCTTGTCTTTTCGGGCCACACGCTTATTGGCCAATGTGGAACGGTTCTTCAGGAAGATATATTTCCGCTGTGCCCTTCCGTAAGCACCGGTGCCATTGATCTGGTGCGTATTATGTACGACAGAAGACATCAGAATACATTTGGGAACGCCGACGAGAACATGTATCGAAGAGTAAATGTAAATATACGGGCTTTCAGGAACGGCGAGGCATCGATCAGTGAAATGGCGGATATACTGAAGGAACTCCCTGTCGTACTGAGCAGAAATCCTTTTGTACCGTCAGACGACCGGGAGAGGAGAGACAGGTGCAGAAAGATCATGCGCATTCAGGCAAACGGTCTGGCAACAAGGATAAGGGCAACCGGAATTTATAATCTTCTAATCGGGATATCCGGCGGACTGGACTCCACGCTTGCTCTGCTCGTTTGCGCTGAGGCAAGGAGTATGGTTCCAGAGATTCGTATTATAGCGTATACGATGCCAAACAAAGGAAACACATCCGGTCTGACCTACAAAAATGCACGAGAGCTGATGCGACTTATCGCCGACGAAGTGCACGAAGTGCCGATCAGCGAAAGCGTTCAGATGCACCTGAAAGATATCGGACACAGCCCGGATTATCAGGGAGAAGGAGATTCTGCATACGAGAATGCCCAGGCAAGAATGCGTACATATATACTGATGGATGCAGCCAATATGATAAACGGGCTGGTCGTAGGTACGGGAGATCTTTCTGAACTTGCGCTTGGCTGGTGTACATACAACGGGGATCATATGTCCATGTATGCAGTGAATGCTTCCGTACCGAAAACGCTCGTAAAGTATATCTGTCGTACATATGCACAGTTCTGCAGCAGCGAAGAACTGAGGAGGGTGATTTTCGCAATATGTGACACACCTATCACACCGGAGCTTACTCCAAGCCATGAAGGAAAAATCAGTCAGATGACTGAGGAAAAGATCGGGAAGTATGATCTGAACGATTTTTTACTGTATTATACGCTCCGGTATGGATTCGAGCCTTCTCGTTCTGCAGCTTACGCGATGTGTGCTTATCCGGAATTGGAAAGGAAGGAGATAATCAAAGCAGCTGAACGTTTTTATATCAGATTTTTTACCCAACAGTTTAAAAGAAGCTGTTTGCCGGATGGACCTAAAGTGGGGAGCGTTTCTCTGTCACCGAGAGGAGATTGGCGAATGCCTAGCGATGCTTCAATGCGCTTGTGGCTGGACGATTTGAAGGATGTGATGAGATGAAACCGATTATAGGCGTCATGCCCCTGTGGGATGATGAAAAAGAAAGTATATGGATGCTTCCGGGTTATATGGAGGGAATACATCAGACGGGAGGTATTCCAATCATATTACCGTTTTCAACAGATGTGGGCGAGATTAAGAGACTGGCTGGATTGTGTGACGGTTTTTTGTTTACCGGAGGACATGATGTTTCTCCAAAATTATACCATGAAGAGCCAATGGATGGGCTTGTGTCCTGCTGTGAAATAAGGGATGACATGGAGACAGTTTATCTTCATGAAGCGATCAGTTCAAACAAGCCTGTGCTTGGTATCTGCAGAGGAATCCAGTTTATAAATGCTGCTCTGGGAGGGACTTTGTATCAGGATTTGCCTATTCAGCATCCTTCGGATATAGAACACCACCAGAAACCTCCATATGATGTTCCAATCCATGACGTAATGATTGAAAAAGATTCACCGCTATACCAATGCTTGAAAACAGAAACGCTTTCTGTGAACAGTTATCATCATCAAGCGGTAAAAACATTGGCAGACGATCTTAAAGTAATGGCTAAAGCACCGGATGGAATTATCGAAGCGGTTTATATGTCCGGGAATCGATTTTTGTGGGCAGTGCAGTGGCATCCGGAGTTTTCATGGAAGACAGATCCCAATAGTACGAAAATACTCAAAGCCTTTATAGAGGCTGCAGCAGAATGATGAAAGATGTATCAAGGCTCCCACACTACGCTGTATAAGTTTGACAATGAAAATCACAGATTTTCTGTCTCACTGCCGAAGGAAACGGTGTTTGAATTGAGCCTGGAGGAACCATATAGAGACGAGAGAACTGCACCATGAAAAGATCAATCATTTTCCTGATGCTCTTATGTCTGCTCATGTGTATGCCCGCTTGCGGAGCAGAACCTGCAGAACAACCGGGTGCTCATCCGACAGAAACATCAGGTGTCGAATCCGATCAGGAAATACCGGTTTCCAAAGACGAAACCGCAGATTCTGCTGTGACGGCAGAGAATGATGGTCCGGCGGAAACTGCCGAGCCAGTGAAGGAGGAACAGGAACAAATGCTTCAAATGAAAATCGGTGAAACTTCTGTGCAGGTGGAATGGGAAGACAATGAATCCGTGCAGGCACTGAGAGAACTGTGTTTCGGTCAGCCGCTTACCATCCGGATGTCCATGTATGGCGGCTTTGAACAAGCCGGCGCGATCGGGGAAAAGCTCCCGCGCAATGATAGACAGACCACCACAAGTGCCGGAGACATCGTTCTCTACTCAGGGAGCAATATCGTTATATTCTATGGCTCCAACAATTGGTCTTATACGCGGCTGGGACGGATCACAGATTTGACAGAGTCTGAGTTAACAGACCTGCTTTCAAACGGAAACATAACGATCACATTATCGATGGAATGATAAGATCAAGGCTCCTCACTACCGGCATATGCGGCGGCGGGGAGCCTTGTGTCGCATTTATTGATGATAAGTTTGCCTCGTCTATAACTTGAATGGAGCCCTTTACTGACTCTGACATCCAGACGATTCTAGGCAGCGTTACTTGGGTAAAATAACAAATTGTTCAAAACAAATGTCCTGCCGGCCTAAAGCTTGCAGGGCATTTTTATGTATGCACCGCAGGGGCTTCCTGCGGTGTTTTCTTCTGTCTTAGCGTCCTCTGTCATAGTTGTAGCTGCGGTGCCGGGGTTTCTGTTGCCGCTCGGCGTTTCGCCGCTTAGCTTCTGCCTCCATATCCCGGAGCTTCTTGCGTATGCTCTCCTTTTCAGGCGGCGCCTGCTGGGGCTGCTGTTCTCCGTGGACTTGCCGCTCCCATGCGGCCAGATCACGGTTGTACTGCTCCACAAGGAGCGTGGCGTCGTCATACAGCCGTTTGAACACTTGCACATCGGGATAGCCGTCCTCTTTCAGAATACCGGGCAGCCGGTCCATCCGGCGGTCGA
>JAUNNP010000136.1 GCA_030531385.1 Eubacteriales bacterium
CCACGGATGCAAGTCTGAATATCACGTATAATTATGCTCCGTATTATTATGAAGTGAAGCCTGAATTAGGGATTCGTTCGCTGTATGGGTCAACCGGACTGGAAAGCATAAAAATACTTGATGAAATGATAACCATTCTGCTCGAGAAGTATAAAGATGGTGAGGAATGGGTGACTACCAGAAGAATGGAAAAGCAGTGCTTCGATATGGCTGGAAATCAGGTAGAGGACCCTATATATGCATTTGAGCACCATATTGATGTTGAAATGCGAGAGATAGAGGTGGAGCGGTACGAAGGTCACAATCCCAATTACTGGAAGCCTACAGCAGCAAATGCAGTGAAACCGCTTTATCAGTTGAAAAGCCTGGCTCAGATGAGGCCGGATTGTATATGGGAAGGAGATTGACGATTATGAATGCTGAAAAAAGAGATCAGATCGAAGAAACTAAAACAGTCAAGATGACTGAATCAGAGAATACGAAGAACCTGTCTGGTGAAATCACTTTAATGGATGAAGAACTGGTTAAAAGTAAAATTTATCTGATTCGCGGACAGAAAGTGATGCTGGATTTTGAATTGGCTGAGGTATATGGATACACAACGAAGGCATTTAATCAGCAGATAAAAAACAATATAGAACGCTTTGATGAAGATTTTCGTTTTCAATTGTCGCGAGATGAACTTCTAAACTTGAGGTCAAAAAATTTGACCTCAAGTTGGGGCGGCTCCAGATATTTACCTTATGCTTTTACAGAGCAGGGCATATATATGCTGATGACAGTGCTTAAAGGCAGTTTGGCTGTACAGCAGAGCAAGATTTTGATTCGAACTTTTAAGAAGATGAAGGACCATATCATTGAAAACCAGGGCCTCATCGGTCAGAGGGAATACCTGCAGCTGTCAATGCAGGTATCGCAAAATATTTTTGATACGATGGGTTTACGCGAGGATCTGCATTTCGTGGAAGATAAGATGGCGGGTGTTGTGGATCAGCTGAGTAATATGGTTGCAAAATCAGAATTAGCAGAGATTATGACAGAATTCGGTCAACCGCAGATCAAGCGAGGATACCTGGTGCTGAATGGGCAACCGTTCAAGGCAGACCTTGCATATGATGAAATCTATCGACAGGCAAAGCATACCATCTTTGTGGTAGATAACTATATTAATCTTAAAACTCTGGAACTGTTGACAGCCTGCCCTGCGGGAATACAGGTCACGCTGTTCAGCGATAATTTAAACAATGGATTGAGGGCGAATATATTTGCGGATTTCCAAAAGGAATATCCATCTGTCAATATTTCATTGATGACATCCGGTGGTATCTTTCATGATCGATATATCATTCTGGATTACGGTATGGAGACAGAAAAAATCTTCCAATGTGGGGCATCTTCAAAGGATGCCGGAATCAGAGTTACATCCATTATGGAGGATCCGGACAGAGATAAATATCAGGCAATGATAGAGAATCTTTTGGATAATCCAATCCTGAAACTGAAATGAGACGTTCATGTTGATGTCGCAGGCTAAGTAAATAGTGTGTGAATTCGCTTTTATATTAAGGGATTTCTGGTATCTAGGTGATAAAAAAACACACATTGCGCCGATACATTCATCGTGTCATGATATACACAGCGTGTTGTTGATTAAAATGAGGATGGTTAAGCTATGTTATTCGACTTCTTGAATATTACATTCGGATGGAAGGTCTGGCGGAAAGGAATCTTGCATCTAAGGTGGAAGAATAAATGGCAAAGAGACCTGTGAAAGAAACAATTCATGCTAAGGGCCTGGAGATTGGGATATATACGACTGATTTCCAAAATGAATTCATTTCACTTACGGATATAGCTCGATATAGGAGTACAGATCCAAGAATCACTATACACAATTGGCTTCGCGGCAGAGATATCGCCTAGTTTTTAGGCTTGTGGGAGATCCTTCATAATCCGAATTTTAAACGTATCGAATTCGATGCGTTTAAAGCAGACGCCGGATCCAACGCCTATTTTTTTTCTATCAAGAAGTGGAATGAAGACCTAGGGGGAGTAGGGATTATTACCAAATCAGGCAGGTATGGGGGCGGAATCTTTGCCCACAAGCCTGGTTAAAGGTCGAGTGCCCCGTTGACAGATTGGCTGAAAATATAATGTTGAGTTGACAGAATGAATGATAAATCAGGATGAAAAAGGTCAAAAAAATGTCCGCACCCCAAAACATTCAATTCCGGAGCCTGCAATGGACAAAACAATGTGGAAATGATATAATACTACGTTATATCGAAGATGTCTGAGGAAGAAGGCACTTTGGCACAGCCGTTAAAACATTCCGATACCCAAGGGGATTGTATGAAGCACAAAACAAAAGTATCCTCCGTCAAAAGATCAAGCTATACACTATCCGCAGAAAACATAGACAACATTTCCGAGCTACTGCGGCAATATCTGGCTGACCGGGGCATGGAGCGGAAAAATATCACCGGCATCCGCCTCGTCATGGAGGATATCCTGCTGCGCTGGCAGGCCCACTGCGGCGAGGAGACCGAACTGACCATAAGCGAGGGCAGTCAATGGGGCCGCCCGTTTATCGCGTTCTCGGTTGCGGGCGACGACTTCAATCCCTGCGAGTTGAGCGATGAACAGGATGATTTTGCCCTGAAATTGGTGGCCGCCCTCAACCTTAGCTTCCGATATGTATACCAAAAGGGGCGCGGTGTTGTTTGCTTCAGCCATGCCTCCGCCAAGCCAAACCCTCTGCGCACCATTTTGTTCTCCGTGCTGCTGGCGGTGGCGGCGGGCTTGGGGGCGTCCCACCTGCCATCGTCGGCGGTAGCTTTCTGCCTGGCAGTGGCCACTCCCGTCTACAACGCCTTCCTGCACATGCTGGGCTGCATCGCCGGCCCCATGATTTTTCTGTCGGTGGTGTACGGCGTTTACAGCATCGGCAACATCAGTACCTTGGGTACTATCGGCCTGCGCATGATTCGCAGCTTTGTGGGCAACATCTTTTTAACCACCTTGCTTGCCGGGCTTCTCATGCTGCCGCTGGTAAACCTCAACCTGGCCGGCGGGGTGCAGACGGAACAACTGCAGAGCATCTACCAGATGATTCTGGACATCATCCCCTCCAATATTGTAGAGCCCTTCATGACGGGCAATTCGCTGCAGATTATCTTTATGGCCGTGGTGCTGGGCGTAGCGCTGATTGTGTTGCAGGAATCGGCCTCCGTGCCTGCCGAGCTCTGCCGGCAGTTGAACGGCATTGTGGGCTACCTGATGAAATTCATCAGCGACCTGGTGCCCGGCTTCGTGTTTTTGTGCCTGTTTAAAATGATAGTCTCCGGCGCCGCCATGCAGATTGTCTCCTCGTGGAAAATCGTGCTGGTGTTTGCCGCCATCACAGCGCTGCTGCTGGCCGAGCAGGTGGCGAGCACAAGCCTGCGCTACCATGTAAGTTTGGGTGTGCTGATTAAAAAAATGCTCCCGGTCTTCACCATCGGTCTGTCGACGGCTTCGTCCTCGGCTGCCTTCGGCACCAATGTGTACGACTGTGAGGAGAGCTTCGGCATCAGCCGCAAACTGGTTCAGTTCGGCGTGCCATTGGGCACCATTATCTACAAGCCTGCCGGCGCTGTCCGCTTTATGGTGCTGGGAGTGATGCTGGCGCTGCAGTACGACGTTTCCATCAGCATCGCTTGGATGGCTACGGCGGTGGTGGTTACGGCCATTCTGGCCATGGCGGCCCCACCTATTCCCGGCGGCGCCCTCACCTGCTTCAGTGTGCTGTTCATGCAATTGGGCATCCCCGAGGAGGCTCTTGTGCTGGCCATGACCATGAATGTTTTTCTGGATTTTCTCATCACGGCGGGCAACCTTGGCGCCCTGCAGCTTTCGCTGGTAAGAAACGCCGACGGTCTGAACATGCTCAACCGCGATACACTGACCGGCGGCAAGGCCTGAGACCGCTACCCGGCGCATCCCTTCTTATTTTTCTTCTTTCGTCCGATTGCGGACAATTCTCTCCAAACTCTTTGCATAAGAGCGAATCCCGCCTGAGAAACTCTCCGGATCAGGAACCGGTGTGGCGATGATCTCCAGCAAATCCTTATCTGCCATTTGCAGGAATGCTTTCTGCGATTATTCCGAGTCCTTTTTCTTTCCGGTTGCTGTGGTCTGGTGCTTTTCGATCCATCCTAAAGTCTTCTCCACCGTTTTGCCCGCATTCGGGAAGAATTTCTGAATCAACTTCAGTGCACCGACTGTACCTCCGATAGCGCATCCCATGATGACGGGAACAAGTAAATACTGCATAATTTAACCTCCTTTTAATCTTTGAACATATCAGAAAAGATCTGTCTTGTGCCTTCTGCTGAGGCTTTCATGATTTCAATCACGCGATCCATCTGATCATCAGTTGTGCCTTTGTTCGTTATGAAAAGAAACCGGTGAAAATGGAGAAAATGATCTTGATGGTACCGACTGTCGATGCCTTAATGATCTCCCATACTATATGAAGCATTTGGCTTACCTCCTTTCATTGACTGTTTCTGTGAAAAATCGTGCTGATAATTTTCTTTAAAAACTTCCACACAAGCCTTGCTGCTACCACGATGATCGCAACGGAAAGAGCAGTGATCAGCATGATCAGCGGCACCTTTACCAGGTCGGATATACCTGGAAGCAGTGATAATAGTTCATTCATTTTGAGACCCCTTTCACGATGATAAATAAGCAACACCTGTTGATTTCTTATCTTGATTCCACTATAATGGGAAAAGACGA
>JAUNNP010000019.1 GCA_030531385.1 Eubacteriales bacterium
GAGTTTGGGCCGTGTCTCAGTCCCAATGTGGCCGTTCAACCTCTCAGTCCGGCTATTGATCGTCGTCTTGGTGGTCCGTTACACCGCCAACTAACTAATCAAACGCGGGTCCATCTCATAGCGATAGATCTTTTCCCTCTGTACCATGCGGTACTGTGGGCTTATGGGGTATTATCAGTCGTTTCCATCTGCTATCCCCCTCTATGAGGCAGGTTACCCACGCGTTACTCACCCGTCCGCCACTAAGCTTTCATGATCTTCGACGAATCTCCGTTCAATCAGCTCCGTTCGACTTGCATGTGTTAGGCACGCCGCCAGCGTTCATCCTGAGCCAGGATCAAACTCTCTCAATAATTACCTTCAAGGACTTTTACATCCTCACCGGTTCACATCGTTTCGTTCTTCCCTTCTTCCGCTCTCTTTGAACTTCTGGCTTCACTTACTAATAAGCTTCGCTTTCTTCCGTTCTTTACTGTGCTTCCGAAGATTTCTTTTTTTGGAATCTTCGGGGTCTGTGCATTAATTCTTTAATGATCTTCGGTTTTTATTGTGCTTGCTGTCTTTCGCGACAGCTTCTAAATAATATCACACAGTTTTTTCTTCGTCAACTACTTTTTTATTTTTTTTAAAGGTCCTTTTTTTGACTTAGCGTATGTGATTTTATCTGACGCAGATGGAGGGATTTGAACCCTCGCGCCGGTTTCCCGACCTACACCCTTAGCAGGGGCGCCTCTTCGGCCTCTTGAGTACATCTGCTTTTTCCTGCCAAAAATGTGCAATGTGAATTATACGCATATAATACTTTTTTGTCAAACGAAAAATTTCGCCTTTTTTCCGATATTTTTCAAATGAATTTATCATTTTTACAATATCTTTTAAAAGCGAAATTTCTCTAACTCAATATCTTGTGTTTTTAGTTCAAAAAAATTTTTTATTCTTTTATTTCTTCTTCGGACTCTTCCTGCTGTACTTCATCTTCAGATATTCTCTTTGCCTTTGCTATGCTTACGAGGTGTTCTCCTTTTTCCTTATTTATATTCATAAGCTTAACACCTGATGTGTTTCTTCCTATAATTGAAATACCCTCTACGCCTGTTCTCATCATCTGGCCCATGTCTGTTATAAGAAGTATATCTGTCCCTTCATTTACCAGCTTAGCTGCAACAAGCTTTCCTGTCTTTTCATTTATCTTATAGCAAAGGATTCCCTTTCCTCCTCTGGACTGGATCCTGAATTCTGATATATCGGTTCTCTTTCCCATGCCGTATTCGGAAACAACGAGGAGCTTCTCACCCTGATTCAGTATCTGCATTGCGATCACTTCATCAGTATTGCTCTTAAATCTCATTCCGATAACTCCCATTGAAGCTCTTCCTGTTACTCTGATGTCATTTTCATCAAATCTGATAGACATTCCTTCCTTAGTAACAAGTATTACCTCTTCCTTACCATTGGTAAACTTAACTTCAATAAGTTCATCCTCATCTTTAAGAAGTATGGCTCTTAGTCCGTTCTTCCTTACATTTACGAAATCAGTAAGAGGAGTTTTCTTTATCATGCCATTCTTTGTGGCCATGACTATATATGAATCAGGTCTATATTCCTTAATTGCTATGGCAGCGGTGATTTTTTCTTCAGGCTGCAGCATTAATATATTTGCTACATTTGTTCCTCTTGAAGTTCTTGAAGCCTCCGGGATCTCATAAGCCTTGATTCTGTATACCTGACCTCTGTTTGTAAAGAACATTATATATTGATGGTTTGTTACTACCATCATATCCTCAACATAGTCATTTTCTATGTTCTGAGTTCCCTTTATTCCTTTACCGCCTCTGTTTTGTGAATGGAAATTATCCTCATCCATTCTCTTTACATATCCGAGGTGAGACATTGTGACGATCATTCTGTCATCCGCAATCATATCTTCTATATTAATATCACTTGCGTCCGGAATTATCTGAGTCTTTCTGTCATCGCCGTACTTATCAGCTATTAACTGTATTTCTTCCTTAATTACGGTAAGAAGCTTGTTTCTGTCTCCGAGTATCTCAAGGAAATAATTTATTTTCTTCTGAAGCTCAGCATATTCATCCTCTACCTTCTTTCTTTCGAGTCCGGTAAGAGCCTTAAGTCTCATATCAACTATTGACTGAGCCTGAATATCTGTAAATGCAAACCTCTCTATAAGCTTTGCTTTGGCATCATCAGTATCATCTGCCGCACGGATAATTGAAATTACCTCATCGATATTATCAATAGCCTTTAACAGACCCTCTAATATATGAGCCCTGTCCTGTGCCTTCTTAAGATCATATTTGGTTCTTCTTGTAACTATGTTTTCCTGGTGCTTTAAATACTCTTCAAGTATCTGCTTTATATTAAGTATCTTTGGCTCGCCATTTACAATTACAAGATTGATTACTCCGAATGTCTCCTGCAGCTGTGTATGCTTATAAAGCTGGTTTAAAACGACCTGCGGATTTACATCCTTTCTTAATTCAATACGTATCTTTGAATCTGAATTCTTACCCATGGTATCGTTAATAGCTGTGATACCATCTATTTTCTTTTCCTTATGAAGATCGGCAATTGCTTCAATAACTCTTGAACGGAATACCATATAAGGAAGCTCTTTAACTGTAATAACTCCCTTTCCATTAGGCATCGTATCTATTTCACATACCGCCCTCATGCGGATCTTGCCGCGGCCGGTCCTGTATGCCTCTTCTATTCCCTGTCTTCCGAGGATATATGCTCCGGTAGGAAAATCCGGTCCCTTAACTATATCCATGATTTCATCTATATCGGTATCTCTGTCCTCATTGATACGGTTATCTATCATTCTTACCGCAGCACCGATAGTTTCCCTTAAATTATGAGGAGGCATATTTGTTGCCATACCAACAGCAATACCTGTAGTTCCGTTTACAAGAATATTGGGGATCCTTGCAGGAAGAACTACCGGCTCATCGTATCCCTGTTCATTTGAAAAGTTGGGAACAAAATCAACAGTATCCTTGTTGATCGAATCCAGCATTTCCATAGAAATTTTGCTGAGTTTACCCTCTGTATAACGTGCGGCAGCCGGCGGATCTCCATCCTCTGAACCATAGTTTCCCTGCTTTTCTATCAAAGGATACTTTGTTGACCAGGGCTGACCCAGATTTACGAGAGCACCATAAATAGATGAATCACCGTGCGGATGATAATGACCCATAGTCTCACCGACTATAGTTGCGCATTTTTTTGTCTTTTTGTCAGCGGTTGCTCCCATTTTAAGGGCCGCATACAAAATACGCCTCTGAACAGGCTTAAGTCCATCCTTTACATCCGGAAGAGCACGTGAAACTATGACCGACATAGCATAATCTATGTAGGAGCTCTCCATAGTGTTTTTAAGATCGACATCTTTTATTTTATCGTATACATTAGCTTCCATATTTTGATCGGCTTTCCTTAAACATCAAGATTTTGTACGTACTTAGCGTTTTCTTCTATAAATATTCTTCTTGGCTCTACCTGGTCTCCCATAAGAGTTGTGAATGTAAGATCAAGCTCTGATCTTGAATCATCATTCATATTTACTCTCAGGAGAGTTCTTGTTTCAGGATCCATGGTAGTTTCTGAAAGCTCCTGATCTTCCATCTCACCAAGACCTTTGAAACGCTGAACGTCAGCATCCTTACCCACCTTTTCAAGAAGAACATCTCTTTCCGCATCATTATACGCATAATAGAGCTTCTTATTTTTTCTTACATAATAAAGAGGCGGCTGTGCAAGATATACATGTCCCTGCTTAATAAGCTCCGGCATAAATCTATACAGGAAGGTAAGCATAAGAGTTGCTATATGAGCACCGTCAACATCGGCATCAGTCATTATTATTATCTTATTATAGCGAAGCTTTGAAATATCGAAATCATCATGAATGCCTGTTCCGAAAGCAGTTATCATTCCCTGTATTTCTTTATTTGCATAGATCCTGTCGAGTCTTGCTTTTTCTACATTTAGAACTTTTCCTCTCAGAGGCATAACCGCCTGATATCTGATATCTCTGCAGTTCTTTGCGGGACCTAATGCAGAATCTCCCTCTACTATGAAGATCTCGCACTTTTCAGGATCCTTTTCAGTACAGTCCGCGAGCTTTCCCGGAAGACCTGCTCCTTCGAGAACTGATTTTCTCCTGGTGAGCTCTCTTGCTTTTCTGGCCGCTGCTCTTGCCCTCTGTGCCAAAATAGACTTTTCGCACATCTGCTTCGCAACCATGGGATTCTGTTCAAGGAAATAAGTCAGCTGCTCTGAAACTATTCTGTTTACGGCAGTTGCGGCCTCACTGGTTCCGAGCTTCATCTTTGTCTGACCCTCAAACTGAGGATCACCTATCTTTACTGAGATAATTGCAGTAAGACCTTCTCTTATATCCTCACCGCTTAAATTATCTTCATTATCCTTTATAAGCTTATTTGCCCTTATATAATCATTAATAGTCTTTGTTATGGCATTTCTAAATCCGGTAAGATGAGTTCCTCCTTCCGGAGTATTTATATTATTAACAAAGCTGTATATATTTTCCGTATAGGCATCAGTATGCTGCATGGCAACTTCAACATTAATATCCTGGTAATCTCCCTCACAGTAAATTACCTTAGGATAAAGAGGAACATTTGCCTGATTTAAATATTCTACAAACTGCTTTATTCCTCCCTCATAATGGAATACCTTATCATGCTTATCCTCACGGTCATCAATAAGATGTATTTTTAATCCCTTTGTTAAGAATGCTGTCTCACGAAGTCTTGTCTTTATCGTCTTGTAATCAAAAACGGTAGTTTCAAAAATTTCAGCATCAGGCTTAAAGGTGACCTCTGTTCCTGTCTGTTCCAGCGGACAATCACCAATTATAGAAACATCACTCATTACCTTTCCGCGTTCATATCTCTGGGTGTGAATATGTCCGTCTCTAAATACCTTTACTTCAAGCCATTCTGAAAGAGCATTTACAACAGATGCACCTACACCATGAAGACCGCCGGATACCTTGTATCCGCCGTTTCCGAATTTTCCTCCTGCGTGAAGTATGGTATATACGACCTCAAGAGCTGACTTTCCGGTCTTTTTTTCCTTATCTACCGGAATTCCTCTTCCGTCATCTGAAACAGTAATAGAGTTATCGGCATTTATGGAAACAGTTATATTTTTACAATGACCTGCAAGAGCCTCATCTACTCCGTTATCAACTATTTCATAAACCATATGATGAAGACCTGATGCCGCGGTTGAACCAATATACATACCTGGTCTTTTTCTTACTGCCTCAAGTCCCTCAAGTATCTGTATCTGTGAGGCATCATACTCGGAATCTACCTCATAACTCTTTTTTTCTTCATTAATTTCAGATTCTGTTATTTTCTTTTCTTCTTCCATTAATTTTCTCCTGTAACGCTTCCATTGGAAACCTTAAATACTTTATCTATATGAAAACGATTATCTACAAAATCATCCAGTCCGGTGCAGGTAATAAGAGTCTGCCCGCCGTTTATTGAATTTAAAAGCTGATTTTGCCTTTTTCTGTCAAGCTCTGACAATACATCATCCAACAGCAGAAGAGGTCTTTCACCTATTATTTCCTCAACCATCTTTATCTCTGAAAGCTTCAGACTTAAAACTGCTGTACGCTGCTGCCCCTGAGATCCATAGTGTCTTACATTTATATTATTGATTATAAAATCAATATCATCACGATGAGGACCTACGAGGCTCATCCCGGATCTTATCTCCTGCTGTCTGTATCTTTTAAGATTTTCCTCAAAATCAGACACATTGGTATTTGAACTGTAAATAAGATTTATATTTTCAGTTCCGCCGGTTATTTCTGAATGAATTTTCTTTATATATTCATTTAATTTATCAATAAAATCGGCTCTTATATTTATTACTTCTGTACCATACTGTATAAGCTGAAGGTTATAAATATCTATAAGATCGGCTGCATCCTTTCTATATTCATATTCCTTTAAAAGCTTATTTTTCTGATTTACTACCTTGGTATAGGAAATTATATTATGGACATATATCTTATTCAGCTGGCATAGCTCAAGATCTATGAATCTTCTTCTTTCGGAAGGACCATCCTTAATAATATTAAGGTCTTCCGGAGAAAATATAACTACATTAGCTATACCGAAAAGCTCAGAGGATCTTCTGATAGGCATGCCGTTTATTGCTATCCCCTTTGAATTATTCTTTTTAAGATGCATATCTATTTTATAAGGTACATCCCTTTTTAAAAGCTTCAGCCTGATATGTGATTCATTGCAGTCAAACTTTATCATTTCCCGGTCTTTTGAAAGGCGGTGGGATTTGGATGTACATCCTACATAAACGGCATCCAGAATATTTGTCTTTCCCTGAGCATTGTTTCCGTAAAAAATATTTACTCCCTTATCAAGACTTATGTCCAATGATTCATAATTACGGAAATTATTTAACTCAATCGATTGAATTATCATAAATATTTAATAAGCAGCCGGATTAAAGTTAATAGGAAGTATCAGGTAAATATAACTTTGATTTTCATCCCTTATAAAGCACGGAGCTTTTGAATTAGTCATATATATGGAAATTTCCTCATCTTCAACTACCCTCAGAACATCCAGAACAAATTTAGGATTAAATCCGATCATTATGTCTTTTCCTGTCTTCTGAATGAGAAGGTCTGAATTAAGGCTTCCCAGCACGGTATTTAGCTTAAGATTCATATTTGAATCCTTTATATTGAATACCAGAGGCTTTTTATCAGTTTCTCTTATAAGGATGGTAGATCTTTCAACATGACTTAAAAACTCTTTTCTGTTGACAGTTACCTTCGTTTCATAATCAGATGAAAGCATAGACTCAATCTTGAAATATTCGCCTTCAATAAGTCTCGATACCATTACTGTATTATCAAACTTAAACATTACACTTTCATTTTCAAAGAAAATGTTTACCTCGTTGTCTGCTTCACCTGTAAGGATCTTTGAAATCTCATTGAGGGTCTTTCCCGGAATAATAGCCTTAAAGCTTCCATAGTTATCCCTGAGCTCAGTATTCTTAATTGAAATGCGGTGTCCGTCAAGAGTAACAGCTTTAAGATTGGTACCATCCACCTCAAATAATTCACCTGTCATCATCTTATTGGAATCATTTGCTGCTATGGAGAATATGGTATCCTTAATTATTTCCTTAAGAGTATACTGGGAAAGAGTTATATAATTATCCTCGTTAAGGAAAGGAAGCTCTGGGAACTGATCGGGATCTCTTTCCTGAATCTTAAATGTTGCAGTGCTGCTTTTGAGCTCTACAATATTTCCGTCAGAGTCAAAAATTATATCTCCGTCAGGTTCTTCAGTTATTTTATGAATGATATCTGAAAAAAGTCTTGATTCAACAGCAGTCTTTCCGGGATAAATAACCTTGCACTTTTCACTCTTTATAACAGTTTCTATACCAAGCTCAAGATTATTGGCTGTAAATCTTATTTCATCATCAGAAGCATTTATGAGAATGCATTCCAATATAGGCATAGTTGTTTTTGCAGAAACAGCTTTTGATACGATGTTGACAGCATTAATAAGCTCTTCTTTGTTAAATTTTATTTTCATAATATGGTCTCCCGAATAAATTACTTGCGTGCCCTTATTATTATATATTTTAGTATTAATATTAGTAGGTGATGTTAATTTGTTGAAAAGTCTTAAATATGGCTAATATATTCATTGCTGCACGGTTGATAAATATGTTGGCCTCTATTTAAAAAAATGTTGAATTTAAGGTGTGATCTTCTTTTTTATAATATCAACATCAGCCTGAAGCTTCTCATCTGTTTTAAGTTCTGTGGAAATTTTGTTCCTTCCGTGGATAATTGTGGCATGATCACGATTTCCCAGGGCTTCACCTATCTCCTTCTGGGTAGCTGTGGTCATCTCACAGCATAAATACATTATTATCTGTCTTGGATAAGAAAGCTCTTTGTTCTTTTTGGATGAAATTATATCCTCTTCCTTTAGCTGATAATGCTCTGCTACGACAGATACTATCTTCTTCGGAAGTATTCTTTCAGGTCCGGTATTATTTCCTATAACATCTTTGAGAATGATGGCTGCTGTCTCAGCATTGACAGGAACCTTCTCAAGCTTTGATTTAAGAACTATTCTGGAAAGAGCTCCTTCAAGAGTTCTTATATTTGATTTAATATTGGTAGCTATATATTTTATTACCTCGTCATCAATATTGTAGCCTGCCATCTCTTCCTTTTTTCTTAAGATGGCCATCCTTGTTTCAAAATTAGGTGGCTGGATATCAACTATCATTCCTCCCTCAAATCTTGATTTGATCCTGTCATCAAGATTATTGATATCCTTTGGAGGCTTATCCGATGAAATTATTATCTGCTTATTATTGTTATAAAGAGTATTGAAGGTATTGAAGAACTCCTCCTGAGTACTTTCCTTTCCTGCAATAAACTGAATATCATCTATAAGAAGAACATCAAGATTTCTGTATTTGTTTCTGAAATTTTCCTCAGTATGACTCCTTAAGGAATTTACAAGATCGTTTATAAAGTTTTCAGAGGTAGTATAAAGTACCTTTGCGGACGGATCGTTTTTAAGGATGTAAATGGCAATAGCATGCATTAAGTGAGTTTTGCCAAGTCCTACACCTCCGTAAAGGTAAAGCAGCTTATATTCACGGCCAGGATTTTCAGCAACAGCAAGTGAAGCTGCCTGGGCAAGCTCATTTGATTTACCTGATACGAAGGAATAAAAGGTAAAGTTTGGATTAAGTCCATTCCTCTTTATAAGATCGTTAAAATCATTTTTAACAGGTTCAGGGGCAGTTTTTATGCTGGCTATGTTATTCTTTTCATTTTCAAGGATGAATATGATATTAAGCTTAAGACCTGTCACCTTCAATATGGCGATGCTTAACAGATCCTTATATTTCTTTGATATTATCTGTTTGATCTGCTCATAGTTATCAGATATTATGATATAGAGATTATCGTCTGATACAAGGTAAGGATCAAGAGGTACCAGCCAGGTGTTGTAGGAAATATCTGTTATTTCGAATTCATTCTTCATGAAAAGAAGAATATCCTGCCATTTATTTTTTATAACTGAAATCATTTATCAACAATCCTTATCTTAAGCAAAATGTTTATAAATTTGATGATTTGGGTATGAGTTTCTTCCTATTATAATATACATATAAAAGCAAGCGTTTCTATTTTACTTTAAATGAACATTATTTTCAATGGATTGTTGATAAATATATAACTTATCAACAAAATTTATGTTAATGTTTACATAATGTTATTCATTTTATTAACGAAATTTATTGACAATTTAAGTATTTCTTCTATATAATACTGTCGATGTTTTATCTGTACAGAATTTTTAACGGTAGGAGGTGATTGAATCATGAAAATGACATTTCAGCCAAAGAAGAGACAGAGATCAAAGGTTCATGGTTTCAGAGCCAGAATGAGCAGTGCAGGCGGAAGAAAGGTACTTTCCAACAGAAGAGCAAAGGGAAGAGCTAAATTAACAGTCTAATGCTTATACGGGGCCGCGAAGTATCGCGGTCCTTTTAGTTGCACCGCATATCATTATGCTTTAGAAACTATTATTTGCAGTATGAAAAGATTTCCATCAGTTAAAAAAAATAGAGAATATCGTGAAATTTATAATTCAGGAAATTCCAAAGCCTGCGGATGTCTTGTAATGTATGTTAAAGATAATGAGCTTGAACATAACAGACTTGGTATAACAGCAGGAAAAAAGATAGGAAACAGTGTTGTAAGACATACATTTTGCAGAAAAATAAGAGAAATTTTCAGATTAAACAATAACATAACTGTACAGGGAAAAGACATTGTTATAGTAGCCAGGAGCCATGCCGGAAGTGTTTCATATGATAAGCTTAATAGGGATTATCTGAAGCTTCTGGAGGATCATAAATTAAAACTAAATAATGAGAATTGAAGTGATCATATATACCTTATGAAAAAGCTGTTTATAAAAATTATAAGATTTTATCAGAAATATCTCAGTCCATTAAAGGTATATACTCACTGTAAATACATACCTACATGCTCTGAATACGCCGTTCAGGCAATTGAAAAGTATGGTGTGTTTAAAGGTGGATTGTTGGCAGTATGGAGGATACTGAGGTGTAATCCTTTTGCCAGAGGCGGTTATGATCCGGTTCCTTAAATAATTTCAGGAGGATAAAGATTTGGATTTTGTAATGTTGACAAAATACAGCGGAAATCTTCCTATTATCAGCCCTATATTTTCACTTTTAGTAAATATAATGGGAATGATAATGGACTTTATTTTTCGTGCCACTTCAGCTGTTGGCATTGAAAATATCGGACTCTGCATTATCCTTTTTACCCTTGTTACCAGGATCCTTATGTTCCCTTTGTCATATTCACAGGCAAAGTCACAGAAGATGATGGGATCTCTTCAGCCGGAAATAAAGGCTATTCAGAAAAAATACCAGGGTAAGAATGACAATCAGTCATTGACGATGCAGCAGGCAGAAATTCAGGCTGTTTATCAGAAATATGGTGTCAGTATGACAGGAGGCTGCACACAGCTTCTTATACAGATGCCAATCATTTTCGCTCTTTACAGAGTAATTTTAAATATTCCGGCATACGTTTCATCGGTTAAGATTCCGTTCCAGAATATAGTTGATGCTATCGGTGGTGCCGGAGCTGTAGGTGCAGTAGACGCATTTGCACATTCAACAGAGGAGCTCACCAAGCTTCTTACCACCTCAAGAATAGGCGGAGGAATCATTGATACCTCAGATAAGATAATAGATTTTCTTTATCATCTTAATCCCGCCCAGTGGGAGGAGTTTAAGTCAGCATTTGCAGGTGCTTCAGAAATAATCAGTGCCAATTATTTACATATCGAAAAGATGAATAATTTCCTTGGCATTAACCTTGCCAGCTCCCCTTCATCTTACGGTCTTTTAAATATCAGAGCCTGGATCATTCCTGTACTTGCCGGTCTTTCGCAGTTTGCGGCAACAAAGCTTATGAGCTCATCCCAGAAGCAGACACTTGAGGGAAATGATCAGATGTCACAGACAATGCAGTCGATGAACCTCATGATGCCTCTTATGTCAGTTGTATTCTGCTTCTCATTTGCTTCAGGTATCGGTGTTTACTGGATAGCTTCTTCCGTTCTCATGGGAGTTCAGCAGTATTTCCTTAATAAGCATTTTGATAAAATAAATGTTGATGATCTTGTAAAGCAGAACATTGAGAAGGCTAATAAGAAGAGAGCTAAAAAGGGTCAGCCTCCTATAGACGAAAAGACTGCCGAGATGAATTTTAAGAAGATGCAGGAAAAGCAGGCACTTCTTGATGAAAGACAGGCCAAGAAGGTTGAAAAAGCCCAGCAGAGTATAGCCAGAAGTGATGAATACTATGAGCTTGATTCTATCGCGAACCGTGCAAAAATGGTTGAGCAGTTCAACAACAAAAAGAAGAATAAAAATAATTAATTAGGTGGATATATGGAAGAGAAGGAATATTCTGCCAAGACTCTGAGTGATGCTATCACTAATGCTTGTGAAGATCTGCTGATTACAAGTGATATGCTTGATTATACCATAGTTCAGGAATCTTCAAACGGTTTTTTGGGATTATTTGGTTCTAAGCCATGCATTATCAGAGTTAAGGTTAAATCTGAGGATAAAAACATTTCCGGAAAAAATGACGGAAACCGTTCTAAGGGTCCAAAGGAAAATAAGCCTGTAAAGGCAAATAAAGAGGCTGCAGATACTAAGGAAATCAGAGAAAATAAGGGTTCTTCAGAAAATAAGGAAAAGCCCGAAAGAAAAGATAACAGACAGCCTAAAAATGAACAGAAGCAGTCAGGAAATAAGAACAGCCAGAATAATAAGCAAAGAGATAAAAAGGATGTCCAGCCCATAAAAGAGACAAAGGATGCTCCTGCAGCAAAGGAGGCTTCAAAAAAGCCTGAAAAGAGACCTGAAAGGGCTGAAAAGGATAATGCCGAAAAGAGGTCTGAAAGGACCGGTACTGTTACGGGGGATCCGAATAAAACAGCTGAGGAATTCCTTACCAATCTTTTTGCAAGCATGGAAATGAAGATTTCCTACAGCGGAGAGTTCAAAACAGAAAATAATGAGCTTATCGTTGATCTTTCAGGCGAGGATATGGGAGTTCTTATTGGTAAGAGAGGACAGACCTTAGATGCCCTTCAGTATCTCACAAGCCAGGTAGTAAATAAGCATCAGAGTGCTTATATCAGAGTAAAGCTTGATACTGAAAATTACAGAGAGCGCAGAAAAGAGACAATGGAAACACTTGCTCTTAATATCGCCCAGAAGGTAAAAAGGACAAAGAAGCCGGTTGCTCTTGAGCCTATGAATCCTTATGAGAGAAGAATAATTCATTCGGTTCTTCAGAACGAGAAGGATATAATTACAAGATCCGAAGGAGTAGAGCCATACAGACATGTTGTGGTATGCCCTGCAAGAAAAAAGAAAAGCAATAACAATAATGTAAACGAATAAAAAGTATAAAAGCTGCCTTATCAACGATTTTATATTGTCCGATGGGCAGCTTTACTTTATATTTAGAATATGAATAATTACATTGAAGAAAAATTTGATATAGCGGTAATAGGAGCCGGACACGCCGGATGCGAGGCAGCGCTGGCAGCCGCAAGGCTTGGACTTAAAACAGTCATGTTTACTGTTAGTGTAGACAGTATAGCATTAATGCCGTGCAATCCAAACATAGGAGGATCATCTAAAGGTCATCTTGTATGTGAGCTTGATGCGCTCGGCGGAGAAATGGGACGCAATATCGATAAGACCTTCATTCAAAGCAAAATTATAAATGGATCAAAGGGACCTGCGGTCCACAGTCTGAGAGCACAGGCAGATAAGCAGGATTATATCAGGGAAATGAGAAAGACTCTGGAAAATACCGCCGGGCTTAAAATAAAGCAGGCTGAGGTATGTGAGATACTTACTGAAGATGAGGGAGACATAAAGAAGGTATGCGGAGTAAAGACTCTGTCCGGAAGCATTTACAGCTGTAAAAAGGTAGTGGTATGTACCGGTGTATACCTGAATGCAAGATGTATTTACGGTGAGGTAAGTGAAAATACAGGCCCAAACGGATTAAAGGCAGCCAATTTTTTAACAGCTTCGCTTATAAATCTGGGGCTTCCTGTAAGGAGATTTAAAACAGGAACACCTGCCAGAGTAGATGGAAGAAGTATTGATTATACGAAGATGGAGGTTCAAAAGGGAGATGACTTCATAAGACCGTTTTCCTTTTCAAATGAACCTGAGGACATAGCAAGAGAGCAGGCGGACTGTTATTTAACATATACAAATGAGGAAACTCACAGAATCATCAGGGAAAATATAGACAGGTCTCCACTTTTTTCAGGTGAAATAAAGGGTACAGGACCAAGATACTGCCCTTCAATAGAGGATAAGGTGGTTAAATTTCCCGATAAGGAGAGACATCAGATATTTGTTGAACCTGAGGGAAATTATACCAATGAGGTATATCTTTCCGGAATGAGCTCATCCATGCCATATGATGTGCAGTATAGAATGATAAGGACCATGCCCGG
This sequence comes from Eubacteriales bacterium, assembly GCA_030531385.1. Lineage (GTDB taxonomy): Bacteria > Bacillota > Clostridia > Lachnospirales > Lachnospiraceae > Avilachnospira. Next base: position 13,683 of record JAUNNP010000019.1, read on the forward strand.
ATTTGAAAATGCCGATATAGTAAGAAATGCCTATGCTATCGAATATGACTGCCTGGACGCGACCTGCCTTAAGGCAACGCTCGAAACAAAATCAATAAGCGGACTGTATACCGGAGGCCAGATAAACGGTTCCTCGGGTTATGAGGAAGCAGCGGTACAGGGCTTCATGGCAGGCGTCAACGCGGCACTTTCCGCGCTGAACAGAAAAGAGGTAGTTCTTGACAGATCTCAGGCTTATATCGGTGTCCTTATAGATGATCTCGTTACCAAGGAAAGCACTGAGCCTTACAGAATGATGACATCAAGAGCGGAATACAGACTTCTCCTCAGGCAGGATAATGCCGATATAAGATTAAGAAGGATAGGACATGAAATCGGTCTTGTAAATGACAGGGATTTTGATGCCTTCGAAAATAAGCTTAAGCTTATAAACAATGAGATCGAACGTGTCCGTTCAGTAAATATAGGGTCCAATGAAAAAGTAAATAATATCCTCATATCGCTTGGGTCAAATGAACTTAAAGAAAGTCATGGAATTCCCTTAAGCAATCTGATAAAGAGGCCTGAACTTAACTATGACATGCTTAAAGCTATAGATGAAGGAAGACCTGAACTTCCGTGGAGAGTGAGAGAACAGGTAAATATCCAGATCAAATATGAGGGATATATTGAAAAGCAGAATCAGCAGGTACAGCATTTTAAGAAGCTTGAAACAAGACTTATCCCGCATGATTTTAATTATAGTGAACTTGAGGGCTTAAGACTTGAGGCAAGGCAGAAGCTTGATAAGATAAGACCGGCAAATATCGGACAGGCAGGAAGAATATCAGGTGTATCTCCTGCGGATATTTCTGTATTGCTTGTATATCTTGAAAAAGAAAAGGAAAGAAATAAATGACCGGAAATTTTGCGGTAAAGGTAAGAAAAAGGGCCGGGGATCTGGCAATAGATCTAACCGATGAGCAGCTTTTACAGCTGAACGGTTACTATGAAATGCTGGTTGAAAAAAATAAGGTAATGAACCTTACTGCAATCACTGAAGAAGATGATGTTATAACCAAGCATATCATTGATTCGCTTTCTATTGTAAAAGCACTAGATAAGGAACTTATAAGCAGGATCAAAGATACCAAAAATCATGTAAGGCTTATAGATATTGGTACAGGTGCCGGACTCCCGGGATTGATACTTAAGATAGTTTTTCCGGCCATGGATGTGACACTTTTTGATTCCCTCAAAAAAAGGCTCGTGTTCCTTGATGAAGTTATAGAAGAACTTTCACTTAAAGGAACAGCAACGGTTCATGGAAGAGCGGAGGACTACGGAAGAAATCCGGAATACAGGGAAAAGTATGATATAGCAGTATCAAGAGCTGTGGCCAATATGTCCTCTCTTTCGGAATACTGTCTTCCGTTTGTAAAAAAGAATGGATTATTTGCTGCCTATAAATCAGCAGACTCACATGATGAGATAGCAGCTGCAAAAGGAGCGATAACCAAGCTTGGCGGAAAGACCGAAGGAGAGACCGTGTTTACTCTTCCTGATTCGGATATAGAAAGACGTATGGTATTAGTAAGGAAAATTAAAAATACCCCGTCCTTATACCCGAGAAAGGCGGGGGTACCTTCAAAGGATCCGCTTAAGTAGGAGCTGCGTAATATGAAAGAAACAATTGCTGCAATTTCATCCGGAATGACAAAGTCAGGGATCGGAATAATCAGAATATCCGGACCTGAAAGCCGTTCTATTGCAGAAAAAATATTTTATAAGAAATCCGGCGCCGGAATTAAACTTGATATTCCAAGTCATATTTATTATGGATTTATAAAGAATGTTTCACGTGAAACATCTGACGAAGTACTGGTCCTTAATATGCCTGCTCCCCATTCATTTACAGGTGAGGATACTGTTGAGATAGACTGCCATGGCGGCATCCTTATGATGAGAAGGGTCCTGGAGGCTGTACTTGATGCCGGAGCGAGAATGGCAGAGCCGGGAGAATTTACGAAGAGAGCTTTTATCAACGGTCGTATCGATCTTTCACAGGCGGAAGCAGTAATTGATGTTATAAACGCAAAAAATGACAATGCAATAAGGGCCTCGGTCGGACAGCTGAAGGGAGAACTGTCAGAGTGTATCAAAGATCTGAGATCGATAATACTAAATAAGACGGCATATATAGAATCCGCGCTTGATGATCCGGAGCATTACAGTCTTGACGGCCTTTCGGATGAACTTGAAGAAGAGACAGAAGGGCTTCTTGAAACAATTAATTTTCTGATAAGGAGCTACGACAGAGGCAAGATAATTTCAGATGGTATTAATACCGTTATTATCGGAAAACCAAATGCCGGAAAATCTTCACTACTGAATAATATTCTTGGAGAAGAAAGAGCAATCGTATCGCAGATCCCCGGAACGACCAGGGATATAATCTCGGAGACCTGTTCAATAGGTAATGTGACACTTAATATAATTGATACTGCAGGGATCAGGGAAACGGCAGACACAGTAGAAAAAATTGGAGTAAAAAAGGCTCTTGAATATGCAGACAAGGCTGATCTTATACTCTGCGTTATAGACAGCTCACTTCCGTTTGATAATTCTGACAAAGACATATTTAACTATATAAAAAATACAGATGCAAAGGTCCTCTTTCTGCTTAATAAATCAGACCTTGATATGTGCATATCCGAGGAGGATATAAAGGAAGCAGCATCCCGGCCCGCAGCCGATATACTGACAATATCTGCAAAGGAAGGTTCCGGAATTGAAAGGCTGTATGAATATATCGACAAGATGTTCAGCTCCGGAGATCTGAAATTTAATGACGAAATGGTCATTTCATCGATCCGTCATAAGCAGCTCCTTGAAAAGGCAAAGGAAGCACTTGAAGGCCTTAGGTCTTCGATCGAGACCGGACTTCCGGAAGATTTTTATACTGTAGATCTGATGGAAGCATACGGCGCCCTTGGCGAAATCATAGGAGAAGAGGTCGACGAAGACCTTATTAATGAAATATTTTCGAAATTCTGCATGGGAAAATAACTTTTCGTGCAGAATTTTAAGTAATTTGATAAAAATCTATATATCATTTCTTACCGCTTTCTTATTTTTTCAACCGATTTATTCAAATCCCGCTTACCATGTGGTAGATTAAATATTTGAGAAAAATTATTAATGGAGAAATTATGTCAAAAATTATAGCTTTAACAAATCAGAAGGGCGGAGTTGGAAAAACGACTACCGCAATAAATCTTGCAGCTGCGCTTGGTGAGGCTTCACTTAAGGTGCTTCTCGTCGATTTCGACCCGCAGGGAAACACGACCAGCGGAATAGTAACCAATATAAAGGAGAGTCAGCCTACGATATATGATCTTATATGCGGGAATGCTTCTCCTGAAAAGTGCATAATGAACGAAGTATCAACAGGAGTGGATCTTATTCCTACCGATATAGATCTGTCAGGCGCGGAGGTCGAGCTGCTTCGATCAAAGAGGGGTCAGCTCGTCTTAAAGGAAGTTCTTGATCCTATAAAGGATGACTATGACTTTATATTTATAGACTGTCCTCCGTCAATAGGCGTTCTTACGGTCAATGCGCTTACAGCAGCCGACAGTGCCCTGATCCCGGTCCAGTGTGAATATTACGCGCTGGAAGGTCTGAACCAGGTGCTCAACACAATTGAGATAGTAAAGCAAAAGCTTAACCTTGACCTTACGATAGAGGGAATACTCTTCACAATGCATGATGTAAGGACCAGACTTAGTGAAGAGGTCGTACAGTCAGTTAAGGATAACCTTGACGAATACATATTTGATACAAAAATACCAAGGAACATCAGACTTGCTGAGGCTCCATCATATGGCATGCCGATAATAAGCTATGATTCGGGATCCAGAGGGGCTGAAAGCTACAGACTGCTTGCAGCGGAATTATTGAACAAATTGGCAGGAGAAAACTAAAATGGCAAGAAAGAGAATGGGCAGAGGCCTGGGAGAAATATTCGGAGATGAGCAGGTAGCTGCAGCTGCGGAAAAAATAAAGAGCAAGAGAACAGGTGCAGCAGAAGCTGCCAGGACAAAAGATGCGGCAGAAGCTGAAAATGTTTCACGTGAAACATCGAAGATAAAAATATCACTTATCGAGCCAAATTCGGATCAGCCAAGAAAGAATTTTGATGAAAAAAGCCTTAATGAGCTTGCGGAATCCATAAAGGAGCATGGAGTAATACAGCCTATCCTTGTAAGGCAGAACGGACAGATGTTCAAAATAATCGTCGGAGAAAGACGATGGAGAGCCGCGAGACTGGCAGGACTTAAGGAAATCCCCGCAATAGTAAAGGATTTTGATGACAGGGAGACAGCAGAGGTCGCCCTGATCGAAAATATTCAGAGAGAAGACTTAAGCAGTGTTGAAGAAGCAAAGGCATTCCGTTCCCTTATAGAAGACTATGGGCTTACCCAGGAAGAGCTTGCGACAAGAGTCTCCAAAAACAGGACGACAATAACAAACAGCCTGAGGCTTTTACAGCTGGATGATTCCATACTTGATCTTTTGGACAGCGGAGAAATTTCAGCAGGACATGCCAGGGCCATACTTGCTGTGAATGGAAAAAAAGCACAGTATAAAGCCGCCAGAGAAATTATAAATGACAAGCTCAGCGTGCGTGAAGCAGAGAAGCTTGCGAAGAGATATAACAAAAAGACCGAGAAAAAGACTCCTGAGCCGGATAAGGATGCTTTATATTATGAAGCTGTGGCAAACGAGCTTACAGAGAGCATTAAGCTCAGAGTTAATATAAGAAAAAGGAGCAAGAACGGAGGAAGAGTTGAGATAGAATATAACTCTTACGACGAGCTTGAAACGATCATCGAAAGAATAAAGGCAGCGGAGTAAAAAACTTGCTTAATGCTGTGAAATAAGGAGAAAAATTATGGGAAACGTTGACATTTCATTGATTGCCGCGGCAGCATCAGCGGCAATAAGTGTAATAAGTATTATCATTGCAATAATTGCAATAGGTAAATACAGGAAGGTCTACAGACTTTATGATACCTTTATGAGAGGAAGAGATGCCGAGACACTCGAGGATCTGATCCTTGAAGAGAAGGACCGCATAGAAAAGCTTGAGGAAGCGGATGCAGCCAACAAGGAAGTCATGAGGAATATGAACCGCAATATAAGAGCCTCGTACCAGAAGCTTGGAATCGTTCATTATGATGCATTTGAAGGCATGGGAGGAAAGATATCCTTTGCAATGGCCATGCTGGACTATACCAATACAGGAATAATCGTTAACTGCATGCATGGAGCAAACGGATGCTTCATATATATTAAGGATGTAGATGCCGGAACAACAAGTGTGCAGCTTGGAGCAGAGGAAAAGGGAGCTCTGGAGAGAGCACTCGGATACGTGAAGGATTAAACATTGGCAGGAACAAGCAGGAAAAAAAAGAAAATAAATTTCAGGCTGCTCGTCATAATGGGCGCTGTCATAAGCTTTATCGCGGCCATGGCAATATACTTTACCAGCAGCTTTAAGAATACAGAGCGAGAATATACAATATATTCTTCAATGGAAGAACCGACACTTCCGGTTATTTACGCCGATATCGAAGGCTTTTATGCAAACATAATGCATGGATACCTGCAGGATATGGGAAATAAAGCCGTATCTGACTGCGTGACACCGCTCCCGGAAAACAGAAAGCTCGGACTTAAGATAAAGATATATGACAATAGCATTTCGGAATTTTCCTATGAAATACGAAGTCTGGATCTCGAGCATTATATCGAGAAGACTGTGGTAACAAATTTCACAGCGGGACCGGACGGAGACATTTATACGGAGCTTCCGATCCAGAACATGATAAATAAGGATACGCCTTATCTGTTAAAGATAAGCCTGGGACTTGGAGAAAGAGTTGTAAATTACTACACTAAGATCATATGGACTGATAATGACAGCATTTACAGAATGCTTGAAACAGCAGTTGATTTTACGACTAAGACCTTTAACTATGAGGCGGCCAGAGACCTGACGGTTTATCTTGAGACAGATCCCAACGCAGACAATACGACTCTTGGTACGGTCGGAATTAATTCAGCATTCTCACAGATAACCTGGGGAAACAGCGGCATGAAGCTGAGCTCCGATCCCGAGGTCTCGGTCAGAGAATATGACGGCATGATGGGAGCGATAGAGGTAAGATATGAGACCGAAACGCCAGGAGATGATGCCGAAACGATAGACAGATACAGCAATGTCGATGAGTTTACAATGAGGACCGGTTCAGACCGCATTTATCTGATGAATTATGAAAGAAAGACTAATCAGATATTTGAGGGAAGCAAACATCTTTTTGCGGGAAACAGAATAAGACTGGGCATTACATCAAAGGAAGCTCTGCAGACAAAAAAATCCGACAACAGCAGATTTATAGTATTTAAGACAAATAAAGAGCTGTGGAGCTATGATCAGAGGGCAAGGAAGGCCGTTAACGTATTTTCTTTCAGAAGTGAGACCGACAAAATAAGAGCCAATTTCGATAATTATGATATCAAGATCCTGTCAGTCGAAGATGCGGGAAATGTAGACTTTGTAGTATACGGCTATATGAACCGCGGAAGACATGAGGGCTATAACGGAATAGTATATTACAGCTATGACAGCCAGTCCGACACAATAGAGGAGATATTCTTCATTCCGATATCAGATACCTATGAAAATATCAAGCAGGAGGTAGACGAGCTCTGCATAAAGAGCAGCACCGGAATGTTTTATGTAAAGCAGGCCGGGGCCGTTGCCGCAATAGATACGACTTCACAGGAAATGATGGCTGTTGTTTCAGGCCTGTCAGATGACCGTTTTGCGGTAAGCAACGACCAGACAAAGATTGCCTGGATAGAAGGCGGAAGCTATGACGAAAACAGCATTAAGGTTATGGATATCGAGACCGGCGGCACGAATACGGTTACAGAACCCGGAGAAGTGCTGAGCGTTATAGATTTTTATAACCGGGATCTCATCTACGGAATCAGGGGAACCTCAGACAACTGGATAATAAACGGAAAAATAAAGGGAAAGCCAATACATTCGCTGAAAATAATCGATCCTGACATGAATCTGGTCATGCAGTACGAAAAAACAGGACTTTACTTTGAAGACATAAAGCTTGAGGGAGACAGAATACATCTGGTTCAGTACAGAAAGGGAGAAGCTCCTTATACTTATATATTTGCCAGCAGAGATACGATAGTAAGCAGTGTCGAGGAGGGAGAACAGTATACGAATTTTATTTCCAGCTCTGATTCAGAGACCAAGATGAGAGTTTACTATGTGGATCTCGATGAAACAATAAAGACTACCAAGAATCTGAAGGTAGAGGCGCCGGGAAATATTTCATATGAAAGATCGGGAAGCATTGAGCTCGCAGGACACAGAGATTCAAATGAAATGAGATTTTTCGCTTATGCAAACGGAAAGCTCAGGGGAATAAGGTACAGCCTCGAGGATGCGCTGGATCTCTGCTACGATGATATGGGCTGGGTAACCGATGAAAATTCTGTTGTGCTCTACAGCAGAGCGGATAAGAGCTCGGCATATACTATCAGAGATCCATACAGCGCCGCACAGCCTATGGTCCTCGCAATCGAGAAGCAGGACTTTACGGATGATATGATAACGGATGATGGATATGCCATTTTGGATGCGCAGGGAATAGAGCTGAACAGACTGCTGTATTATGTAAGCAAGGGGTATCCCATACAGGCAAATCTCGACAATGGCAATTACTGCCTCATTTATGCGTATGACCGCACGAGCGTCAGCATTTACTACCCATCAGAGAACGAGGGTTTAAGCCAGCGCGTAATAATGGATGCAGAGGAGGCAGCCCGTTATTTTGCCGGTTACCAGAGCGATTATATATGCTTTATGAAGTATCCCGGACATTAACTGTTTCTTTACAAAGAAGAGAATAAGGGATATAATCTAGTTTCGACACAAAAGCGTGTTGTAAGTAAGCAATTTGAAAAAGGGGAACAAATGGAACAGTATGTTATCAGGGGCGGCTCCGAGCTTAAGGGCGAGGTAGTTATAGGCGGGGCAAAAAATGCCGCACTTGGAATTCTTGCCGCATCAATAATGACGGATGAAGACGTCCTGATAGAAAATATTCCAAATGTAAATGACATAAATGTCATGCTCGAGGCAATTGCGCATCTTGGCGCAAAGGTCGACCGTATCGACGAGCATAATGTCAGGATCAATGCTTCTACCATCTCAAGCTATGAGGTAAATGATGACTATATGAGGCGCATACGTGCTTCGTACTACTTCATTGGAAGCATGCTTGGCAAGTACAAATGCGCAAAGGTACCGCTTCCGGGCGGCTGCGCTATCGGAGCAAGACCCATAGACCAGCACATAAAGGGCTTTGAGGCGCTTAATGCCAAGATCAATATAAGCCGCGGATATCTTTCCACTGAGGCAAAAGCACTTAAGGGCGCGCATATTTATTTTGACGTTGTTACAGTGGGCGCTACTATAAATGTCATGATGGCAGCCTGCATGGCAGAGGGTCAGACGATAATTGAGAATGCAGCCAGGGAGCCGCATATCGTAGATGTGGCAAACTTCCTTAACAGCATGGGAGCAAAGATAAAGGGCGCAGGAACCGATACGATCAGAATAAAGGGTGTAAGCAAGCTTCACGGCACGCAGTATACCATTATTCCGGATCAGATCGAGGCCGGAACCTTTATGTGCATGGCAGCAGCCTGCCGCGGAGATATTCTTATTAAAAATGTCATCCCCAAGCACCTTGAGTCAATTACGGCAAAGCTTCTTGAGATGGGCAATGTAGTGCAGGAGTTTGATGAGGCAGTAAGAGTCATCGGAGCAGAACATCAGAGGCATACAGATGTCAAGACACTTCCGTATCCGGGATTTCCGACAGACATGCAGCCGCAGATAACCGTTGCCCTGGCACTTGCGGAGGGGGCAAGCATCGTAACGGAATCAGTATTTGAAAACCGCTTTAAGTATGTTGATGAGCTTGGACGCATGGGCGCCGATATCAGGGTAGAGCGGAATGTTGCAGTCGTTGACGGAATAAAGAGATTTTCCGGTACATCCATCTCAGCACCTGACTTAAGAGCCGGTGCAGCACTTGTTATTGCGGCTCTTCAGGCTGAGGGAGTAACACATATTGACGGCATAGGCTTCATTAAGCGCGGCTATGAGGAATTCGACAAAAAGATAAGGGCGCTTGGCGGAGTCATAGAGTATATAAACGATCCAAACAAATCGGAATATGCATAAATTTTTAAGAGCAGCCGGCTTTTCGGAGTATGACTCCGATGCCATTGTATACAGATTAATAAGGAACGTGGTCGAAAGCCCGGAATATTTAAGTGCACGGCTCAATCTTGAGGATGGATCCGTGCTTTTAGAATACAGAATGCCCGTAAATGACAACATAGGGATTTGTGCCGCAATACTTCGCAGCGGCAGAGAGTTTTCAGCGATCCAGTATTATTATCCTTATTACAATGCTTTTGAAATATCCTCAACGTCCATTTGTACAGTCGAAAGGCATACAGCGATCGAGACATATTCCGGTGTGATCGATGAGTATAATATAGGTCTTTCACTCATATTTTTTGTAAGCAATCCGATGGATTACCGTATGCTTCCGGAAACAGGAGAACTAAGGGAATTCAGAGGAACCTCGCTTACAGCATTTTCAAATGAGGCTATGGTACTGCTTCCGGTAGTGCCGCAGGATGATGTTGATGTACTCGACGATCTCCTTATGGGAATGAGCGAAGAGGAGCTTTACGAGGCTGCAAGAAGCGGTGATGAGGACGCGATCGAAACGATAGCCGAATCCGATATAAATATGTTTCATCAGATCACAGAAAGGATCGAATCAGAGGACCTTTATTCGCTGGTGGAGCAGAGCTTTATGCCGTGCGGCGTCGAGTGCGACCAGTATTCAATAATCGGCGAGATCCTGGAGATAGACGAGGCGCTGAATAACCTGACAGGACAGGAGCTCTGGCTTTTGAAGATCTCAAGCAATGACGTGGAATTCAATATGTGCATCAGGAAGGACGATATGCTTGGAGAGCCGCTGGTCGGAAGGCGTATTAAGTGTAAGCTCTGGATGACGGGTCGCGTGGACATGGGGCTTTAAGAGCCGGGCCACTTAAGATGCCGGGCATTTAAGGCAGATCTTTAAGGCAGGCGGAAAAATTAAAACAGAGGCAATATAGATGAGTAAAACGCAAAAGGGAGTCTTACTTGCGACTCTTTCACCGGTGCTCTGGGGACTTATGACCATCCCGATCAGAACACTTAATGAGTATGGAATAACCGGACAGGACCTGGCATTTTTCAGATGTGCCATCTCCGGCTGCGGACTATTTATACTAAATTTTTTTATAAACAGGAAGGCCCTCAAGATAGACCTCAAGGGCCTTTTGTTATGCGCCATGTATGGGTGCTTCTGCTACGGCATAAGCTTTACGGCATACGCGTTCGCAGTATCGAAGATACCTGTGGCAGTGGCAGTCGTGCTGATGTTTCTCTGTCCCGTGTGGGTCAGCATTTTCAACCTCATCGTGTTTAAGGAGAAGCTTAAGCCGGTGAACACGATAAGCATCGCGATATGCCTGGTCGGAGCGATCCTTGTATCAAACATATTAAACGTCAGCGGAGAGAGCATGAGCCTGTTCGGGATCATCTGCGCGCTGATAAACGGCCTTGGCGCGGGACTGCAGCTTATTATCCCGAGATACTTTGAAAAAAGCTACAGTAAGGACACCTTCGTAATCTACGGCTTCTTAAGTTCCGCCGTGATGCTGAGCCTGTTTACCAAATTCGGCGTGGTAGGGGAAGCGGTAAATGCTGACCCCGGCCGGGTCCTTACCAATCTATTTTTCCTTGCGGCGATCTGTACTTTGGTTGCAAATTACGTGTTCGTAAAGTCCGCGAACTACATCGACAGCACACTGGTCAGCATTATTTCGGCCCTCGAGGTCGTTGTCGGATCCATTGTGGGAGTGGTCCTCTATCAGGAGACTATGTCATTGCCGCAGACCATCGGAGCCGTGATCATCGTATTTGGCGCACTGCTTCCAAATATTATGCCGCTTGTAAAAGGGAAGTCTTTGACTTAAGCCTTTGATTGTGGTATGCTTTCGTGGTCGGACATAAGTTAAGTCGCAGATCGTTCGAGTAAATACAGATAATACCGGAGGAGACTCCGATATATAAGTTTCCGTAGCTCAGCAGGATAGAGCGTTCGCCTCCTAAGAAACAAGGGGAGCACAAGTCCTGCGGATTCTGTAAAAGCTGTTGAGGGTTCAATTCCGCTTCAGAATTACGAAAAATCTGACAGAGCTGCTAAAAGAGGCGGCAGGTTCCATTACAGAAATCCCGCTAAGAAAACGGGAAGTTTTCGGTCGAAAGACTAAAGATTTGTTAGCAGAATCGGTGATCTCACCGGTACTCTATAAAGGCTGAAAGCGCGAAAAACCGCGCAGTTAAGCCAAAAACTCCATATACGTCTCCGTAGCTCAGCAGGATAGAGCGTTCGCCTCCTAAGCGAAAGGCCGGCGGTTCGAATCCGCCCGGGGACGCCAGAAATTACCGGCAGTGGTTTGGTTCGTCAAGCCCCTGCCGTTTTTTTATTCCTCAGGGAATCCAGCTAAGCAGCGGCCTTTTCCTTAGCGACTTTGCTAAAGGAAGGTGCCGAATTTCTAATTTCCGATTTTTAAGGATTTTCCCCTCTCCCGGTGAATCCGGCTGCTAAAAAAGACTTTAACTGAGAACAGCCCCAGACCATACACCCGCCGACAGACTCCCGCGGTACTGTCGGCTGATCCGAAAGAACAGCAGAAAACGACAGACTTCTCCATCCTTAAAAGGCGGCGATTTTCTTAGCAGATTTAGCAAAGAAAACGCAGCTCTTTTCCTAATCATGAAACGGCAGATTTCACATCGCCCCACACAAGTCCTTCTTAGAAGCGTTACATAGCCCATCCGTGCAGCTGCAATTCCGCAGCGCATGAATGGGCTCATTTTATTTTTAAGGAGGACGTACAAATGATGGATTTCAAGGAATTCACCGCACGGGCCGAGCAGGACATCCGCGAAGCACTGGAAAGCGCTTCTCCCGGCATCGGGGTTGCCATCAACCAGGTGGAAAAGCTTCAGGGAGAATCCTACACGGGGCTCACCGTAACGCCGGCGGAGCAGAACGTGGGCATGAATCTCAACCTGAACCAGCTCTACGGGCAGATGGAGCGCGGCGAAAGCTACGACAGCGTCATCAGCAGGGCTGTGGATCAGGCGGAGCACTTCATCAGCGATGTGCCGCGCTTCAATGTGGCGGAGCTCAGCTCGTATGAAACAGCGAAGGAGCTGCTGTTCGTGGATGTGGTCGGCACGAAGGTCAATGCGGAGATGCTGTCCAGAGTTCCCCACACGGAGCTGGAGGATATTTCCATGGTCTACCGCATGCAGGTGGAACAGCTCACGGACGGGGCGGCCACGGTGCTCATTACCAATGACCTGATGAACCGCATGGGTGTGACCAAAGAGCAGCTGCACGAGGATGCCCTGGCGAATTCGCAGATCGTCAGGCCTGCTACCATGCGGTCCATGGCGGAGGTCATGGCCGAGATGATGGGCATGCCGCCTGAGATGGTGCCGATGGGAGAGCCCATGATGTATGTGGTCTCCACTACAGAGGCTTCTCACGGCGCGGCGGCAGCCTTTTACCCTGATTTCATGGATCAGGCTGCAAAGGAGCTTGGAGGAAACTTCTTCATTCTTCCCTCGTCCGTGCATGAGATGCTGTTCCTTCCCGACAACGGAAACATGAAGTCCGCAGAGCTGAAGGACATGGTCACCAGCATCAATGCGGATGTGGTATCTCCGGAGGACAGGCTCACCGACAGTGTGTACCACTATGACGCCGCAGAGCGGATCTTTGAACTCGGGGAGAGCTGGGAGGCCAGGGCGGCCGAAAAGGAACAGACCCGCTCGGTGCTCTCGGAGCTTGCGGATAAGAAACAGATCGTCGGGGACCGCCCGAAGACGGAACATCACAAGGCGAAACAGCAGCCGGAATTATAAGGAGGAGAACGCAATGACACTGTTTACCGAAGGCCGTCTGCAGGCCTATGAGCGTATGATGCAGGATACCGGGAGAAACCGCCGCCATGAAAAGCCGGAGAACAGCTCCGGCAAGCGCTATTCCACTGAGAAGCAGCCTGTCAAAAAGGCTCCTGTAAAGAGCGGTGGCAGCTATGGCAGTATTTCGGGTTGAGAAAAATGCCAATTACACCACAATGAGCAATTACCACCTGCGGGATAAGCAGCTTTCCCTGAAAGCCAAGGGCCTTCTCAGCTTCTGCCTGAGTCTTCCCGATACCTGGGATTACAGCATCATGGGGCTTGTGGCCGTCTGCAAGGAGGGCCGCGATTGCATCATGAGCACTCTGCGGGAGCTTGAGGAGGCCGGCTATCTCAAAAGAGACCGTTCGCGCAATGCGGACGGTACTCTGGCGGGCGCCGATTACGTGATCTACGAGTATCCGCAGGCGACGGCAGCACTTCCTGATTCGGAGAAGCCTGCGTTGGAAAATCCTACGCAGGTTTCTCCTACATTGGCTGAGCCTGCATTGGAGAATCCCACACAAACAAGTACTAATGAAACAAGTACTGAAGAGAACAAATACGAAAGGAAGAAGGCCGTCCGCCATCAATACGGGGAGTATCGGAATGTTCTTCTTTCCGATGAGGAGCTTTCGAAGCTGCAGGCAGAGTTCCCTCATGACTGGCAGGCACGGATCGACCGGCTGAGCGAGTACATGGCTTCTACCGGAAAAACCTATAAAAGCCATCTCATCACTATCCGCAGCTGGGCCAGAAGAGAAAAATCGGCGGCAAAGCCTGCCGCCTACAGCCACGAAAGCTATTACAACTACGACAAGGAGGACAGCCTATGAGCTCCGGTAAAGAAGGCGCTGACGGAAGCGCCGGTCAGATCATAGATAAACTGCTTACGGGCATGGAAGAGAAAATGCCGTCTGCTCCGGATGAGAATGAATTCTTCGGTGAGGACGGTCTTCTTTACTGCAGGGTATGGAATTCTCAACCTTCAAGTCCCGCAGTGAGGAATATATCGGTTACAGCTACG
>JAUNNP010000137.1 GCA_030531385.1 Eubacteriales bacterium
CCGGATCCTCCTGCGGAGTTTCCAAGGCTCATAATGCTGCTGAGCTTGAGGCGGCTCTTTATAAGGCGGCTGAGTTTGACAGTAAGATCCTTATAGAGGAGTTTATTAAGGGCAGGGAGGTTGAGTGCGCGGTCTTTGGCGGCGGAAATAAAAAGGTCTATGCTTCCGGAGTTGGAGAGATACTCGCGGCTGCTGACTTTTACGACTTCGATGCGAAGTATAATAACCCGGATTCAAAGACAGTGCTGGATCCGGATCTGCCTGAAGCTGTGGTCGAGGGTATCAGAGATGACGCGAGAGCTATCTTTAATGCACTCGATGGCTACGGGCTGTCTCGCGTGGACTTCTTTGTAGTCGACAACAAGGAGATAGTTTTCAATGAGATAAATACGCTTCCGGGCTTTACTGCTATTTCTATGTATCCGATGCTCTGGGAGAACCGCGGTATATCAAAGCAGAAGCTTATCGCCGATCTTATCGAAAATGCATTTGAAAGATATGAATAAGAGCTGAGAGCGGTCACAGACATGATTTGAGACATAATCATAGACATAAGAAAAGGACGCGTCATCCGATGCGTCCTTAATTTATGATCCGGTATCCAATCAGTCTTTGGCTGCCTTCTTGGCTGCCTTTTCTTTTTCTTTTCTGCGCTTGGCGATCGTCTTTTCGCTTGGCTGCGCTCCCTGGAGGATCTCCATGAGATACATTCCGCTGACCCTTGCCTTTATGGTGGTCTTTACCGGAAGGTCCTCATAAATGTCCTTGTCGCACATGAGATTGTAGATCTTTGGTCCGATCTTGGCTTTTACCACATATACCTTCATGAACCTCGCACGCTTAGGAGCCTGCTCGTACACTTCCTTGGGGAAAGGAGCTTCCTTAAACTTCATTTTCTTTTTATCTATGATAAGCATCGATGTTGTCTGGGCGTACATGTCAAGTATCTTCTGTGACTGTGCCTGCTCTGCCTGCATCTTCATGCCGGCTCTGTACAGGAAGACCAGCGCGATAACAGCGACGATAAGCAGTATGATCAAAACTGAAATTATAATGCGGCTCATATAATTAAACTCCTTAAAGCGAATAATTTACTATTTTAACATTTAATAAAAAAAAACTCAAGCGAATACTTGACGATTGACAAAGCATGTGTTAGTCTAAAATTTGCATTATTATGGCGGTGTGTGCCTTAATGCTAAATTATCTTACTACTATTGGGTAATAAATGCAATAGTGTGTGGGAATTGAAGTCTAGTTTATTTAAGAGGTGGAGAATATCTATGGATAGAAGCAGAATGCATACGGTCAAGGCCGGTAAGGGCACCAGAATGAACTTCTCTGAGGCAAAGGAAGTTCTGGAGATGCCCAACCTGATCGAGATTCAGAAGAATTCTTACAACTGGTTCCTCACTGATGGACTGAAGGAGGCTTTTGATGACATTTCACCGATTGCCGACTTTGCCGGTCATCTCAGTCTGGAATTCATGGACTTTACCCTCTGCAGAGATGAGGTAAAGTATACCATCGAAGAGTGTAAAGAAAGGGATGCAACATACGCGGCGCCTTTAAAGGTAAAGGTGCGTCTGATCAACAATGATAAGGATGAAATCAGCGAGCATGATATTTTCATGGGCGATCTTCCTTTAATGACAGACACCGGTTCTTTCGTTATTAACGGAGCAGAGCGCGTTATCGTATCCCAGCTCGTAAGAAGCCCGGGCATTTATTATGATATAACTCATGACAAGATCGGTAAGGAGCTCTATGCCTGCACTGTTATTCCAAACAGAGGAGCATGGCTTGAGTATGAGACCGATTCAAACAACATTTTCTTTGCGAGAGTTGACCGTACCCGCAAGGTGCCGGTGACCGTGCTTATCAGAGCGCTTGGTATCGGAACGAACAGAGAGATCATTGAGCTTTTCGGCGAGGAGCCAAAGCTTCTTGATACCATGACCAAGGATACATCCGAGAATTATCAGGATGGTCTTCTTGAGCTGTACAAAAAGATAAGACCGGGTGAGCCGCTTTCAGTAGACTCAGCTGAGTCACTTATCAACTCCATGTTCTTCGATGCAAGAAGATATGATCTTGCACGCGTTGGAAGATATAAGTTCAACAAGAAGCTCAGCTTAAAGAACCGTATTGCGGGCAAGGTCCTTGCAGAGGATGTCGTTGATACCGAGACAGGCGAGATCATCGCTTCAGCAGGCGACACACTTGACAGAGAGACCTGCGACCGCATCCAGAATACGGGTATCATTTCTGTTGTGGTAAAGGGAAGGACTGATGCGGAGAATGCTGAGGGCCGCAACGTTAAGGTGCTTTCCAACAGAATGGTCGACTTAAGTCAGTTCGTAAGCTTTGATCCTGCTGAGCTTGAGATCGAGGAGCTGGTTTACTATCCAAAGCTCAAGGTCATCCTTGACGAGCTTGGAGATGCTTCGGAGGACGAGATAAAGAATGCGATAAAGAAAAATATCGCAGAGCTCATTCCCAAGCACATCACAAGGGAAGATATTCTTACATCTATTAACTATAACCTGCATCTTGAAGAGGGCATCGGCAATTCAGACGATATCGACCACCTCGGAAATCGTCGTATCCGTGCCGTTGGAGAGCTTCTTCAGAATCAGTACCGTATCGGCTTAAGTCGAATGGAGAGAGTCGTACGTGAGCGTATGTCAACACAGGATATCGATGACATCACTCCGACCTCACTCGTTAATATCAAGCCTGTAACTGCAGCTGTTAAGGAGTTCTTTGGCTCCTCACAGCTTTCCCAGTTCATGGATCAGAATAACCCTCTTTCAGAGCTTACGCATAAGCGTCGTCTTTCAGCACTTGGTCCCGGAGGACTTTCAAGAGACCGTGCGGGATTCGAGGTTCGAGATGTTCACTATACTCATTATGGACGTATGTGCCCTATCGAGACACCTGAAGGACCGAACATCGGACTTATCAACTCACTTGCATCTTATGCGCGCATCAACCAGTACGGCTTCATCGAAGCTCCGTACCGCATTGTTGACAGGAGCGCTGATCCGGCAGACCCGATAGTGACTGAGAACATTATCTATCTGACAGCCGATGAAGAGGATAATTACAGAGTTGCACAGGCAAACGAGCCTCTTGATGACGAGGGACACTTCATCAATAAGAATGTCTCGGGCCGTTTCAGAGAGGAGACCACAAGCTTTAACCGCAGCTCTGTGGATCTGATGGATGTATCTCCGAAGATGCTTCTTTCGGTTGCTACCTCCATGATCCCGTTCCTTGAGAACGATGACCCGACACGTGCCCTCATGGGTTCGAACATGCAGCGTCAGGCAGTGCCGCTTCTTAAGACAGAGGCAGCTGTTATCGGAACAGGAATAGATGATAAGGTAGCCAAGGACTCAGGCGTATGCGTCGTTGCCCTTCATGACGGTGTTGTTACCCATGTTCAGGCAGACCGCATCGAGGTAAAGCCGGAGACAGGCGACAAGGACGTTTATAAGCTTACCAAGTTTATGCGTTCCAACCAGTCAAACTGCTATAACCAGAGACCTATAGTAAATACCGGAGATATCGTAAAGGCCGGCGATATTATCGCCGATGGCCCTTCAACATCAAAGGGAGAGATCGCACTCGGAAAGAACCCGCTCATCGGCTTCATGACCTGGGAGGGCTATAACTACGAGGATGCCGTCCTTCTTTCAGAGAGACTTGTTCAGGATGATGTTTACACCTCTGTTCATATTGAGGAATATGAGTGCGAAGCAAGAGACACAAAGCTCGGACCGGAGGAGATCACAAAGGATGTTCCGGGTGTCGGCGATGACGCACTTAAGAACCTCAATGAGAATGGTATCATCCGTATCGGCGCAGAGGTACGCGCCGGAGACATTCTTGTCGGCAAGGTAACTCCTAAGGGAGAAACAGAGCTTACTCCTGAGGAGAGACTCCTCAGGGCTATCTTCGGAGAGAAGGCAAGAGAAGTGCGTGATACTTCACTCAAGGTTCCTCACGGAGCATACGGTGTAGTCGTTGACGCAAAGATATTCACAAGAGAAAATTCCGATGAGCTTTCACCGGGAGTAAATAAATCAGTAAGGATCTACATCGCACAGAAGCGTAAGATCGGTGTTGGCGACAAGATGGCCGGCCGTCACGGAAACAAGGGTGTAGTTTCAAGAGTACTTCCTGTTGAGGATATGCCGTATCTTCCAAACGGACGTCCGCTCGACATCGTGCTCAACCCGCTCGGCGTTCCTTCACGAATGAACATCGGACAGGTACTTGAGCTTCACTTAAGTCTTGCTGCAAGAGCACTTGGATTCAATATTTCAACACCTATATTCGAGGGTGCGAACGAGCGTGATATCCAGGATTGTCTTGAGATGGCAAATGATTATGTAAATGAGTCATGGGAGACATTTGAGGGCAAATATAAAGAAGTCCTCAAGCCGGATGTTATGGAGTATCTCCATGATCATCTCGATCACAGAAACCTGTGGAAGGGCGTTCCTATCAGCAGAAACGGAAAGGTACGCTTAAGAGACGGACGTACAGGTGAGTATTTTGATTCTCCTGTTGCTGTCGGACACATGCATTACCTTAAGCTTCACCACCTTGTTGATGATAAGATCCATGCACGTTCAACAGGTCCTTACTCACTTGTTACACAGCAGCCGCTCGGTGGTAAGGCACAGTTCGGCGGACAGCGTTTCGGTGAGATGGAGGT
>JAUNNP010000138.1:0-2828 GCA_030531385.1 Eubacteriales bacterium
GCATTTCTTATTTTATTTATCTGTTCCTTCTTGAACTCGTAGGATGCCTTGTTTGCTATGAGTCTTGCGCTGATATCAACGATCTTTTCGTTTACGGAAAGATCATTTTCCTTTAAGGTAGTGCCGGTCTCAACGATATCGACAATAACATCGGAAAGACCAAGTATCGGCGCGAGCTCAATAGAACCATTAAGGTGTATTATATCAATATCCCTGCCTATTGAAGCATAATAATTTCTTGCAATATTCTCAAATTTGGTAGCCACCTTAAGAGTCCTGTCGGTCTGGTCCTTATAGCCGTTCTTTGCGGCCTCTGCCATGAAGCATTTTCCCATGCCAAGATCGAGAAGTTCATAGACCTCAGGCTCGTACTCTAACAGGATATCCTTGCCTGCCACACCTATATCCGCAGCGCCTCTTTCAACATAAATAGCAACATCAGACGGCTTTACCCAGAAGTAGCAGACTTCCTTTTCCTTATTCTCAAAGAGCAGCTTCCTGTTCTTCTCATGGATAGATGGGCACTCAAAGCCTGATTTTTCAAATATATCGTATACCTTTTCTCCAAGTCTGCCCTTTGGCAGCGCGATGTTAAGCATTTGCAGGCTCCTTTACTTCAAATCTCTCAAGCAGGTCGGTATATACCGCAAATCCCACAGCTCTCGAACGTCTTCCGAGCTTTAGAAGAAGCTTGTCATACTGTCCTCCGGAAAGAACTCCGGCAGGTATACCATTTACGAAGCCTCTGAACACGATGCCGTTATAGTAGTTCATGTCATTGACAACAGAAAAATCTATGATGAGGCTGCTGCCAAAGCCCTCACGGCCAAGCTCTTCATTAAGCGTCTCAAGCTCAGCAGTCTCATCCGGACTGCAGCCTATCTTTTTAAGCTCCGGAAGGATCTTGGCGGCAGTGCCGCTTAAATTAAACACTGCCTTTATCTTCTTCATATATTCATTATCTGCTCCCGCAGCCTTAAGAAGGTCGCTGAGCTCATGCAGATTTTTTTCTCCGATGAACTTTAATGCCATCCGGCGTTCCTCACCGTAAAGTCCTATCTCATCAAGCAGGCCTGAAACGACTCCCTGGTGTGATACCTTAAGAACGCTCTCATCGGAAATAAGCTTAAGGCTCTTTGCCGCGAGCAGCACTACCTCGCAGATGTCCCTGTCACTGAGATCACCGATGCACTCGATGCCTGCCTGCATTATCTCCTTAAAGCCATGCGAATTCCTTGAAACTCTGTAAACATTCTCATCATAATAAAGCTTTGATACCTTACCGGGCGTATCCTTTGTGCCGCGGACTATGGACAGCGTAACATCAGGCTTAAGTGCCATGAGCTTTCCATTGGTATCGGTAAAGGTGATTATGTTGTCCGAAACCAGGAAATCGCGGTTTACGGCATAAAAATCGTATTCCTCAAACTTGCTCATCTTATAACGGACATAGCCGCTCTTCTGATATAATGCCCTGAGGCTGAAGGCTATTTTTTCTTCGTTTTTAAGTACAGACTCATCGATATACATTTCCGGTCCCCTTGTTTCATTAGCATTTCCGCTATTATATCACATCTCTTACATGCGTGATACACGATTGCTCCGCGCTTCATGCTCTTATGCCTTGGTATCACGGTAGCACACTATTGCATTATCACACTAAAGTGACTTCTTGTCAACAGCATTATTTAGTGTTACAATGCTGCACGGATTTGCTCAATGGGGAGATAAAATCGTGCAAGAAAATAATAATGTCAATTTCAACAGTACCTCTTACAGGGATCCTGCTGCTGCCTGGACTGTAAAAAAAGGCATAAAGGACGCATTTCCTGTTTTCTTAGGATATGCGGCGGTTGCCTTTTCTCTGGGAATAACCGCAGGCAGTGCCGGCTTTACCGCCTTCCAAGGCTTTTTAATGAGCCTTACGAGCGTATCGTCCTCCGGCGAGTATGCAGGCGTCCTTCTTTATTCTGAAAATGCAGGCTATTTAAGTCTTGCAATCATGATACTTATATCCAACATGCGCTACATTCTTATGAGCTGTGCCTTCAGCCAGAGGTTCGCGCCTGACGCCACCCTTCTTCAGAGGCTCATTATCGGCTTCGGACTTACCGATGAAATCTTCGGACTCGGCATAATGACACCCGGGTATCTTAAGCCCTCCTATATGTATGCCGCGATCTGCACTGCTGTGCCGGGTTGGGCCATCGGCACTTATATCGGAGTCATTGCAGGAGACATACTTCCGGAGATACTTTCGCAGTCTCTCAACGTGGCGATATTTGGAATGTTCCTCGCGATAATCATCCCGCCCGGAAAAAAGGATAAGCACGTTCTTTTTGCGGTTCTCGTAAGCTTTGCCTCCAGCCTTCTTGGCACAGTGCTTCCTGTGATCTCATCATTTTCATCAGGAACAAGGGTAATGATACTTACTCTAATCATCGCGTCGGTAATCGCTGTGCTTTTCCCGGTCGAGGAGGTCTGATTCATGAAGCAGAATGCTTATCTTTATATATTTATA
This sequence comes from Eubacteriales bacterium, assembly GCA_030531385.1. GTDB lineage: Bacteria > Bacillota > Clostridia > Lachnospirales > Lachnospiraceae > Avilachnospira. The sequence continues at coordinate 2,522 of JAUNNP010000138.1, forward strand.
ATGTTTGCAGTGACCTATGCCATCAGAGTCCTGCCTGTCACACTTTTGAGAAAGCAGATAACAAACCGCTTTGTTAAATCCTTTCTTTATTACGTTCCCTATGTCACGCTTGCGCTCATGACCTTTCCGGCTATCGCGCAGTCGACCTCAAACACAGCCTTCGGAACGGCAGCATTTGCAGTGGGAATACTGCTCGCGTGGTTTCACGGAAACCTCTTCGTATGCGAGATAGGCTGCTGCCTTGTCGTGCTGATACTTAATTTAATCTTCTGATTTTACCGCACACTAATAAAAGAGCTGATTTTAC
>JAUNNP010000138.1:2838-4727 GCA_030531385.1 Eubacteriales bacterium
TATTTGATTCATATTTAGCAAATACTCTTTATTCTTTTACTCTTTTTTTTCTTTGCTGTTTTCAACTACCTTAAGGTTATCTATGCCATACTTCAGAATAACATTTATCAGCTCATTTCTGGAATAGTTGCACTCCTTGCAAAGCCTGTCAAGAGCAATAAGAGTATTGTCTTTTATTCTTAACGATATGCTCGTGCTGCCATCCTCTCCGCGTTTTTTGATTATCAAAGGATTGTCATTCATCTTATGCTTTCCCCCTTTGTATTTATTACATCTGTATTCTTTATACACTAATAAATAGGGGTTTTATATATCACAAAGTGCTGTCATTGCGCATTACATTCTGACATCTTTTTGTGTTGTTTCTGTATTACATTTTGAATACATCTCCGCATATCCGCATCACAAAAGAACAGCAAAAAACAGGTGTGTTCTTTTTAATAATCAAGGTATAATACATGTGTGCTCTTTTTAATAATCAAGGTATAATGAAGGTATCGCGGGAATGAAAATGCCCGTTTCCAAAGTACTGCAAGGTGGCAGTCTAATTACATAAGGAGCTCGTACTGCAAATGTATATGCGGGAAGATTATCAAATTGAACGAATGGCTGAACAGATCGTCAGTATAGGTGAGCTTATGCTTATGAGCGGTTCCGATGTTTCGAGAGTTGAGGACAGCATAAGACGCATGTGCACGTCTCTCGGAGCAACTCACACCGAGGTATTTTCCATAACCTCTGCCATAATCGTATCTATCTACTTTGACGACCGCCCTCCTATCACGCAGACGCGCCGTGTACGGAGCATGTCCTATAATCTCACACGTATCGAGCAGCTTAACGCACTTTCAAGAGAGATCGTTTCCAAGGCAGGAACGACTGAGGCACTTAACGCAGCAGAGCTTCGCGGCAGGATCGCGAAAATAGAGCGCGATCATGAATATAACTGGAAGTACCGCATTATCTTCTATGCTATCGTTTCATCGTCATTTTCCGTCTTTTTCGGCGGCACCGTTCTAGATGCATTTTCTGCCGCAGTCATAGGCGGACTTATATGCATCTTTGAGCATTTTGTAAATTACTTTGATATCAACAAGTTTATAGGCAGCTTTGTAATATCTCTTTTCGGAGGCGTGCTGGCCTATCTTTTTGTACACGCAGGCTTCGGAGATTCGTTCGACCGCATCTCTATCGGTAACATCATGGTGCTTATCCCGGGACTTTCCTTTACCAACGGACTTCGTGATATGTTTGCCGGGGATACCATCACCGGACTTACCCGTACTATTGAGGCCTCGCTCCTTGCCATGATCATAGCGCTCGGCTTCATACTTGCCGGTTCACTTTTTTCAGCTGTAATTTAAGGAGGGCCGGAAATGTCTGCACATGTAATTCAGCTTATATCAGCCTGTGCCGGTTCTGCCGGTTTCGCTCTCATTTTTAATGTAAGAGGCGGCAGGATTATTTCTGCAACGGTCAGCGGCTTCATTTCCTGGGGACTTTATCTGTTGTTCACCATCAGGTTCGGACTCTCGGATTTTTATGCCTACATACTTGCCTCCGCAGGCCTTGCTCTCTTTGCAGAAATAATGGCCAGAGCACAGAAGGCTCCGGCCACAGCATTTTTAGTTATAGGCATGATTCCCTTGCTCCCCGGGGGCTCGCTTTATCTTACTCTTTACCACGCCGTGTCCTCTAACTGGACGGCCTTTGGAAGCTCGGGCATCTACACTCTCATGCTTGCGATCGCGATCGCGCTCGGCATCATCTGCATGATGTCTGCCCTCAAGGTGTTTTTCGTTATCGAGGCCCACGTGCGCAGGCATTTGGCGCAGTGAATGCTTTGTCCGCTACGCATTTGGCGCGGTGACTTTTGTCCGTGGGGTTTT
>JAUNNP010000139.1 GCA_030531385.1 Eubacteriales bacterium
GGTCTCCGCCTCAGTCTCTGCTTCAGCCTCTGCCTCGGTCTCCGCCGCATCTGCAGTTTCAACGCTGTCAGAGCTGCTCTCCGGGCTCTCCGCTGACACCAAAATATCGGAAATATCACTGTCAGCAAAAACGGTCATGCTGCTACCGACAGTGGTAAACATAAGCACCGCTGCCATAAAGCCCGCAAGTCTTCTTCTCATCGCTCTTTTAAATGCCCTTTTTCCAAATAACCTGTTCACAAAAATTACCTTTCCTTTCTGTCAGGCTTTTGTTCGGCCCTTATTATCAGTCTGTGTGACGCTATGTAAAGCGGTGTGCAGGTCACGAGCGTCAGCTCATGCCCCTTCTTTTCGTCAAGCACCTCCGCCTGATCGGGCTCTACGATCATCAGGTTCTGCACTATGTAGGTGTACTCTCCCGTGTCCGTGGTGATAATGATCTCATCTCCCTTTTCAAGCTCATCAAGCCTGTTAAAGTGCCTTCCGAAGGTATAGTTCCTGTGGCCTGCTATGCAGCAGTTTCCGCGGCAGCCGGGGTTCGCCGTTCCTGTGAAATGTCCCACAGCTTTTTTCAGCATCCTGTTTCCCGTGCCTTCCTTAATAATGTCCTCAAGGTCTATCTTCGGTATGGAAATGATCCCGATCGTTTCATTTTCCGCATATTCGGTATGCGGAGGTTCAATATAATATTTTTCCTCTTCGCCGTCTTTTGTTTCCGCCTTATCGGTGCCGTCACCGCCCTCAGCATTTCCCGCACTTATCTTTCCGCCATTATCTGTGGCAGCTTCAACTGCCGCGGCCCCGGCCCGTTTTCTGAACTTATCTATCTCGCTGCGGTTTTGCGCGTAGTCTATCAGATTGATGCCAATGACAACGGCTGCCAGGATGACGCCTGCGGCTATCAGAATAAACCCAAGCCGGCGTTTTTTATTTCCCTTGTCTGATGTATTCAATTTACTGATCTGCCTTGTTGTATTGATTTGCGCTCTAACATGGCCCTTGTCCAAACAGCGGCAAAAATCCGGCCATTTGCGGCAAAAACCCATTTTTATTAAAACAAATCAGACCGCAATGTTCAATTTATTTTCCGTCAAGAAATGCATGAATAATCAATGCTTTGAAATTTTTTTGCCTTATTTATAAATAAATCAACAAATATTTGCTTCTTTTGGTGATGTTTTTTGGTTTTTTTTTGGTATAATACGATTATCATACTTTTGGCACCTAAACCATTTATTAAAAAGAAAGGAAACAAAAAAAAATGAAAGTTGGTTTCGTCGGACTTGGTATCATGGGCAGCCCAATGTGCAAGAACATCCTTAAGGCCGGTTTTGATCTTTCGGTTTATGCCCTTGAGGAGAACGTAATTAAGGAGTTTGAGGGTCTTGGAGCTACAAGAGCTTCATACGCAGAGATGGGTGCGACCTGTGACGTCGTTATGGTCATGGTTCCTACAGGCGCTATTTCAAAGTCTATCTTCTTCGGTGAGGATGGTGTTGCTTCAACAGCAAAGCCCGGAACTATCCTTGTTGACTTAAGCTCAGTTACAGCTACAGAGTCTCAGGAGTGCTACAAGCTTGCAGCTGAAAAGGGTCTTAAGTTCCTTGATGCTCCTGTTTCAGGCGGCGAGCCTAAGGCTATCGACGGAACACTTGCTACCATGGTAGGCGGCGATAAGGACGCTTTCGATGTTGTAAAGCCTGTATTTGATGCTTTCAGCTCATCAGCTCTTCTCGTTGGTCCTTCAGGCAACGGTTCTATCACAAAGCTCGTTAACCAGATCATCGTTAACAACAACATCGCCATCGTCGGTGAGGCATTTACATTTGCAGCTAAGGCAGGTGCAGATCCTATCATGGTTTATGAAGCGATCCGCGGCGGACTTGCAGGCAGCTGCGTTCTCGACGCTAAGCTTCCAATGATGGCAGACCGCAACTTTAAGCCGGGCGGAACTCTTAAGGTCAATCATAAGGACATCACAAACGTTCTTAAGACAGCTCACGCTATCGACTGCCCTGTTCCTTATACAGCTCAGCTCTATGAGATCATGCAGGCACTTAAGGTCGACGGACATATCATGGACGATCAGGCAAGCTACGTAACATATTTCGAGAAGCTCGCTCAGGTTACAGTTGAGAGAAAGTAATATCTTATGTTTACTAACTTTGATCAGATGCTTAATGACGCGTACAAGGATCACAGCGCGATCGGTTCCTTCAACTGGTATCATTTCGAGACCTTAAAGGGGATCATCGAGGCCGGTCAGGCTCTCAGCCGTCCTGTTATCGCTTCATTCGGCGCAAAATATCTTACAAACATGGATCTTGATACCGCTGCTGTTCTCACTAAGAATCTTGCAGAGAAGTCAGACCAGCCTGTATGCCTCCACCTCGACCACTGTGAGGATAAGGATGTCATCGTAAGAGCTATAAGAGCAGGCTTCGGTTCCGTCATGTATGACGGCTCCAAGCTTCCCTTTGAGGAGAATGTCAAGAACACAAAGGATATCTGCGACATCGCCCACGCCTGCGGTGTAAGCGTTGAGGCAGAGCTTGGCAGCCTCGCTGCCGGCGCACAGTCTCACGAGGGTTCTGCTGATGACCGTGAGGTATACACAGATCCGTCACTCGCTGCTGAGTTCGTCAGAGACTCAGGCGTTGATGCTCTTGCAGTTTCCATCGGAACCGTTCACGGTATGTATAAGGGCACACCCAACATCCGCGTTGACATTCTTAAGGATATCAATGCTGCGGTCGGCGGTCCTCTCGTACTCCATGGCGGAAGCGGCACTCCCGAGGATAAGATCCTCGCGTGCATTGCAAATGGTATTACCAAGATCAATGTCAACACTGAGATCTCAGAGTATGTAATGGCTCATACCAAGGAAATGCTGGCAGCAAAGTCTCCTCACCTTTCGGTACTTGCCCTTAACCAAAAGGACTGGGTGAAGGAGGTCGTTTCGAAGTACATTACTTTATTTATGAATAAGTAAGACAGTTTCACTTAATAAGACCGGAAGCTTTTTCCGGTCTTATCTTTAATTTTGCACAGTAATTTTGCCATCCGGCGGCATTCCTTCGGCGCTTTGAAGTATTGACATTGACTGATAATTAAGGCATACTTTACTAGGCTAATTTTTGTAAAATAATTTAAATCTTTATTTAAAAAAGGGGAAAATTATGTATTTAGAGATTGAGAAAGTTATCGGTAGAGAGATCCTCGACTCAAGAGGAAATCCAACAGTTGAGGCTGAAGTTTATCTTATTGATGGTACAGTAGGCCGCGGTGCAGCACCTTCAGGCGCTTCTACAGGCGTTTTCGAGGCACTTGAGCTTCGTGACGGCGACAAGAGCAGATACCTTGGCAAGGGCGTTACAAAGGCAGTTGACAACATCAACGGACCTATCAATGAGGTTCTTGTTGGTATGGATGCTTCCGACACATATGCTATCGACAAGGCTATGATCGACGCTGACGGAACAAAGAATAAGGACAACTTCGGCGCTAATGCTATCCTTGCTGTTTCTATCGCAGCAGCAAGAGCAGCAGCTATCGCTCTTGACATTCCGCTTTACAGATTCCTTGGCGGCGTTAACGGAAACAGACTTCCTGTTCCTATGATGAACATCGTTAATGGCGGCTGCCATGCTCTTTCATCAGGTCTTGATGTTCAGGAGTTCATGATCATGCCTGTTGGTGCTCCTACCTTCAAGGAGGCTCTCAGATGGTGCGCAGAGGTATTCCACGCACTCGCTGCTATCCTTAAGTCAAGAGGTCTTGCTACTTCTGTAGGTGATGAGGGTGGTTTCGCTCCTGCTCTTAAGTCAGATGACGAGGCTATCGAGACTATTCTTGAGGCTGTTAAGAAGGCAGGCTATGAGCCGGGCAAGGACTTCAAGATCGCTATGGACGCTGCTTCTTCTGAGTGGAAGACAGACAAGGTCGGCGTTTACAAGCTTCCTAAGGCAGGTACAGTTTATACTTCTGATGAGCTTATCGCTCACTGGAAGGGTCTTATTGAGAAGTATCCTATCATCTCTATCGAGGATGGTCTCGATGAGGAAGACTGGGAGGGTTGGAAGAAGCTTACAGCTGAGCTTGGCGACAAGGTACAGCTCGTAGGTGATGACCTCTTCGTTACAAACACAGAGCGTCTTGCAAAGGGTATCTCACTTGGCGCAGGCAACTCTATCCTTATCAAGCTTAACCAGATCGGTTCTGTATCAGAGACTCTTGAGGCTATCAAGATGGCTCACAAGGCAGGCTACACAGCAGTTACATCACACCGTTCAGGTGAGACAGCTGATACAACTATCGCTGACCTCGCTGTAGCTCTTAACACATGCCAGATCAAGACAGGTGCTCCTTCAAGATCAGAGCGTGTTGCTAAGTACAACCAGCTTCTCCGCATTGAGGAAGAGCTTGGCGACGCAGCAGTTTATCCGGGTCCGATGGCATTCAACGTACAGAGATAAGCTAAGTGACCGCGTGATCTGACGGTTTAGATCAACTAACAAGCCGCACTATTGATTTTGGGTTTTGCCCATAGTCAGTAGTGCGGCTTTTCTAGTTCCAGGTCCCGTGCCGCGGCGTGCCATGCGGGCGTGTCAAGGGGGGTGTCAAGGGGACGGTTCTTTTGACACCCTCATTGTTGCTCCTGCATGTTGCTCCTG
>JAUNNP010000140.1 GCA_030531385.1 Eubacteriales bacterium
GGAAAAGCTTGCTCAGGAAAAAATCGATGTTACACTTCCTGCAGTTAAGAAGAAGATCGGACACGGTCATCCGAACCAGATCGCTCTCGATGAGGTAGAGCGCATCTTTATCGGAATGGGCTATGATGTTGTAGAGGGACCTGAGGTAGAGTATCAGGAGTACAACTTTACAAAGCTCAACATTCCTGAGGGACATCCGGCAAGAGATGAGCAGGATACCTTCTACATTACCGATGAGATCCTTCTCCGCAGCCAGACCTCACCTGTACAGGCAAGAGTTATGGAGCAGGGTAAGCTCCCTATCCGAATGATCGCTCCGGGACGAGTTTTCCGTTCAGACAGCATAGACGCGACCCACAGCCCATCCTTCCATCAGATCGAGGGACTTGTTGTTGACAGGCACATTACCATGACAGACCTTAAGGGAACTCTTACAGAGTTTGCGAAGGAGATGTTCGGAGAGAATACACAGACACGTTTCCGCCCCCATCATTTCCAGTTTACTGAGCCCTCAGCTGAGGTCGATGTAAGCTGCTTTAAGTGCGGCGGAAAGGGCTGCCGCTTCTGTAAGGGCGAGGGCTGGATCGAGATCCTCGGATGCGGTATGGTTCATCCTCATGTTCTTGAGATGTGCGGCATAGATCCGAATGAATACACCGGCTTTGCTTTTGGCGTGGGCTTGGAGCGTATCGCCATCCTTAAGTATGAGATCGATGACATGCGTCTTCTTTATGAGAATGATGCAAGATTCCTTAAGCAGTTCTGATCGGGAGGTAAGAGATGAATACACCACTTTCTTGGATAAAGGATTATGTTCCCGGCCTTGACTGCACTGCCGAGGAATATGCAGACAGAATGACACTTACAGGTACCAAGGTCGAAACAGCCAGGGTACTTGACAAAAATATTGAAAAGGTAGTAGTCGGAAAGCTCCTTTCAGTGGAGAAACATCCCGATGCCGAAAAGCTCGTTGTCTGCAGGGTAAATGTAGGCGGCGCAAGAGCCGACGGCGTTGATGACAACGGAGATGTTCAGATCGTAACAGGTGCTCCGAATATCACACCTGAGATCGTTGGCGCTTATGTTCCTGTGGTCCTTGACGGCGGCAAGGTGGCAGGCGGCCATGACGGCGGCCCAATGCCTGAGGACGGCGTTAAGATAAAGACAGGCAAGCTCCGCGGAGTTACCTCTTACGGCATGATGTGCTCGATAGAGGAGCTTGGCTCAGACCACAACGCGTATCCGCTTGCTCCCGAGCTCGGCATTTACATCTTTGATGAGGCTCTTATAAAGGAGCTTGACCTTAAGCCGGGTGATTCCGCAGCTTACGCGCTCGGCATGGATGACACAGTCATCGAGTACGAGATAACCTCGAACCGTGTTGACTGCTATTCGGTCATCGGCATTGCCCGCGAGGCAGCTGCTGTATTCGATAAGGAGTTCGTGCTTAAGACTCCCAAGAAGACAGGAAACAACGAGGACATCAATGATTATCTCAAGGTAAGAGTTGAGGACGAGAGGCTCTGCCCGAGATACTGCGCGAGAATGGTAAAGAATATCAAGTTCGCTCCGTCACCTGAGTGGATGCAGAAGAGACTCAGAAACGCAGGCATCAGACCTATCAACAACCTCGTTGATATCACGAACTTTGTAATGCTCGAGTACGGTCAGCCTATGCACGCCTTCGACTATGACACCTTAGAGGGGCACGAGATCGTAGTTAAGTGCGCAAACGACGGAGATACCTTCCAGACTCTTGACGGACAGATAAGAAATGTTGATTCAACAGTCCTTATGATCAATGACGGCGTAAAGCCTGTCGGCATTGCCGGCGTAATGGGCGGCGAGAACTCAAAGATCACAGAGGCGGTTCATACCGTTGTATTCGAGGGCGCAAACTTTGACGGAGTGAATGTAAGACTTTCGGCAAAGAAAGCAGGGCTCCGCACGGATGCTTCCTCTATTTTCGAGAAGGGCCTCGATCCCGCAAGTGCGCTCGCTTCTGTTGACCGTGCGTGCGAGCTCGTTGAGGAGCTTGGCTGCGGCGAAGTAGTAGGAGGCACCATCGACATTTATCCGCATCCTGAGACGGGAGTTACGATCAAGTTCGAGCCTGACAGGATCAATGACCTGCTCGGAACCGACCTCAGCAAGGAGATGATGCTTGATATCTTTAAGAAGATCGAGCTTCAGTACGATGCGGAGAGCGGCAGCATTATCATCCCGTCCTTCAGAAGAGACCTTTTTGCTACCTGCGACCTTGCGGAGGAGGTATTAAGATTCCATGGCTATGACAAAATCATGGACACGCTTCCCGTGGGCGAGTCTACGACAGGTAAGCTTTCATACAAGCTCAGGATCGATGAGAAGGTAAGAAATATCGCGGAGCTTTCAGGCTTCGATCACATCATGACTTATGCGTTTGAGAGTCCGAAGGCCTTTGAGCTCCTGAACATTCCTGAGGACAGCGAGCTCAGGAAGTGCATCGTGATAAACAATCCTCTCGGTGAGGACTTCTCGATCATGCGTACCCAGCCGCTTAACGCAATGCTGACCTGCATCAGCTTTAACTATAATCACAGGAACGAGAACGTATGGCTTTATGACCTGGCAAATATTTATGTTCCAAAGAGCCTGCCGCTTACCGAGCTTCCCGATGAGAGAGAGCAGCTTACTCTTGCGGGCTACGGCGCTGATATGGACTTCTTCGTAATGAAGGGCGCGGTAGAGGATATCTTCGCAAAGCTCGGCATGACTAAGCGTTATACTTTAAATGCTGACTGCGACAGACCTTACCTGCATCCGGGCCGCAAAGCCGATATTTACTATGATAAGAAGCTTGTCGGATACATCGGTGAAGTTCATCCTACTGTATCTGAGAACTATGGCATCAAGTCAGGTGTAAGAGTATACGTTGCCGTGCTTGACATGCCGGTGGTCACTGAGCTTGCAAACTTCGACCGCGTATATGAGGGCGTTGCGCGCTTCCCATCCGTAACCAGAGATCTGTCAATGCTGGTTCCGAAGGCTGTATGCGCAGGGGATATAGAGGCTATGCTCATCCAGAGAAGCGGAAAGCTTTTAGAGAGCGTAAATCTCTTTGATATCTATGAGGGCATCCAGGTAAAGGCGGGCTATAAGTCCATGGCTTATAAGCTTCAGCTTCGCGCGAAGGACCACACTCTTACAGATGATGAGATCAATTCTGTAATGAACAAGATACTTAATGGACTTAACTCCATGAACATTGAACTTAGATCATGATGTTGATGATACCCGATTGCTTCGTACTTCGTACTCCCGCAATCGTCAACATTCGCAATTTACGCACAATTTTCCATAGAAAATTGCGCACATTGCTCATGTTGTTCGGGTCCCAAGTTCAAAATCCATCTTGTGTGCAAGCACCCAATCTGGATTCTGACCTTTTGACCCTAGTATCATCAGAATAAAACCGGAGGGAAAATATGCCAAAGCTTAATGAAAACTACTTAAATCTCAAGGCCAACTATCTTTTTGCCGATATCAGACATAGGATCGAAGATTACTGCGCAAAGAATCCGGAGCTTGGAAAGAAGCTCATCCGTCTCGGAATCGGAGATGTTACACTTCCTCTTGCTCCTGAGGTAATAAAGGGACTCCATGCAGGTGTTGACGCACAGGCTAAGGCTGAGACCTTCCGCGGCTATGGTCCTGAGCAGGGATATGAGGAGACAAGAAAGGCTATCGCCGGGTATTATAAGAAGAACGGCGTTGATGTCGATGTAGAGGCTGTTTTCGTATCGGACGGAGCAAAGAGCGATACTGCAAATATCACAGATATTTTCGGAAGCGGCAATGTTATCCTTTGCCCGGATCCGGTTTATCCTGTATATGTTGACACAAATATCATGTGCGGAAGAGAAGTGACCTATATCTCCGGAACCAAGGAGAACGGCTTCCTTCCTATGCCTGATAAGAGCATGCATGCAGACCTTATCTACATCTGCTCACCAAACAACCCGACAGGCGCATGCTACAACAAGGCTCAGCTCAAGGAGTGGGTAGACTACGCGATCGCGAACGAGGCAGTTATCCTCTTTGACTCAGCTTATGAAGCATTTGTAACAGATCCTGAGCTTCCGCGCAGCATCTATGAGGTAGAGGGCGCGAGAAAGTGCGCTATCGAGTTCTGCTCACTTTCAAAGACAGCAGGCTTCACCGGAACCCGCTGCGGATATACCATCGTTCCGACAGAGCTTGTTTTCAAGGCTTCAGACGGAACAGAGATGTCTCTTAACAATATGTGGGCAAGACGCCAGAGCACCAAGTTCAACGGCACCTCATATGTGGTACAGAAGGGCGCTGAGGTCGTATTCTCAGACGAGGGCATCAAGGCCTGCGCAGAGAACCTTAACTATTATAAGAGAAATGCAAGGCTTATCGCCGATACCATGAGCGAGCTCGGCATCACCTTCTTCGGCGGCATCAACTCACCATATATCTGGTTCGAGTGCCCTAAGGGAATGGAGTCATGGGAGTTCTTTGATTATATGCTTAACGAGATCCAGGTCGTAGGTACTCCGGGCGCCGGCTTC
>JAUNNP010000141.1:0-2150 GCA_030531385.1 Eubacteriales bacterium
TTGACTGTGAGCCGGTTCCGTATTATAAGGATGCCATACGCGTGGTCGGACTTTCGGAGACTATGAAAAACCTCAGAAGGGACGATTACAGACTGCTTATTGAAAAATATGGCAAAGCCGGTGGGAAATGGCTCGAGTGCGGATCGTCAAACGGGGATTTCTTAAGGGTCCTTTCGGAGTTTGACGCCGATATCTACGGCATGGAAAACAGTGCGGAGGGCCTTAAGGAAACGAGAGAAAAGCTTGAGCTTCCGGAAGGGCATCTCATGCAGCTTTTCCCTGACAGGGAGGATATGGATATACCGGGAGCACCCTTTGATGTATTCTTGTCCTTCAATTTCTTAGAGCACCAGCCGGATCCCGTGAGCATGCTGAGGTGCCTCAGGCGTAACCTTGCGGACGATGGCATTGGCCTTATTACTGTTCCTTCCTTTGAGTATATTATCGGAGAGGGACGGTATTATGAGCTGATAAGGGATCATATCGCAAACTACGATATGAACTCTCTTACAAAGCTTTGCGGGCTCTGCGGCTTTGAGGTACTTGAAAAGGAATTTATAGGTATCGGGGATACACTGCGCGTTGTTGTAAGGAAAAGTTCCGGAGTCCCCGCATTTGCAGCATCAGCGGACAATGCCGGGCGTTCTGATATCAGTGTGCTTGCGGAGGATTATCGCCGCATGAGTGCAGGGATCTCGGCGTATATGAAGCGGTTAAAGCTGGAAGGCCGCAGCGCTGCCCTCTGGGGCGCCGGGCACCAGGGCTTTACGATAGCGGCGACGACTGAGATAAAGGATAATGTTAAGTACATCATTGATTCTTCAGTAAAGAAGCAGGGAAAGTACGCACCGGCTTCGCACCTTCGGATAGTTTCACCCGATGAGTATCTTAAGGATCCTGTGGATGTGATCATTATCTCGGCACCGGGGTATGTAAAGGAAATCGAGAAGGGCATACGTGAAAGATACAAGGATGCGCCTGCCGGAGTACCGGCTGTATGCAGTATTCTGGATCTTACCGAAAAATAATATCAGTTGGCGGAAAAGGGGGACCTGTTTTATGAAGGAAATTTTGAAAAAGTGGCATGAATTAAGTCTGGTACTTAGGATCTTAATAGGAATGGCCATAGGTACCGTGTTAGGTCTTGCAGTACCTCAGCTGTCAGCAGTCAAGATACTTGGCACAGTATTTATCGGAGCGCTTAAGGGCGTTGCGCCGGTGCTTGTATTTGTTCTTGTCATGAGTGCACTGGCAAATGCCGGAGGCGGTATAGGCAAGCGGTTCCGCACTGTAATATTTTTATATATTATAAGTACGCTTGTAGCTGCGGTGGTTTCGGTGGCGGCAAGCTTTATGTTCCCCGTGACCATGACCCTCGTTACCGGAGATATCTCTACTGAACCGCCGGGAGGCATAGGCGAGGTCCTGACCAATCTTATCAGCAACATGGTAAGCAACCCTGTTATGGCCATCGCAAATGCCAACTATATAGGTATCCTGTTCTGGGCGGTGATTTTCGGAACGGCACTCAGAATATACGGTCAAAAGGAAACAAGGGTCGTGATATCGGATTTTTCCGATATGGCGTCCTGTGCGGTAAGATGGGTGATACAGTTCGCTCCGTTCGGTATCTGCGGAATAGTGTTTGAAACGGTATCCGAAAACGGAATGGGTATCTTTATGGACTATGGCAGACTGCTTGCGGTGCTTGTGGGCTGCATGATATTCGTGGCTCTGGTCGCAGATCCGCTTATTATGGCGATAGCTCTTAAGAGAAATCCTTATCCGCTGGTATTTACCTGTCTGAAGGAGAGTGGTATCACAGCATTCTTTACAAGGAGCTCTGCCGCGAATGTGCCTATAAATATGCAGCTTTGCGAGAGACTCGGACTTGAAAAGGACTTCTATTCGGTATCTATCCCGCTTGGAGCTACCATCAACATGGACGGGGCTGCCGTAACCATAACGGTTATGACATTGGCAGTGGCAAATACTTTGGGCATACATGTCGATTTCACTTCGGCCGTACTTCTCAGTGTGATCGCCACCTTAAGTGCCTGCGGAGCATCCGGAGTTGCGGGAGGATCGCTCCTTCTTATTCCTATGGCATGCTCGCTTTTTGGAATATCAAGCGATATTTCCATGCAGGC
>JAUNNP010000141.1:2250-4335 GCA_030531385.1 Eubacteriales bacterium
ATGGTGCGTCCTGTTATTCAGATGAATGCCTGGAGAAAGAGAAAAAGACATATCATGATCTTCTTTATTTTCCTCGTATCAAATATCGGAGGCTGCCTTACGCCTATAGGCGATCCGCCTTTGCTTATGGGCTTTTCGAGGGGAGTTGGCTTTACCTGGAGCCTGCATCTTCTGCCGCTCTTTTTACTTAATGCAGCTGTGCTGCTCACAGTTTTTTACTTCATAGACAGGAAGGCCTACCACACAGATATCACTCTTGGCTACAGGCCGGATATCAGCAAGGCAGGCGTGGTTGCAAGGCTCAGGGGAGCGCACAACATTATATTTATGGTGATGATAGTCATCGCTGTTATCTTAAGCGGAGTGCTTCCGAAGCTTCCGATTTTTCAGAATGCCGACGGAACTACGGCGGGCATACATATTTTCGGTGAGGTCACACTTACCTGGACCGCCATCATTGAGTGTGTGATCATCCTTATGGCGGCATGGGCATCGTTTAAGACCACACCTAAGAAAATCAGGAGAAAGAACCACTTCACCTGGAATGCGATAGAAGAGGTCGCAGTACTCTTTATCGGTATCTTCATCACCATGCAGCCGGCACTCGTAATACTTCGCGAGGTCAGCCAAAGCATGAATGAGCTCTCTGCATTTAAGATGTTCTGGATGACAGGCTCACTTTCGAGCTGTCTCGATAATACGCCTACGTATCTGGTATTTCTCACCATGGCCGGAGCACAGGGGGCGGCAGCAGGTATACAGACGAGCCTCGGAATCGTTCCGCAGAAGGTCCTTATGGCTGTTTCGGCAGGAGCTGTCTTTATGGGTGCGAATACTTATATCGGAAATGCTCCAAACTTTATGGTAAAGTCGATATCGGATGAGAACGGTATCCGCATGCCGTCATTTTTCGGATATATAGGCTGGTCGCTGTGCATACTTATTCCGGTATTTTTGCTGGATTCGGTTTTATTTTTTCTGTAAGGAGGTAATTGGTCAATATGGAAAACTCTGAGAAGAAAATTGTAACCGATGCCGACTTAAGAAATCTGGCAAAGCGTATATATGACCTTGATACCAGAGTCTACAATGAACTGGAGTCAGAGCTCGGACGAGTATTTTTGCTTGGCGATCAGACTGTGGAACGTATAAAGAGAGATCTTTCTTCAAGAGAAAGATCTGATATCGTAAGACATGAGCTGGCTCTTATTTCAAACATGGCGAGGACCATAGAAAATGAGCAGATAAGAAAGTCTGTGCTGATAGAGTACAATAAGCTTCTTAAGGAAGTACTTGAGCTTCCGAACAGCTTTGGACAGGGAGACATTCTCAGCGAAAGATCTGCTGCGCTCAATGCGCTTTATCTGGATAACCGTTTTGGTGAGAATGACCATCTTATTATATGTATAGGCCGCTCCTATGGAAGCGCGGGCTGTGAGATAGGCTTTGCACTTGCGGATGCGCTGAGGATCAACTATTATGACCAGGAGATCCTCGAGGCAACGAGAAACAGGCTGGCCAGTGCGTATGTTCCTGAGGACCCCGACTATGGAACATTAAAGGATAAGTGGCATAAATTTGTACAGTTCCACGGACTTTCCGAGAAGGATGCGATCTTCTTTAACCAGAGCGGATTTCTGGTAGATCTTGCGAAAAATGAAGACTTTGTCATCATGGGCCGGTATGCTGACCAGATACTTACAAACGCAGGCATTCCGCATGTCAGCATTTTTATTACAACCTCTTTTGATGTGAGAGTAAAAAGGACCATGATCACCACGGGAATGACCGAAAAAGCAGTAAGGAAAATGCTCGTAAAAAAGGATAAGGAGAGCAGGAAGGATTACCGCTTCTATACAGGTCACAGATGGGGCTTTATACAAAATTATGATTTTTGCATAAATTCTTCAAGCTACGGCATCGACGGAAGCGTTGATATGATCTTAAGACTCCTTAACAGATCAAGACATAAGCATAATGCCGAGAATTTCGGAACCGGAGAGGTCATCGAGACTCCGGACTATAATGTTAACGAGATCGCGGGAAATGCTGACAATACTGACAATACTGACAAAGCTGACAAAG
>JAUNNP010000141.1:4345-4571 GCA_030531385.1 Eubacteriales bacterium
AGCTGCCGTTTGCCGCCCTGGCCGAACTGTGCAGATGACAGTCAGATGCTCCCGGAAGAAGCTTTCGTTTGCCGCCCTGGCTGAACTGTGCAGATGACTGCGGATGCTTCCGAAAAACCGCGGAAAACAGCAAGTGCCCCGGAAGCATCCGGGGCACAGGAATGCGGATAACAGGACTTGAACCTGCACGGTCTCCCACCAGAACCTAAATCTGGCGCGTCTGCCA
>JAUNNP010000020.1 GCA_030531385.1 Eubacteriales bacterium
TTTGACTTTCGTTATTTTATTCTACGTACGTAGCCGATGGACAGAGATCCTCCTGCGATACCCCTCCCGCCCACTTGCATTTACACATCTAAAACGCAAGTTCGCTTGAAGGTGGGCTGCGGGCAGTCGACTGTCGCAGGAGGGTCTCTGTCCACCGGCGACCGGTTTATAGTTATAGATCAATAACCGCGTGCATCTACTGCACGTGCTGCGTATGGGCTCTCCGGATGTTCGCCGACGATACGGTCAAACAGCTCGTTTGCCTCATTTACCCTTGACTGCGACTGATAAAGTCTCGCAAGCAGATACAGCACCTCAGGGTCGTCTCCCTTTATCTGAAGCGCAAGCTTATAATAATATTCCGCGGTATCAAGTTTTCCGCTGTTCCAGCCGGAGGTGCCGTTTTCAACGATCCTGTTAAAGGCATCATTTACGATAAGTCTGTCAACTCCGTGCAGCTGGCTTAAAAGCGGCTCTGAGGTGATAAGCGTACGGTCGATCTTTAAGTAATCATCTACCGCAGCCTCAATATTTCCGCCGTTAAATTCCTCAGTGATCATATTTAAAGCCTCATACATTGATGTAAATGAGGCATTTTCCTGCTCATAAGCGTTCAGCTTCTGACTGGCCAGCTCATAGTCTGAGCTGAGCTGATCAAACCGTTGCTGCAGGTCGCTGTAATCAGCATTCAACGAGCTTAGCTCGGTACTGTTTTTTGCAATGCTGCTGTTCAGCTCATTGGTGTAATCCTTTTTGATAGTCGGAAGCACCAGTATATAAAAGCTCAAAATGCCGAGCATGATACCAATGACTATAAATATCGCCACCTTCTCAATGGCTGTATTTTTTTCCGCCTTCGGAATTATAACATCCCCGTCCTCAAGCTCTCTGTGCGAGAAAGCGTTGTGGAGCTTGGCATTCTCAATTTCAGCCTTGCCGGTAAGCTTCTTGACCTCTTCCATAAGCACACTTGCCTGCGGATTATTATGGTCGATCTCCAGCACATCGAGCAGGGCTCTTCCGGCCTTTATGTTGTCGCCGTTCTGCATATATAAAACAGCCAGCAGCAGCTGGGCCTTGACAAAATTCGGCTTCTTTTTCGTAATATCACGAAGCTCGATTATCGCAAAATCCTCGCCGCCGTTCTGGGCTATGAATAGTGCCTGGTTAAAGCGCTTTACAAGCTCAGAGTCATTCTCGATAACAGCTGTTTTTCTCTGGATCTCCTCAAGGAAATAGTCCGCGCGGTTGTTCACCGGATCCGGATCGAAATTGTAGCTGACGATCCACTGGACCAGCGCGTCCGCCGTCTCGCCCATCTCATAAAAGATGAGACCAAGCAGGTTTCTCGCATCGGTACAGTACTTATCGAAATGCAGGGCCTCCTTTAAGTACCCGGCAGCTCCGGTAAGGTCATTAAGCTGAGCCCTCTGCAGCCCGACATTATAATATGCGTTTGCAATTTTTTTAAAGCTAGTCTTAACCTTCATTCGCAGTATTGCCAAAGCCTGTCCGGTCTTCGGCGTCGTTTCTGTACATTCTCTCCGTGGCTGTCGTATTAGCCGCGCTGTTTGCCGCGTTCTGAACAAGCTGCATCATAAGATCATTCATATCTGTCAGATTCATACCGGCAATTACGTCTTCAATGTTGTCAACATCAAGCGATGGCTTGAAATGCTTTATTTCATCCTGATAATTGATCATAAAAAACCGCCTATTCGTAAATATATGGCTTTGTTCCGTCTGCAAAGAGCACGCCCTCGGTGACCTCCGGGACAGCCTGCCCGTTGCTTATTTCAGTTATTTTTGCTGTAAATGCAGGCGCCGCTTCTTCTCTGACTATAAATTTAAGCGTACACTCGGCAGCGTATTCCTCGCCCATGCTTTTTACGCCCATGTTTGACGCTGCACGCTTTAGCTTTTCCGCAAGTCCGTAACCGCAGCTTAAAACCACAAGGCATCCCCTTGTGATCTCTGCCGTCTCCGAATCGGAAAGAGCCTCTTTAAGCGAATCGGAATATGCCCTCACAAGTCCGCCCGTACCAAGGAGCGTACCTCCAAAGTATCTGGTAACAACAGCGCATACATCATAAAGGCCTGCGCCCTTAAGTATTTCCAGCATAGGCTTTCCCGCTGTTCCCTGCGGCTCGCCATCATCGCCTGATTTTTCAAATACGGAAGAAGGTGTGCCTATACGCATCGCAAAACAGTTATGTCTTGCGTCATAATGCTTTTTCCTTATCTCATCGATAAAGGCTCTTGCCTCTTCCTCGCTCTTAACGGCCCTCAGCGCGCCAAGAAAATGCGACTTTTTGACCTCTACATCGGAGCTTCCGGGAGTTATTAAGATTTTGTGGACAGCCTCAGCCATAATTACGCCCTTTATTTATTTCGGTCATACCGGTCCGGCTCAGCGGGACTTCAGGCCCTTTTTTTACGCCCCGTCTTAATAGAATCCTGCAGGCTCCTTTATTTCACCGGTAAGCGCCATGGAGATCACATCGAGCACCGGGCCTTCGCCCTCATACTCCGAACGCGGTTCGATCTTGAACTTTGCCTTAAGATGCACCCAGCTTCCCGCCTGATACTTATCGATTCCGTCATAGCGTGCCAGGTAGCCGAGAAATGCCATATCATTTTCACAGCAGGTCATGGACATTCTTCCCGGAACGAACATATTCTTCTCGAAATGTCTGTTTTTCATGATCCTTGCGGTAAAATCCACAGTCTTTCCGAGATATCTTTCCGGATAATCCCTTGCATCAAGATACCAGATCCCATAGTGCTCCGGCTTTATGATGACTTCGCTTCCCTTTACATCGTATGGGAGCTCCTCATCAAGGGTCTCAAGCTCGACCTCGCCGTACTTATTTTCCATGACCAGCATTGACCCCTGCTGCATCATAGGCCTTAACTGGCGCTTAAAGTTAAGCAGCTCCTCATGTGTCCTGTCATCGCAGCGGTTAACGATGCAAAGCTCAGTGTTCCTAAGCATCGGTCCCATGAGCGCCTTCATATTGTTAAGGTATGAGCCTAAGGTGCTTCCATCCATAACAGTTATCTGCTGGTAAAGCACCCAGTCCTTTGGAAAGCTTATCTCCTCAGGGCTGCCCCACATACCGTTATATTCAAAAATTACTCTCTCGCATCTGTTCTTTTCAAGCTGCTCGGAAAGGAATTTTGTAGTCAGCATTTCCTTATCATCCACAGTTACGAGGAAGGTCTTCTCCATGCCAAGGAGCTTAGTATTATATTCGACCTCTCCCTCTTCACACACGATAAGAAGAGTATTTCCCTTTATGTGAAAATACTCTTCTCCAATTGTATACTCGATAAAAGAGGTTTTTCCCGACTCCAGAAATCCGTTTATGAGGAAGACCGGAATCTCATTTGTCTGAATCTCGTCTATCATTAAAAGAACCTTGCCTTAAGCTTAGCTTCATCAAGCTCACTTCCGATCACACATACCTTTCCTGTGTAATCCGGATCGCCGTTTCTGATCTCATACTCACCCGGAACCATATCGAAATAATACCAGGTGTCTGCGTCTGCAGCCTTAAGCATGCCCTTTGCGCGGAGGATGACTGTATTCTCATCTGCGGCAAGGTCACTTAAAATGCTGTCGAGCTTTTCCTTCGTGATGGCAGGAACGTTTGTCCAGCCGTAAGACTCGAAGATCTCGTCGGCATCATGTCCGTCCTGGTGAAGATGGTGGTGATGATGCTCGTGCTCGTGATCGTGATCGTGATCATCGTCTTCATCGTGGTGGTGATGATGGCAGCAATGGCCATGCTCGTGCTCGTCCTCATCGTCTTCATCGTGGTGGTGATGATGGTGGTGATGGTGAGCCATGTGCTCCTCCTCGCTCTCGCCGTCAGGCTCATTAAGAGCTTCCTTCCTCATCTCCTCAAGCATATCGTCACGCTTCTCGATGATTTCAAGAAGGCGCTCGCCCTTAAGCTCAGCAACAGGAGTCGTAATGATCTCAGCATTTGGATTAAGGCCTCTGATCATCTCCACATCGGCATCAACAACTGCGCTGTCGGCAATGTCAGTTCTGCTTAAAACAACAGTACCGGCATACTGCACCTGATTGTTGAAGAACTCACCGAAGTTCTTCATGTACATCCTGCACTTCTTTGCATCAACGATAGTTACCGCAGAGTTGAGCACCACATCCAGAGATGCGGAAGCATCGGTAACTGCCTTCATAATATCTGAAAGCTTGCCTACACCCGATGGCTCGATGATAACTCTCTCAGGCTGAAACTTCTCGATGACTTCCTTAAGAGACTTCTCAAAGTCACCTACCAGTGAGCAGCAGATGCAGCCCTGTGACATCTCCTTGATCTCGATGCCGGCATCCTTAAGGAAGCCGCCGTCGATGGCGATCTCACCGAACTCATTCTCTATAAGCACTACCTTCTCATTCTTAAGAACCTCGGCTACGAGCTTCTTAATAAAGGTAGTCTTTCCGGCACCTAAGAATCCGGATATAACATCTATTTTTGTCATTTTATATTTCTCCAATTTCTGCAGTCTGATAATGTTCTTATATGACTGCTGTTTCGAAAACCTATCAGAGTTTCTCAACTCCGAGCTCCGCGATGACTCCGTTGATATCCCAGGTCTTGGTATAGCCATGAGGAGTCTCCTTCACGATGCGCTCTGCCATGCAGTCGTGAGTGATAACATCGCTGAACTTCTCGATGATCTCATCAAGCTTGCCGTCATTCTCATAGCTTATCACGATGCGGTCCATTACCTCGAAGCCTGCTTCCTTACGCATGGTCTGGACCTTAGAGATGATCTCTCTCATGAAGCCCTCTGCTACGAGCTCATCTGTAAGGTTGGTATCGAGAACTACTGTTGTATGAGCGTCCTCTTCTGTTACGAAGCCGTCCTTCTTGGCTGAATCGATAAGAAGGTCGTCTCTTGTAAGCTCGATCTCGGTACCGTCAGCCGCATTGAACTTAATGCTGCCGTTTGAGTTCAGCTCATCCATGGCTGCAGTGCCATCGATGTTTGTAAGGTACTGTCTGATGAAGCCGAGGTTCTTGCCGTACTTCGGACCTACAGTCTTAAGCTGCGGCTTGAAGGTATATGCTGTGAACTCTCTTAAGTCATCCTTAAACTCTACGTTCTTTAAGTTGAGCTCATCCTTAAGGATATCTGTGTAGAACTCGCCAAGTGCCATGTCGGATCTTACGAACATGTTTCCGATAGGCTGACGGTTCTTAAGTCCGGAAGCATTTCTGGCAGCACGTCCCAGGATAACGATGCTTAAGACCTCCTTCATTGCCTGCTCAAGCTCCTTATCTACGCGTGTCTCATCGTAAACAGGGAAGTCGCAGAGATGTACTGACTCCTTGGCTGTCTTATCAACTGAGCATACCATGTTCTGATAGATGGCATCTGTCATGAATGGAATGAACGGTGCCGCGCAGAGTGCTGTGTTAAGCAGTGCTGTATAAAGTGTCATGTAAGCATCGATCTTGTCCTGCTCCATGCCCTTCTTCCAGAAACGCTCACGGCTTCTTCTTACATACCAGTTTGAAAGATCGTCTACAAAGCTCTCAAGTGCCGCGCAGGACTCAGGGATCCTGTACGCTGCCATATTCCTGTCAACAGTATCGATCATTGTATTCATTCTTGAAAGGATCCATCTGTCCATTACAGGCAGTCCTTCCTTGCGAAGCTCATACTTTGTAGGATCGAAGCCGTCGATATTTGCATAAAGAATGTAGAAGGCATAGGTGTTCCAAAGTGTGCCGAGGAACTTTCTCTGTCCTTCAACTACAGCCTTTCCATAGAATCTGTTGGGAAGCCATGGTGCTGAGTTTGTATAGAAATACCATCTGATGGCATCAGCGCCGTACTGCTCAAGTGCTTCTACCGGATCGACAGCATTTCCCTTTGACTTACTCATCTTCTGGCCGTTCTCATCCTGGACATGTCCAAGGACGATGACATTCTCATATGGAGCCTTGTTGAAGAGAAGTGTTGACTCCGCAAGGAGTGAGTAGAACCATCCTCTTGTCTGGTCAACGGCTTCGGAAATGAACTGGGCCGGGAACTCCTTCTTGAAGAGCTCTTCATTCTCAAACGGATAATGATGCTGGGCGAAAGGCATGGCGCCTGAATCGAACCAGCAGTCGATAACGTCTGTTACTCTGGTCATCTCTTTGCCGCAATCCGGGCACTTGATCTTTACTCTGTCGATATACGGACGGTGAAGCTCGATCTGGTCACCGTTATAGCCCTTGTCTCCTTCAGCCTTGAGTGCCGCAAGTACCTCAGCATAGTTGGTGCTCTGCTCTCTTAACTGCTTACGGCTTCCCACGCACTCTCTCTTTCCGCACTCACACTCCCAGATAGGAAGCGGTGTGCCCCAGTAACGGTTTCTTGAAAGAGCCCAGTCCTGAACGTTTGCGATCCACTCGCCGAAACGTCCCTTACCGATAGTCTCGGGGATCCAGTTGATGGTTGCATTATTTCTTACGAGGTCATCCTTTACCTTGCTCATGGCAATGTACCAGGACTCTCTTGCATAGTAAATAAGAGGAGTATTGCATCTCCAGCAGTGCGGATAGCTGTGCTCGAACTGAGGCGCGTCAAAAAGAAGTCCTCTTATGTCAAGGTTCTTAAGCACCATAGGATCGGCCTTCTTTACGAATACACCGTCCCACTCTTCTCCGTCTGTCATGTTGCCCTTGCCGTCTACGAGCTGTACGAAAGGAAGGTCATACTTTCTTCCCACCTTGGCATCGTCTTCACCGAATGCAGGAGCTATATGTACGATGCCGGTACCATCGCTCATGGTTACATAGGTATCGCAGACAACGAAGTGTGCCTTCTTATGCTGCTTTGCGGCAAGCTCTGCGCTCTTTGCAAAAAGAGGCTTGTACTCCTTGTACTCAAGTGCTGTTCCCTGCATGGTCTCGAGCACCTCAAGGTCCTCACCGAGAATGCCCTTAAGTGCGTCCGCAAGATAATATACCTTGCCGTCTGCTGCCTTGACCTTTACATAGGTCTCCTCAGGGTTTACGCAAAGCGCAACGTTTGATGAAAGTGTCCATGGAGTTGTGGTCCATGCAAGGATATAAGCATCCTCGTCCTTACACTCAAAGCGCACTACAGCTGAACGCTCCTTGACATCCTTATAGCCCTGTGCGACCTCGTGTGATGAAAGCGGTGTGCCGCAGCGCGGGCAGTAAGGAACTACCTTGAAGCCCTTGTACAAAAGTCCCTTGTCCCAGATCTCCTTTAAAGCCCAGAACTCAGACTCGATATAATCATCATAATAAGTAACATATGGGTGCTCCATGTCAGCCCAGAAGCCGACTGTAAATGAGAAGTCCTCCCACATTCCCTTATATTTCCAGACATTTTCCTTGCAGAGCTCGATGAAAGGCGCGATACCATAGCCCTCGATCTGCTCCTTGCCGTCAATGCCGATCTGCTTCTCGACCTCAAGCTCTACCGGAAGACCGTGGGTATCCCAGCCGGCCTTTCTCGGAACCATCTTGCCCTTCATGGTCTGGTAACGCGGAATAAGGTCCTTTATGCATCTTGTAAGAACGTGTCCGATGTGCGGCTTGCCGTTAGCGGTAGGCGGTCCGTCATAAAATACATAACTCGGATCACCTTCGTGTTCCTTGATCGACTTCTGGAAAATGTCATTATCCTTCCAGAACTTTTCTACTTCCTTTTCTCTGCCGACAAAATTCATCGATGTGTCGACTTTGCTGTAAAGCGCCATTTCATTCCTCCTCTGACAATGGTGAGATTTTAACTCTTATATTTACTGAAAAATTCAGCTATTATTATTTGCTTTTTACAACACCAAAGCATAGCCTTGTGCGTTTTTCCTTCGCACAAAGCTATGTGAATGTATAGTTTAACCTATATAATTTATCAGATGTTTCTGTATTTATCAAGTAATTCCTGCTTAAGATCGTAAAGTGGCTTACTCAAGTCCACATGGACCTTATTCGGATTCATAAGTCTCTTTGACTCATCCCAGAGCGTATCCATATCCTTTTTGCAGATATCCCTCAGTTCAAGCACTGTCGGACGGTCATTGTAGATGCACTTTCCGTTCTCGAAAACATGTATCATGACAGGTTTTATTGTATAGGTTCCGCCCCTCAGCCTGGTCTTCTTCCAGGTCTCGATCGGGTCAAACAGTATGATGTCGTCATTCTCATCATATTTCTCATCGGCAAGCGCGATGAGGTCTGCAATGATCTTTCCTGTATCCTTGCCGTAAAATCTGTAAATGACCTTGTCGCCCGGGTTTGTGACCTTCTCGGAGTTCTCTGAGATCTTGATCTTCGGGATCATTTTTCCGGTCTTCTTGTCCTCTATCGCCGCAAGCTTATATACTCCGCCAAAGGCAGGGGTGTCCTTGGAGGTGATAAGGTTCGTTCCCACGCCCCAGCTGTTTATCTCTGCGCCCTGAGCCTTGAGTGACTGAATGAGGTACTCATCGAGGTCATTTGAGGCTGAGATGACCGCATCGGTAAAGCCTTCCGCGTCCAGCATTTTCTTAGCCTGCTTTGAAAGGTACGCAAGGTCTCCGGAATCCATTCTGATGCCGTACTTCTTTGACTTGATGCCGGCGTCACGCATCTCCTTAAATACCTTGATGGCATTCGGGATACCTGAATTAAGCGTGTCATAAGTATCTACAAGGAGAATGCAGGCGTTCGGATAAAGCTTTGCATATGATCTGAAGGCTTCAAGCTCGCTCTCATGAGACATGATCCAGCTGTGCGCATGTGTTCCGGAAACAGGGACACCAAACATCTTGCCCGCAAGCACATTTGATGTACCTACGCAGCCCGCAATGATGGCAGCTCTTGCTCCGTATATACCGGCATCCGGCCCCTGGGCCCTGCGAAGTCCAAACTCCATGATACCGTCACCCTTGGCTGCATGAACGACTCTTGCTGCCTTGGTCGCGATAAGTGACTGATGATTGATGATATTAAGAAGGGCAGTCTCAAGAAGCTGTGCCTGCATGATCGGCGCTTTTACCTTAACCATAGGCTCACGCGGGAACATAACATTTCCCTCGGGTATCGCATAGATATCTCCGGTAAACTTAAAGTCCTTAAGATAATCCAGGAAATCCTGCTCAAACATGTTAAGAGAAGCAAGATAAGCTATGTCATCCTCGCTGAAATGAAAGTTCTCTATAAGCTCTATGATCTGCTCAAGACCGCAGCTTATGGCATAGCCGTTGCCGTCCGGATTGGTGCGGTAAAAAGCATCAAATATTACATTTACATTTTTTTCCTTCTCCTTAAAATAGCCCTGCATCATAGTAAGCTCGTACAGGTCTGTAAGAAGTGTAAGGTTGCGTCCGTCGCTGATACCATTAGTACCCATGGTGACACCTCCATATAATTTTGATGTGTTAAATTAATATTTTAGACTTCCCGATGTCCTCTGTCAATTATCAGAAATGCCGGAGTCCTTTGGGATAGTGATTTTTTACTGTACGTCCTGAGAGCTTTCCAAGACCCATGGAATAACCGTCGTACATCACTGTGAGCCAGCCTCCGTCTGAATTAAGTTCATATTCTCCTTCAAGGCGGTCAAGCTCCAATACGTTTCCTTTAAGATAGCTTTCGGCATCCTCGATGGAGCCAAGGTTCAGGCTATCCTTTTCGTGAGTCCCGAAATATCCTGAAAGCGCCTCGGCATGTGATGGCTCATAGCGCTTTTTTCCTCTTTTATCTGTTATGGTCTCACCCGGCTCTACTCCTGCGCGGAGCACATGTATCTTTTTTTTCTGCAGAAGCTTTTTTATATTTTCCGGTGTGAGCTCATTTTTTCCCTTTGACTTTTTACTTCCGCCTGTCTTAGATAAAGCTGCTGTATCCGTGTTTCCGCCTGCCTTTTCAAGCACAGCGCAAAAATGTCCCTCACCCTTTATCTTGTGCGGATACATAGTTTCCGCTGATATCAGCCGGAACTCCGGATGTTCACTTATAAAATGCTCCATCTGTCCTTCGTTTTCTCCGGGTTCAAAGGTGCAGGTAGAATAAATGATGCGCCCGCCCGGCTTTACCATACCTGCCGCTGCCTCAAGTATCCCGGCCTGCCTTACGATGCAGGCCTCGACATTTTCGGGACTCCACTCATTTATGGCTGTCTCATCCTTACGCATCATGCCCTCTCCCGAGCACGGCGCGTCAACGATTATTTTGTCAAAAAATCCTTTAAAGCAGGCTGCCAGTTCATCCGGGTAAGCAGAGCATACTACCACGTTATCAAAGCCGAGCCTTTCTATATTGGAGCTTAGTATTCTCGCTCTCCCCGGTATCGGTTCATTGGACAAAAGGAGCCCCGCCTTTGCCGCAGCCTGGGTCGACTTTCCTCCCGGAGCCGCACAAAGATCAAGCACCACATCCTCCGGGCCGATCTCCGCTTTTTCAGCCGTTACCATGGCGCTTGGCTCCTGAATATAAAAGACCCCGGCCTCATGATACGGCGACAGCCCCGGCCGCACTCCATTTTTCAAAAGCGCTGCCTCATCGTAGTAATACCCGTCCTTACACCAGGGCACCGCCTCAAGCCCCCACTCATCCTTAAGCTTTTCCACGGTCTCCGGCCGCACCTTCCCCGTATTAAACCTCAGCGCCTTTACAGCCGTTTTTTCGTATTGAGAAAGAAAGTCCCCGATTTCTTCCCCGAGGACTTTCTTCATTCTTTCTATAAATTGTTCAGGTAAATCCTTTATCTTACTCATTACAGCTTGAACAGTGTTCCTATAATGTTTCTTCCGAGGCTGGCTCCGATGTTTCCGCCGAGAGTCTTTCCGAAGGAACCTCCAACTGAGCCTCCCACAGCCTTTCCGATCTCACGGCCGATAGAGCCGCTGGTAGTTGAAGCCACGCCCTTAACGCCCTGCTTAACAGCCTTGCCCTTTGCGGCTGCAGCCTTCTCAGCTTCCTTCTGTGCCTTCTCCTCTGCCTTAGCCTGCTCCCTGGCAGCCTTCTCCTCTGCCTTTGCCTGTTCCTTAGCTAATCTCTCTTCTTCCTTAGCCTTCTCCTTGGCTACCTTCTCTTCTTCCTTAGCCTTAGCTGCTGCCTCTGCCGCATTCTGGTTCTCCTCATCTATCTGAGCCTTTCTGCGCTGCATGAACTCATAGCAGGAATCAGAATCGATGGTCTCACTGTACTTATCCGCAAGCGGGTTAGTAAGGATGGCATCCTTTCTTGCTGCATCGGTAATAGTGCCCATAAGGCTTTCCGGCGGAAGAATATAAGCATGCTGTGCCATTCCCGGGATACCCTTTGCATCAAGCATTGATACGACAGCCTCTCCTGTTCCGAGTGACTGTAAAAGCTCTGCTGTATCGAATGCAGGGTTCTCTCTGAAGGACTCAGCCGCAGTCTTGACTGCCTTCATCTCCTTTGGAGTGTAAGCTCGGAGCGCATGCTCGATCTTATTTGAAAGCTGGGCCATTACATCATTTGGAATATCAGCAGGTGACTGGGTAACAAAATAGATTCCCACTCCCTTTGATCTGATAAGCTTTACTACCTGGGCGATCTTGTCAAGAAGTGCCGGTGTCGCACTGTTGAAAAGAAGGTGAGCCTCATCGAAGAAGAATACCATCTTTGGCTTCTCTGCGTCTCCAACTTCAGGAAGTGTCTCGAACATCTCTGACATAAGATAAAGCATGAAGGCTGTGTAAAGCTTAGGCTTATTGATAAGTGTCTCTGATGAAAGGATATTGATCATGCCATAGCCGTTGTCGCCTGTGCTGAAGAAGTCAGTAATGTCGATGCCCGGCTCTCCGAAGAACTGATCTGCGCCCTCACCCTCAAGAGCAACGATAGCACGAATGATAGTGGTGATCGTAGCCTTGGCAATGTGTCCGTACTCAAGCTCGAGCTCACCGATATTTTCACTTACATAGGTAAGCATAGCCTTAAGATCCTTTGTATCATAAAGGAGAAGGTTCTTATCATCTGCGATCTTGAAAATAACAGAAAGAACATCAGCCTGGGTAGCATTAAGTCCGAGGCACTGGCCCAGAAGGAGCGGTCCCATCTCAGAAACTGTTGTTCTTAACGGAATGCCCTGCTCGCCGTAAATGTCATAGAATGTTGACGGGAACTTCTGATATTCAAAATCCTCCTCAAGACCGAATTTCTTAATGCGGCCCTGCATATTTTCATTGTCCTGGCCGGCCATGATAAAGCCGCTTAAGTCACCCTTGACATCAGAAAGGAATACAGGAACTCCCATCTTCGAAAATGACTCCGAAAGGACTTTAAGTGTTACAGTCTTACCGGTACCTGTCGCACCGCAGATAAAGCCGTGTCTGTTGGCCATTTTAGGGTTAAGACAGATCTTTTCCGAAAGATCGTCTCCGGTTTTGGCAAAATACACCATACCATTGTCAATCATAGGTTTTCCTCCTCAAATATAAAAATATTCCTATCAATGCTGTTATTCCAAAATCAAACCAGGTGGTTGGATTTGAAAACCATGTTGTAAAAAATGAAAGTGCCAGATAAATGGCAAATTCCGCGTAGATCAGATAAATACATACCGACCGTCTATTATTACTTTCGAGCAGGGCTGCGGCCAGGCCAAGCACTCCTGCCAATATAATAACACCAATCGTTCCAAAATCATAGAAGGCATCGTAGAACAATGTTACGGTCGTAAGCTCCTCCTTGGTGACATATATAGGAAATGCCGCAAGCTCAGGCTTAATAAACTTAAGTCCTGTAAGTGCTATTACCGGAAACAGCATTCTAAGCCCCCGGGTATGCTCAGGCAGATCCCTTACAAGGCAGTTAAAGTTGTCAAAATTATTTGCTATATAAATATAGGGCTGGGAGATAAAGATCGGCATATGCTCATTTTTCATCTCAAAGATGCCATTAAGGTATTCTGCGCTGTGATCTCTCTGGATGGTGATGAACACATAAAGCGCCAGCATTGCAAGCACAAAGGATACTGCGGCAAGCACGGTCCGCCCCGTCAGCTTTATATTTACTTTTCCGTCCTCTGTCACTAAAAATGCTGCTATCGCAAGCATTACGCCAAACAGCAGCTGATATCTTGATACCAGAAGGATGGGAAGAATGATGCCGACCGACACACAGACTGCGGCATTAAGCATTTCCCAAAGGCTGATAAGACCGCGCACCCTGTATGCGTACCTCAAGTATAACACACCAAGTGCCGGCAGCAAAACGCAACTTACGGTAAAGTAATGAACGCCGCTTACATGGAAGTATGAATAGGCATGCGGCGTGTCCACAAGAAAGACAGGAATGTAGCCGCATATGAAGCCCTCGATGATGAGGCATACGACCGAAACTATGGATATCACATCCATGACCAGCAAAATGTCATGTGAAAAATTTAAAAGTCCTTTGTCGGAATGGTTATTCAGTTCGGCCGCAAAGCGTGAAGTGCTGCCCTCCCGCTCCCGGACACTGCCCTTACTTCCGATTTGTTCCTTAAGCATAAGCCTTTCCGTGCCCTTTTCACACAAAATAAACACAGCATATGCAAGATAAAAGCATATCCAGGTGGTCATTTCCCACTCGGTCGCCAGATTTGACAGCTTGAGGCACGATATTCCCACTCCGCCTATCCAGGAAAGTGAAAAAATAACGGCAGGACTTGTCAGCCTGCCGCTTTTCTTATAATTATAAAGAGCTAAACCGGCAGCTGACATGATGAGAAGTCCGCCCGACAAATAATAAAGACCTGCTCTGCCTGTCAGACAGCTCACAATATATATCACTGTGAATACTACTAGTTCCATCAATTGGCTATATCCGTTTAGTTTGATGTATTATCTTCTGTTGACGCTTCCTGAGTAACTTCTTCCGGGTCTTCGGTATCAGCTTCATTTGAAGCTTCTGTGCTCTCATGCGTTCCTGATGCTCCGTGACTTACGACGGCATCGCTGCCTGTATCCAAAGCTCCTGCTCCGGCTGATGCTTCGGCTGCCGCCCCGGCAGTTTCTAAGCCCGCCTCTGTTCCGGATCCGGATGCAGAAGTGCTTTCAGCAGCAGCTCCTGTACCTGATGCCGCAGAGGCTTCCGTTGTCCGGGCTTCCGCACTCTGGGTCTCGGTCCCGCCGGAGGCGATACCGCCCGGTCCGCCTGCAGCTGTGCTCTCACTTATGTCTCTCGGTCCGCCAGGTCTTGGGGTTCCATTAGGAGAATCCATGACAGGCGCTGAGATCGTGATCCTGGATATCCTTGCTGCAACAGCAACATTTGTTACCATGTCAGTATATACCTCATCAGGCAGATACCTGCTTATATCTATCGAAGCTGTAACATCTGAGGACGCTCCGGTAACATCGAGTATGGTCGACGGCAGGATGACCGCGTTGATGCCATCAAGCAGATCATTATCTCCGTAGATCTCAATAAATCCGGGCTCGCAGCTTACAGAGTCTACCTCATAGCCCGCGGCAGGCTCACCGCTTGCCTGAATGGTAATGCTGACATTTTTCTTTTTGTATATAGGAGCAAAGTAGCTTACCGAATTCTTTACGACTATGCGAACATCAGGCGAAATTGGGTTGTCATTTGCATCATAATATACAAATTCCGCAGTGCCCCAGATGCTGTCGACAGAGCCTTCAACATCAATGTCAAATCCTATGCGGCTGATCTTTCCTATCTCTGAATCGGGACCGTAGAGCGTAACTCTGCTTGGAGTAAAGTCAACAGGAGCAACAGCATATCCGGTGCCCGGCTCTCCCACTATATTTACTGTAAGATCAAACGGCTTTTCGATCATATCCTGAGTTGTGGCATGAACTACAAGGGGCGTAACCGAAACATCGGATACCAGATCCTTTACCTTGTCATTTACAGTTACATAAACGGGAAGCGCTCCGGTTATGGAATAGTCACGCATGTCGACATAAACATTGAAATCAGATGAGCTGATCTGATTTCTCGCATTTGTACGTACTGTGTAGCTTACCCTTGCGGACTGATTATCGAGACTGTAATACTTATCAAGCTTTGTAAGCGTCTCGCCGTAGTCGATACCAATATCCGTGCCCACTGAAGTCCTTATCTCCGGGTTTGAAATATTAACGACCATTATCCACACAAGGACGGCAATACCAAAAGAAATAAGCTTTAACCCAATATTGGTTTTGAAAAAATTCTTTATCTTATCCATTCTGCTCTTTCTCTTGTCCGCTTCTTAAACGAAGTCTTAAGTTAAAGGACCTGACCTCTTCCTTGTTGATGCGCGCGAAAAGAAACTCATTCAGCTCCTCCTCACTTCCGATCCTTGTAAGTATGCCCTTATAAATATAGCTTACTCTTCCAGTCTCCTCAGAAACGACTATGGTAATGCTGTCTGAGACCTCGGATATACCGTAAGCAGCCCTGTGTCTCGTTCCGAGATCCTTGCTTATGTTTGGATCCTGGGAAAGCGGCAGATAACAGGTAGCCGCAACGATCTTATTTTCCCTGATGATCACCGCTCCGTCATGAAGAGGTGTATTCTTTTCAAAAATATTTATGATGAGACCGCTGCTGATATCTCCGTTTACATTGATACCGGTCTTTATAAACTCATCAAGAGATTCGTGCTGCTCAATAACGATGAGTGCACCGGTCTTTACCTTGGCCATCTGGAATACGGCGCTTGAGATCTGCGCTGCCGATTCCTTCGTCATCATGTTGTCCTTATTATCGGAGCCTACGAGACTTCCGATAAAATAGTTGGTGCCAAGCTGCTCGAGGGCCTTTCTTAATTCAGGCTGGAAGATGACAACGAGCGCGATAACGGCGATAGTTGATATCCTCTCGATTATCCAGAGTATCGTATTTAAATGAAAAACAAAGGCTATAAAAGTAAAAGCGAGTATGACAAAAATACCCTTCAGCAGGGTAAATGCCCTCGTGCTCATTATCCAGCTGAGCAGTTCATAAACTATTACCGCAATGATAATGATCTCCAGCATATTCGCGATGGAAAATACCGGAAGCAGTGAGGTCCAGCTTTTTATGTTTTCAAGCATGGAAGCCAAGAAAAATCACCTCTCGTTTTTATCAGTCCTGATCTTTGGTACAGCCTTTACATAATAGTAATAATCATCATCCTCATAGCTCAGGTGCTCGGTACGGCTGAAATCCACAGCATATATTACCGAAACGTACGCAAACGCAAGGATAAATGAAATAAGCAGTCCTATGATATCAGAGGTAAAGCTGTCCGATCCAAGGTACGAACCTCCGAGTACCATAACGGCTGCAAGGATAACGATTCCGACAGAAACGGAAATAAGCCAGCAGTGGTTCAGACTGGATTTGCTGATAATGCTGACTGCGGCAATGCAGAGAATAAAAGCGAAGATCACAAGATACATATATTCGTTTGTAAATATGGTCCTGGCAACGCTGATTATCTCATCCGCGATCTCAAGCCCTCCTGCTGACGTCATTGAGTCAGCATTCTCAAGGAAATAGCTTATAACATTCCAGCATACTACTCCGAGGGCTGCCGGAACCGCGGAATAAAAGCCCACAGACAGTCCAAGTATCACCGGAACGATAAACGGAAGCTTAAAATAAAACATTAACGGCACTATGGAAATGATAATGCCGGTCCCGGGCTTGTAGCCGTAATAGAGAACAAAGATCAGCATACCTACAAGTGCTGTAAATCCGGCCATCATAACCGAGACCTCAAACATATTGCCTATCACAAATATCGCGCAGACAAATGATATAAAGCCATACGGAAAAAACGCGCAGATCACCGAAGCGGCACAAATGACCACCGGTCTCGCAAGCATGTTGCTGTATCCCATCTGCTTTTCTATAAGACTCAGCATAAAGAAAGCCAGCACGATCTTAAACAAAGGCTTAATGACCGCGCCGTATCCTGCATACACTTTTCTTAATAGATCCCTGATCGTTAGAATGCTGTTCAATCTTCTTCGTCCTTATCAATTAAATTATATTTTCTGGCAAGACGCTTAAGCTTGCTCGCATAAAGCAGCATGCCGTTTCTTGCCTTTTTATATCTTACACCATAAACTGCAAGGGA
The DNA here is from genome assembly GCA_030531385.1 of Eubacteriales bacterium. Lineage (GTDB taxonomy): Bacteria > Bacillota > Clostridia > Lachnospirales > Lachnospiraceae > Avilachnospira. The sequence continues at coordinate 17,077 of JAUNNP010000020.1, forward strand.
TATAAGTACATAAATCGCCAGCCCCGCAAAATACCATTTAAAAAACATGGTAATGGGTCCCATTATACCTGTGACATTAATATTATAAAACAGTTTCTCCGCATCAAACACAGCAAAGAGCACCGCAAGTATTACGGCGCATATCGTGTACCTTACGACTGCCAGAATTATATGCCATACGATATAATCATAGCCAAAATATTTATTTATTTGGAATATCCGCTCATTTTTCTTCTTGTACATTGCCATGTCTGTCATGAGACGGATCTTATTTCTGCTTGCCATATTTATTACTGCCTTGCTTCCGGCATGAAGCTTTTTTACCGCGGCTTCATGCCGGTCTGCATTTCTTTATTACTGGTTTATCGCATTCATGGAAGCATGTGAATGAAGTGTAACATCATGGTAGCCGCCTTCAACGATACTTGTGGCCGAAACCACTGTGAGCTTGGCATTTGCCTGAAGATCGGGAATATTTGTCACACCGCAGTTGCACATGGTCGACTTTACCTTATAAAGGCTCTTTTCAACATTGTCATGAAGTGAACCCGCATAGGTAACGTAAGAATCAACGCCCTCCTCGAACGCAAGGCTGTTCTTTCCGCCAAGGTCATAACGCTGCCAGTTTCTTGCTCTGTTTGAACCCTCGCCCCAATACTCCTTGACGTACTGGCCGTTGATCATGAGCTTGTTTGTAGGTGACTCATCGAATCTCGCGAAATATCTGCCGAGCATAAGGAAGTCAGCTCCCATAGCAAGGGCAAGTGTCATGTGATAGTCATGAACGATACCGCCGTCTGAGCATACCGGCACATAGATGCCTGTCTCCTTATAGTACTCGTCACGTGCCTTTGCGACCTCGATCAAAGCTGTGGCCTGTCCGCGTCCGATACCCTTGGTCTCTCTTGTGATGCAAATGCTGCCGCCGCCGATTCCGACCTTTACAAAGTCAGCCCCGCTCTCCGCAAGGAATCTGAAGCCATCCTTGTCGACAACATTACCGGCACCGATCTTTACCTTGTCGCCGTACTCGGCACGTACATACTCAAGCACCTTCTTCTGCCAGATGCTGTATCCCTCTGAGGAATCAATGCAGAGCACATCGACACCTGCGTCTACAAGCGCAGGGATCCTCTCGCGGTAATCTCTTGAATTGATGCCGGCTCCGACGATATATCTCTTATCCTCGTCCTGCATGCTCATAGGATAATCCTTATGCTCCGAATAGTCCTTACGGAATACAAAATACATAAGATTTCCGTTGTCGTCAACTACAGGAAGTGAATTGAGCTTGCAGTCCCAGATGATGTCATTTGCCTCTTTAAGAGTAACATCGGCCTTAGCTGTGACGAGCTTCTCTAAGGGAGTCATGAACTCGCTTATCTTAGTATCCACAGACATACGGCTCACACGGTAGTCACGGCTTGAAACGATACCGAGAAGCTTTCCGTTAGGCTCAGCATTCTCAGTAATGGCAACTGTTGAAAAGCCGTTCTTTTCCTTAAGCGCAAGTACATCCGCAAGTGTGTTGTCCGGAGTAAGATTTGACTTGCTTACAACGAAGCCTGCCTTTCTTGCCTTTACCTTCCTTACCATCTCAGCTTCGTCCTCGATGGTCTGGGAGCCGTAGATAAATGAAACTCCTCCCTCTCTCGCAAGAGCTACCGCAAGATTGTTGTCCGAAACAGACTGCATGATAGCTGAAACAAGCGGAATATTAAGCATTATAGGGCATTCCTCAACGCCCTTTTTATACTTTACAAGCGGAGTCCTTAAGGAGACTCTGTCAGGAACGCACTCCTCTGAGGTGTAGCCCGGAACGAGCAGATACTCACTGAAAGTTCTTGATGGTTCTTCATAATAAAATGCCATTTTACGTCTCCTTTTTTACTGTTCCTGTTCTTTTTCCTGCTGTTTATTATATGCCGCGCGGACTGCCTTCGCAAGCTGGTCCGCACAGGAAGTATCCTTGTAGCCGCAGGTGTTGCCTTTTAATTTGGATTCTATATAATCAACGGTCATTCCGTCAACTAATTTTGAAATTGCTTTTAAATTTCCGTTGCATCCGCCGGTGAAGCTGATGTTTTTCACCTGCTCGCCGTCGAGATCAAAATCTATAAGCATGGCGCAGACGCCTTTTGTACGGTACTGATAATGTGCCATGGTCTTCTCCCTTTTCTATATTTATTTATTAAAGTACTTGACCGCAGATCTGAACATCTTGAGGTCGTACTCGCCGGGGACGTTGCGGTATAAGCCGCTTCCGATACGCTCAGCATGGCCCATCTTTCCGAAGACACGTCCGTCCGGGGAAGTGATGCCCTCGATGGCGTACATTGAGTTGTTCGGGTTGAAATGGATGTCGGCTGTTGGTGTGCCGCCAAGGTCAACGTACTGGGTTGCGATCTGTCCGTTCGCGGCGAGCTCACGGATGAGCTTTTCCTCAGCGATGAAGCGTCCCTCACCATGTGAGATCGGAACCATATATACCTCACCGACCTTCGTTTCGGCAAGCCACGGAGACTTATTTGACGCAATACGTGTTCCGACTATGCGTGACTGATGGCGTCCGATAGTGTTGAAGGTAAGTGTCGGGCAGGAAGCATCGGTGTCAATGATTTTTCCGTAAGGAACGAGTCCGAGCTTAATAAGTGCCTGGAAGCCGTTGCAGATACCGCACATAAGTCCTCCGCGGTTATCGAGCATATCTCCTACCGCATCCTTTACCATGCCGTTTCTGAAGAAGGCTGTGATAAACTTTCCGCTTCCGTCAGGCTCGTCTCCGCCTGAGAAACCGCCCGGGATAAAGATCATCTGTGACTGCCTTATCCTTGCCGCGAATTCCTCAACGCTTCTTGCGACCGCATCGGCTGTGAGGTTCCTGATCACATAGATTTCAGCCTCCGCGCCCGAGTCATTTACAAGCTTTGCCGAGTCATACTCGCAGTTGTTGCCCGGAAATACAGGTATCATTACCTTTGGCTTCGCGGTCCGTACCTGAGGTGCCGGCCATTCCCCTGCCTCATAGTTAAAGCTCTCTATCTTATCGCTTCCCTGGTCGATATTGCAGCTAAATACGCTCTCGAGCCTGCCCTCATATACTTTAAGGAGCTCTTCGATGGAAATGCTCTCGGCGCCAAGGCTTATCTCTCCGTCATCCGTTGTCTCTCCGACAGTTATGATATCGTAGTCAGAATTAGATGAAGGTTCTCCGTCTGTCAGCTCGAGCAGGAAGGTATTGTACTTCTTCGCGAAGATATCATTTACGCCAAGACCTGTATCAAAGCTAAATCCGATGCCGTTACCAAAGCTCATCTTCATGACAGCCTCGGCGATACCACCGATGCCCGGTGTATATGCTGCGCATACCTTTCCGGCTCTCATAAGCTCTGTTACCTTATCAAATACCTTAATAAGTGACTCGTGGTTTGGAAGTCCGTCGGCAAGGCACTTTGGTGAAATGCGGATAAGCTTATGTCCGGCTGCCTTAAACTCAGGTGAGATTATATCCTTTGTCTTTGCTGTGGTTACGGCAAAGGAGCAAAGTGTCGGCGGTACATGGATATCCTCGAAGGTACCGGACATCGAGTCCTTTCCTCCGATGGCTCCGCAGCCAAACTCCATCTGAGCCCTGAAGGCTCCGAGCAGCGCGGCAAAAGGCTTGCCCCACTTCTCCTTGTCCTTTCCGAGTCTCTCAAAGTACTCCTGGAAGGTAAGATAAACATCCTTAAATTCAGCACCTGCCGCGATGAGCTTGCAGATAGAATCCGTAACCGCGTAGAAGGCTCCGTAATACGGGCTCTCCTCTGTGATATAAGGATCATAGCCCCAGGACATGATCGAGCAGTCGTCCGTATGCTTTTTCTCAACAGAGATCTTGTGGACCATGGCCTGTATCGGTGTAAGCTGGTTCTTTCCGCCAAACGGCATAAGGACCGTGCCGGCTCCGATGCTTGAGTCAAAGCGCTCTGAAAGTCCGCGCTTTGAGCAGCAGTTAAGGTCGCCCGCCATTTTTATGTAATTATCGGTAAAGCCGCCTGTTATCTCTTTTTCCGAAAGCTTTGGCGCGCCGGTCTTTACCGTGATGTGCTTTTCGGCTCCGTTGGTATCAAGGAAGGCTCGGCTTATATCCACTATCTTTTTGCCGTTCCAGGTCATGGTGAGTCTCGGCTCAGCCTTTACTACCGCAACCTTGCAGGCCTGCAGGTTCTCGGATGCCGCTATCTCCATGAAGCGATCCGCATCCTTTGGCTCAACGACAACTGCCATTCTCTCCTGTGACTCGGAAATGGCAAGCTCTGTTCCGTCAAGTCCCTCATATTTCTTTGGTACCGCATTAAGATCTATATCAAGTCCGTCTGCAAGCTCTCCGATGGCGACTGATACTCCGCCGGCGCCAAAGTCGTTGCAGCGCTTAATAAGCTTTGAGGCCTCAGCATTTCTGAAAAGACGCTGAAGCTTACGCTCCTCAGGAGCATTACCCTTCTGCACCTCTGCGCCGCAGTTTTCAACTGAGTGAGCATTATGTGCCTTGGATGAGCCTGTTGCTCCGCCGATGCCGTCTCTTCCCGTACTTCCTCCGAGGAAAATGACTACGTCGCCCGGATCAGGCCTCTCGCGCCTTACATTCTCAGCGGGAGCGGCGGCAATAACGGCGCCGATCTCCATACGCTTTGCGGCATAGCCCGGATGATATATCTCCTCTACAAGGCCTGTCGCAAGACCGATCTGGTTTCCGTAGGAGGAATATCCGTTGGCAGCTGTAGTTACGATCTTACGCTGCGGGAGCTTTCCGGGGATAGTCTCGGCAACCGGCTTTAACGGATCTGCCGCGCCGGTCACGCGCATAGCCGCATAAACATAGGAACGGCCTGAAAGCGGATCACGGATCGCACCTCCGATACAGGTGGCGGCGCCTCCGAACGGCTCGATCTCAGTCGGATGGTTGTGGGTCTCATTCTTGAAAAGAAGGAGCCACGGCTCTTTGACACCGTCGACTTCGATAGTGATCTTTACCGTGCAGGCATTTATCTCCTCTGACTCATCAAGCTTATCGAGCTTTCCCTGAGCGCGGAGTGCCTTTACGGCAAGCGTTCCGATATCCATAAGTGTTACCGGCTTTGTACGGCCGAGCTCCTTACGGTAATTCATGTATCTCTTATATGTCTCCTCGATGAGCTCGTCCTCAAACTCAACATCATCGATGATGGTATTAAAGGTAGTATGACGGCAGTGATCTGACCAGTAGGTATCGATCATCTTGATCTCTGTGATGGTAGGATCGCGCTTTTCCTCAAGAAAATACTTCTGGCAGAAGGCTATGTCATCAAGGTCCATTGCAAGACCGTTGTCCGCGATGAACTTAGCAAGCTCCTCTCTCGAATATCCTGTAAAGCCGTCGAGAGTCTTTACTGTAGTCGGTATCTCATAATCGGTCTTAAGAGTCTTCGGAAGCTCAAATGAAGCCTCCCTTGCCTCTACAGGGTTTATGACATACTTCTTTATTGCCGCGATCTCGTCCTCTGAAAGTGTTCCGAAAAGCGCATAGACCTTGGCTGAACGGATGAGCGGTCTTTCCTTTTGTGAGATAAGCTGTATGCACTGCGCGGCAGAATCAGCTCTCTGATCAAACTGTCCCGGAAGATACTCTACCGCGAAGGCAGCGGCACCTTCGATGCCGGCAGCATCAAGCTCCGGATAGACCGAATCTATCTGCGGCTCTGAAAATACAGTCCTTACAGCGTAGTCAAAAAGTCCGCTCTCAATATTTTCAGCATCATATCTGTTAAAGATACGCACATCCTCAATTCCTTTTATAAAAAGAAGGTTCTGCGCCTCATTAAGAAGCTTGGCAGCTTCATGAGCACACTCTCTGTGCTTTTCAACAAAAATTCTGTATACCATGAAAGTCTCCGATCACTTATGCTTTCTTTACATTAACTGCCTTATATCCGATATCGTGTCTGTAATAAATATTCTCGAAGCTTACGCCCTCCATGAGCTTATAAGCATCGGCGATAGCTTCTTCAAGAGTATCGGCAACAGCTGTGCAGCCAAGTACTCTTCCGCCGTTTGTAACGAGCTTTCCGTCTGCCTTTGCAGCACCGGCAACATAGACATGGTCAATTACCTTCTTTGATATCTTTATCTCAAAGCCCTTGTCATACTTTACAGGATAGCCCTCTGATGCAGCTATTACGCAGCAGGCAGACTTGTCGCTGAACTTGACCTCGACCTCGCTTAAGCGCTCCTCAGTCACAGCCATCATGATGTCAAGAAGATCTGACTCAAGAAGCGGAAGCACTACCTGTGTCTCGGGATCTCCGAAGCGGCAGTTGTACTCGATGACCTTCGGTCCGTCCTTTGTGAGCATAAGTCCGAAGTAAAGGCAGCCCTTAAAGGTACGGCCTTCCTTGTTCATGGCATTGATAGTCGGGATGAATATCTTCTCCATGCACTCCTTAGCTATTTCGTCTGTATAATGCGGGTTTGGAGCAATTGTGCCCATTCCGCCTGTGTTAGGACCTGTGCCGCCTTCAAGCGCACGCTTGTGATCCATTGAGGAAACCATCGGAACTACAGTCTTTCCGTCTGTAAATGCAAGCACCGAAACCTCCGGGCCCTCCATGAACTCCTCGATAACGACATGCGTTCCGCTCTCACCAAACACCTTGTTCTGCATGCAGTTGACGATAGCTGTAAGTGCGTCACCTCTTGAGGTCGCGATAACAACGCCCTTTCCGAGAGCAAGTCCGTCTGCCTTTACAACAAGCGGAAGCTTTGCCTTATCAACATACTTTACAGCCTCGTTTATATCATCAAATACCTCGTAGGCAGCTGTCGGGATATTATACTTTTTCATAAGCTCCTTTGAGAATACCTTTGAGCCCTCGATAATGGCAGCATTAGCTCTCGGTCCGAAGCACGGAATGCCGGCCTCCTCAAGCTTATCCACGCAGCCAAGCACGAGCGGGTCATCGGGAGCGACTATAGCATAATCGATCTCCTTTTCCTTAGAGAACTCTACGATCTTATCTATATCCTTTGCTCCGATATCAACGCACTCTGCGTCTGCCGCGATGCCGCCGTTACCCGGAAGCGCATAGATCTTTGTTACCTTTTCATTTTCCTTAATTTTCTTAATGATGGCATGCTCGCGTCCGCCGCCGCCTACTACAAGTATTTTCATTTTATGCCCCTTTTGTATTTATGATATTTTGTAACAGTTTATCCTAAGCTGCTATTAGTGATGGAACAGTCTCATGCCTGTAAACGCAAGCACGATGTCATACTTATCCGCAGTTTCAATTACATTGTCATCTCTTATTGAACCGCCGGGCTCGCAGATATAATTTACGCCCGACTTTCTTGCTCTTTCAACATTATCTCCGAAGGGGAAGAAGGCATCGGAGCCTAACGTAACTCCGGACTGGGTAGCGATCCAGGCCTTTCTTTCTTCTGCCGTAAGCACCTCCGGTCTTTCCTTAAAGCGCTTCTGCCACTCTCCGTCTCTTAAGACATCGTCATATTCATCCGAAATGTAGACGTCGATGGCATTGTCCCTGTCGGGTCTTCTGATGCCGTCGATAAACTTTAATCCAAGTACCTTCGGATGCTGGCGGAGATACCAGCCGTCTGCCTTGCTTCCCGCAAGTCTTGTGCAGTGGATGCGGCTCTGCTGGCCCGCGCCTACTCCTATCGCCTGACCGTCCTTTACATAGCAGACCGAGTTTGACTGGGTATACTTTAAAGTGATAAGTGAGACGATCATATCTATCTTAGCCTCTTCAGAAAGCTCCCTGTTTTTTGAAACTATATTCTGAAGAAGTGAACTGTCTATTTTAAAATTGTTATGTCCCTGCTCGAAGGTAACTCCGAAAACATCCTTGAACTCCTCAGGAGCAGGAGTATATGCAGGGTCTATCTTTACGATGTTGTAATTTCCCTTTTTCTTGGTCTTAAGTATCTCTATGGCCTCGGCTGTGTAATCCGGGGCAATGATGCCGTCGGATACCTCCTCCTTAAGATAAAGCGCCGTTGCCGCGTCGCAGGTATCGCTAAGTGCGGCCCAGTCTCCGTAGGAGCAGAGTCTGTCGGCTCCTCTTGCTCTTATGTAAGCGCATGCTATAGGGCTGAGCTCGGCATCCGGCTCCACAAAGTAGATCTGCTTATCCACCTCCGAGAGCGGCTTTCCGACCGCGGCTCCCGCCGGTGAAACATGCTTAAAGGATGCCGCCGCCGGAAGCCCGGTGGCCTCCTTAAGCTCCTTTACAAGCTGCCATGAATTAAGTGCGTCAAGGAAGTTGATATATCCCGGACGACCGTTTATTACTTCTACCGGAAGCTCGCTTCCATCCTTCATGTATATGCGCGACGGCTTCTGATTCGGGTTGCAGCCGTACTTAAGCTGTAATTCGTTCATATTCTCTCTCCTGATATGTCTTTGTATCCTGATATTTGTTTGTCGCCTGATATTTGTTATTTTGGTGTCAGGGGGACGGTTCTTTTGACACCTTTTGAAGTGTGACAGAATTTGGGAAAAAAGTCCCTCTGAAGGGCGTGTGAGTACCGCAGTCAATTATGATTCAACATCCTTTCCTGCGGGCGAACATAGAGTGGAGGAACGTCCCTGAAGAGGGACTTTTTCCCAAATTCATTTGTCCGTTTCATTGAAAAGGTGTCAAAAGAACCGTCCCCCTGACACCCTCCGGGTGCTTACTGGTTCGCGTTGACTACGATATCCTCGAAGGAGCCGTCGTCAAGCTGCGTATAGCGGACGTAAAGAGAGATCTTATTGTCCGGATCAAGGCTGTTCCAAAGAAGCGCTGTGTACTCATCGATATCGTTGAGAATGTCTACGCGCTCAGGCTCTCCGACAAAGGTCGGGATAGGATCGCCGTTAGTCACATAAGTGTGAATAAAATGTCCGAGGCCGGCAACAGGAGGATACTCAAAAAACTGCCTTGTGCAGCCGGAGCCTTCAGCATCTACAGACTTAAGGATGGAGAGCTTATAGCTTCCGTCCTTAAACTGAATGCCGGATATCCTCGGTGTCCAGTTAGGTCCGTCCGGCTCAAACTCTCTCGTGCGAAGTCCTGCCTCAAAGCTTCCGCCAAGCTTAATGCTGTTTACGATGGTATCTGTCTGGTCGCCGTTTGTCACTACCAGATCGTCTTCTATCTCTCTTACCGGATGGTAGATGATAAGGCTCGGATCCTCAAGCTTTGAAGGATCAAAGGCCTCTGTGCTGATGCCATCATCCTCCGGCTTAAAGATGCGATTGCGGCTGTTTAAGCTTCTTCCCATGATGAAGTATGCTGCCACCTTGTTTACGCCATCGGGAGTGATGCCGAGGATGATGCCGCGGCCCGGGTAAGTATTATTCTGAAGCTTTTCGGCGATCGAGCCGATCTCATACACGTTCATTTTATGTCCTTTCCATGCTTCCTTTTATTTCTGCCTTGCAAATTGCGGCCTCTCAAAACGGGGGTGTCAGGGGGACGGATAATATGTAATGCCCCCTGGCTACCCGAATAGTAGT
>JAUNNP010000142.1 GCA_030531385.1 Eubacteriales bacterium
GCTGATGATGTTGAACCGCAGCCTGCAAGGCATGTTGCAGCTGTCATAGCCGCAAATGTTAATACAAGTGTCTTTTTCATAATCTATATCCTCCCCGGCCCTTTCCGGGCCTTACTTATTCAGATTAAAATTCCATGATATCCAGTACCTTGTTGTTGTGCTATCACTTTATCACGGTGAATTGCGCATAATACTAGTATCCTACCAATCAGACATAAAAAAGTCAAGGAAACAACGACATTCTATGCGAAAAGGACCAAAAGGAAACAAAGAATTTCTATCCGAAAAGCAAAGAATTTAATTACTTATTTAAGTGTCTTCGCGAGTGTCTCCATAAGCAGCGGAATATCGATCGGCTTCGAGAGATGCCCGTTCATGCCGGCCGCGGCCGCATCCTGCTTATCCTCCTCGAAGGCATTTGCAGTCATCGCATAGATCGGGATGCCCGCCTTAAGCGTGTCGTCAAGACTGCGGATCGTCTTCGTCGCGGTATAGCCGTTCATATTCGGCATCTGAATATCCATGAGGATCATGTCATAGTAGCCGGGAGCAGAATTTTTAAGCTTTTCAACGCAGATCGCGCCATCCTCGGCAAGCTCCGCCTTAAGACCCACGCCCTTCAAAATCTCAATGGCGATCTCAGCATTAAGCTCATTATCCTCCGCAAGCAGTATGCGCTTACCCTCAAAGCTCTCGGAGAAGAACTTCTCGGCGCTCTTATGTATCTCGTCAAGATCGCTCTTTTGAGCCTCCCTGAAGGAGATCGTCACAGTAAAGGTACTGCCCTTACCCAGCTCACTCTCGACCGCGATCGTTCCGCCCATCAGGTCCACAAGACGCTTGGTAATGGACATTCCGAGGCCGGTTCCGATGACCTTGCTCTCGGTCGTGTTCTTTTCTCTCGTGAATTCCTCGAAGATATGTGGCAGGTAGTCGCCGGAAATGCCAATGCCGGTATCGCTTACCTTAAACTCATAGGTGACGCGGCCGGAAGCCTGTCCTGCCTGAGTCCGCTCTCCAGTCGCGAGCTCCCGCAGCTTCACCGTGACTGCCCCGCCGTTTGGCGTATACTTTACCGCGTTGCTCACAATATTCATGCAGATCTCTTTGATCCTGGTCGGGTCGCAGTAAAAATATTTGTGCTCAACATCATCGGTCTCACAGACAAATGACAGCTGTTTTTTCTCAAGCATATCGGAAAACATGGAGACGATAGCATTTCCCAAAAGCTCTGTAGACCACGGCACCTCTTGCAGTGTGACCTTGCCGCTTTCGACGCGTGCCATCTCGAGCACGTTGTTGATGATATCGAGCAGATACTTATTTGAGCTGTGGATCTTCTTAAGATAGTCTTCGCGCTTTTCAGGTTCGTTTATCGCCTTTTCCAAGAGGTCCGTGAAGCCTATGATCGCATTCATCGGTGTACGGATGTCGTGCGACATATTAAATAAGAATGTTGTCTTCGCACGGCTTGCGGCCTCAGCCTTTATAAGTGCCGCCTCAAGCATCTTATTTTTCTCGATGATTTCGTCCCGGTGCGCCTGCTCCCTGGCCTCCTCCTCGCTGTGAGCCTCGGAAAAATCGACAACGAATACAAAGAATACGTCTCCGAATTCCTCGGTATGAACTAATTGGCCGTAGTCGTCGATCCACAGCATGCGGCCGTCGCGCGTCTTCACGCGGTATTTGACATGATCCTCTCCGGTGGCTGCGCCTGCCGCATTGCCACTGCCTTCACCTATGTCAATGTCTCCCGCTGCACGGCCTTCCGCATCCGGACCGGCCTCTGCGCCTGCATTGATCTGGTCCCATATGGAGCTTTCTGTCTTTTCAAGGTCCTCCTCATAGACGAAGCCCCTGAAGGAATTGTGTGTAAGCTCCCTGAACTCCTCCTCGGTGCTGCAGCCGCAGAGCCTGTGCATCTTGCTGTTGACAAAGATGAACTCCTCGTCTCCGTCTGCATGGTAAATAAAGAATCCTCCGGGGATCCCCTCTGCCATGGCCTCGATGGCCGGCATCGTCTGTTCGTTAAATTTAAGGTCCTTAAATGATGGATATGTCATGTTTTGCTCCTGCTTATGTATACCTGTGCGGCACCCCAAAATTTCAAAATATTTTCGCTGCAGCCGCCCGCTTACTCAAGATACAGGTCTCTTAATCTTGCCTTCATAGCCTCATCAACGCCAAGATACTGCTCGATATACTCAGGCATCGAACCCGCGAGTTCTTCCGCGGCCCGGTACGCTGCGTCAAGGTAACACTTGTCCGCGCTCAGCATTCGCCGCATGGCAGGCATCACGACGCCCGGTGTGTTGCGCTGTATCATGTCCATGATGAGTTCGACCTCGGGCGCAATGAAGGTGTTGGTGCTTAAATAGTCGTCAAGGATGCGCTCATACGGGACTCCGAGGATCTCGAGAATGAACACCGCAGCGAGGCCGGTGCGGTCCTTTCCGGCGGTGCAGTGCCACAGCACGGAGCCCGACTTCTGCTCTGAGAGCATGGTGAGAAACTCCCTGTAGATCTGCCGGGTGTGCTCGTTTTTTATCATTTTCGAGTACATGTCAGGCATGTAGGTCTCACTGTTTCTTTCCATCATTCGCCTCAGCGAGGAATTTTCCGACTTTTTGTCGCGGGTAATGCCGGCAGCCTCGAATTTTATGGCATTCAGCCTTACGTAGCTTACGCCCTCCATGATGGGATCCGGCTTTTCGCGCACCTCGTCGTCGTTTCTGAAGTCCGCGATCACTTTTAAGTCATACTCACTTTTAAGGCGGTTTAAATCGTTTTCGCTCGCGAAGCAGATCTGACCGCTTCTTATAAGCCGGTGCGGCTTTATGTGCCGGCCGTCGGCGGTCTCGATGCCGCCGAGGTCGCGTGTATTGTGTAATTTTTCAAGTTCGATCTTACTGCTCAGCATTTGTGTCTCCCTGATCTGTGCCGGCTGCTTCTGCTGCTGCGATGTCAGGCTTGACCTGCGCACCGTCGGCATTTGCCGCTCCGGCTGCGTTCGCCATACTGTCTCTACCGGCCATGTCTGCTGCGTTGCCGGCATTTGCCGCTGCTGTGCCCGCCTTCGCCTTCTTCCCGGCACTGCGGGTACTGCGGCTCCGGATGAAAGCCCTTGCCGCCTTGTATAAGGCAAATACCACGATCACAAGTACTATGATCGTCGGAAGGCTCGTGATGAACCAGATGATGAGATCCGTCACGGCATCGATAAGGTCCAGCACGTTGCGCTGAAGGCCGGCTATAATTTTGTCAAGGAATGTGTCTGAGCCTGTGGTCGTGACCACGCTCACCTCGCGTACATCGATGTAGATCGTGCTGTAGAATACCTTGTTGTCATAGTCTCTTAAGCGGCTCTCGCGACTCTCAAGCTCGTAGCTGATCTCGGAAAGTCTCGACTCAAGGGCGATGACGGCTTCGATGCTGTCAGCCTGCGCAAGGAGCTCCGTAAGGCGGGTCTGCTCGACTCTTAAGGTCTCTATGCGCGCCTCGATATCTGAATAAGTAAGCGTGACATCCTCGGTGTTGACATTCTCAGAAAGGACCTTGGCATCGCCAAACGCGGTGTTTAAGAACTCCTCGCGCTTTTCGTCCGGAATGCGTACGGTGATGTTGGCATTCTTCACATCATTGTAGCTGTAGATGCCGCTGTTCTCCACATAGCCGCCAAGCTCTGCGATTTTGGCATTGATGCCGTCCATGAGCTTGTCAAGCTCCGTGGTCTCAAGCGAAAGGCTGACCGTGGTGATAAGCTTTACCCTTGAGGCGTCGCGCTCGCCGGACTTAAGCGAGGAATCGGGCGCGGACGGGTCGGAGCCTCCCGAAATGCCGCCGGAGCCGCTGCCGCTGGTGGATGCTGCTTCCGCTGGTGCATCCATCGCATAGGAATCCATGACCGCATCCTCATTTACCGCCATCTTAGCCTCCGGCATTGCAGCCATGCTCAGCGCCGCCGATCCGCCATAGCCGTAGCCGCCGCCATATGCCGCTGCCGCCGCCGTTTCCGTCACCACATAATCTGCTTTCGCGCTTCTGCCGCTGACCTCCAGCGCACTGCAGCCCGCCGCAATACACGCAAATATCAGCACTGCGATCAGCGCCGCCGCTGCCGCCGCGCGGCTTCTTCCTTTTCCGGTTCTATTTACATATTTCATGATTAAACCTCCGTTAGTCAGCTTTAGTCAATATTGGCGCCTGACGCCTTTTTTTGATTTAACCTCCGTTAGTCACAAAATCTCGTCAGGCGCCTTTTTTGATTTAAACTCCGCTAAATCAAAAAAATAGGGCACTCATCGTTCACAATTATAACATACTATATATAGAAAAAAGCTGACACTTTTATTTCTGTTTTCGAAATAAAAGCGCCAGCCCCAATTTAACTTCGCTTAACTTAGTTTAGCTTAGCTCGACTTAATTTATTTTATTTTTTCCCTACGAGCAGGGCAGATCCCGAAAGTCTCAGAAATTCCGCTTCCTTTTGGCTCAATCACAAATTTTATGTGATGGCTGATTCCTGACATACTCCTTCCG
>JAUNNP010000143.1 GCA_030531385.1 Eubacteriales bacterium
AGCAGATTTACAGCAGAGCTTGCTGATGCAGTTGCTAAGAAGACAGCAGCTAAGTTTGAGCCAAAGAAGACTACAGTTACTGTTGAGGCTAATGGAAAGAGCTTCACATATGATGATGTAGTTAAGGCTGTAACAAAGGCATGCAAGGGCAAGACAGCTAAGAAGCTTGAGATCTATGTAAATGCTAATGAGGGCGTAGCTTACTATGTTCTTGATGGTGTTGGATCAGACGAGTACAAGGTTGAGCTTTGATCTTGGAATTTGTGAAGCTTAGTCGTTATTAATTTAAGTTTATTTTAAAAATTGCTACAACGGACAAAAGGGGCATCGCTTTGGCGGTGTCCCTTTTCATGTCCTTTTTTATGCTCTTTTTATGCTCTTTTTTTGTAAGAGTTTCTTATAAATTCATCACTTTTTCATAAGTATGCATTATGGTATGATAACTAAGTTAAAGGTGAATTAAGCAGCCGGACGCGAAGCGCTAAAGCATCAGCTTTGCGGCCCTGTGCCCGGTGCGAAAGCGGCAGCTTCGCCGCCATGCGCCCGGCAGGATCAAATAAAAAATGGATGAATAAAATATGAGTGAGCAGACTAAAGACACAAACACAGCAAAGAAGCCCGAAGGAAGATACAGCAAAAATGATATCTTCTATAAGGCAATAGAAGCGCTTCACGACAACATGTACCAGACGACCTTTAAGAGTCCGGAGGAAGTGCCTGATTATTGTCAGGATAAGGATACGGCATGTTCTGCCGGCTGCGCTGCCTGCGGCTTTAAGTGCGGCAGGTCCTTCTCAAGATCTGAGTATGACGGACTTCCGGGAGGTGACGATCCATACGGCGACCGCAACAGCGTCAATGCTTTAGAGCCGCCTGAGCCGGAGACAACATTTCCATTTGTACAGATGATCGCGGTAGTAATAGCCTGCATCGTGGGCTGTTACTTTGCAAATGGCTTCATCCTGAACCTGCTCGGACACTGAAATGAGGTATACATAAATGTGGTTTGATGAATCGGTAATTTATCAGATATATCCGCTTGGATTCCTGGGAGCTCCAGGAGAGAACACTTATGCACTCGGACGTGAGGACGAGGAAAAGGAGACCGGACACAGCATTCTCCGCATAAAGGACTGGGCACAGCATATCAGGGCGCTCGGGGCAGACTGCGTGCTGCTTAACCCGATATTTGAGAGCGATGTTCACGGCTACGACACACGTGATTACTATACTGTGGACCGCAGGATAGGGACGAATGCTGACTTCGCTTTGGTTTCGCGCGCGCTTCACGAGGCAGGCCTTCGGGTAATGCTGGACGGCGTTTTCAACCATGTTGGCCGCGGCTTCTGGGCCTTTCGCGATGTGCAGGAAAAAAAGTGGGACAGCCCGTACAGGGACTGGTTCAATATCAATTTTGACGGAAACAGCCCGTATAATGACGGCTTCTGGTATGAAGGCTGGGAGGGGCATTATGAGCTCGTAAAGCTGAATCTGTTTAATCCGGCCGTGGTGGAGCATCAGTTCAATGCCATTCGCGCCTGGGTGGAGCAGTTTGACATAGACGCGCTGAGGCTCGACGTGGCATACTGCCTTCCGCCTGAGTATTTAAGGCAGCTTCGCGCGTTCACGGATTCACTGAAGCCTGATTTTATTCTCATGGGCGAGACGCTTCATGGCGATTACAACAGGTTCATGGGCACCGGTCAGTGGGCCGGCGGCGGCGCGGGCGGCGGCCGGTGGAACGGCAACGGCGGCAATAATGGCGGTCAGGCATACAGCGGAACTTACGGCACGACGCTTTGCCACAGCACGACTAACTACGAGTGCTACAAGGGCCTTTATTCGAGCTTCAATTCCATGAACATGTTCGAGATCGGCCACAGCCTGGCAAGGCAGTTTGGCCCGGAGCAGTGGACACTGTACAAGGGAAGACACCTTCTTTGCTTTGCGGACAACCATGATGTGAGCCGCGTGGCGAGCATACTTACGAACAAGGAGCATTTGAAGCCGCTTTACGGCATGCTTTTCGGCATGCCCGGCGTTCCGTCCGTATACTACGGCAGCGAGTGGGGCCTTGAGGGCGATAAGCGCGACGGAGACAATGCGCTGCGTCCGGAGCTTGCTTCCCCTGAGACGAACAGCCTTACAGAGTGGATCTCCCGGCTTGCAGAAGTACATAAAAAGAGCGAGGCGATCTGCTATGGCTCGTACCGCAACGCATTGCTTACCAATAAACAGATCGTATTTGAGCGTGTATCGGAGCACGAAAAGGTATTTGTCGCGGTAAATGCTGACGCCGCTTCATTCAGAGCGCATTTCGACGCGGGCTGCGGCGAACTGACAGATCTCATAACCGGCCGGAAGTTCAGCACAGAAGGCGGAATCGAACTTCCGCCGTACAGCACAATGTATCTTAAGGCTTATTGATGTGTGGTGTCAGGGGGTGTCAAAAGAACCGTCCCCCTGACACCCCCTGACACCCTCGGCTGACATAGAAAGGACACAATGAAAAGAAGAATAAAAGGAAATAATGATTTTAATTCGGGCGATGCTTACCGCGGAAATGTCACTGGAGGAGCCGGAGACGGCAGCAGCACCGGCGGCAGCATGTACAGCGGAAGTGACGGCAGCGACTCAAATGCAGACGTGCAGATAAAAAAGATAATAATGTATGTGATCGCGCTTTTGGTATTTTTGGGCGTGACCAATCCGACGCTGATCCCGTTCCTTCCGACTAAATGGAAAAACAGGATCGAGCTTGCGTGGAAGAGTCTTTTCGGAGACGTGGGTGAGATATCCCACATTTTCAAATTCAACTGGCTGGTAGTGTTTAAGCTTATCGCGATGATCTTCATGGTGGTCATCGTTACCAAGATAGTAAGCTTCGTGCTTGAACATCTCAGGGTAAGGAACGGAAAAACCAAGAGCATCATTTCCATGCTAAGGAGTGCCATAGGTTATATTTCAACTATAATCGCTGTCCTTTGGGGACTTACCATTCTCGGAGTAAATATCAGTACCATCTTCGCAGGTGTCGGAGTCATGGCTCTTGTAATCGGTTTTGGCGCTGAGGCCCTTATTTCCGATGTGGTGACCGGTATTTTCCTGGTATTCGAGAACCAGTTCAGTATCGGCGACATTATCGAGATCGGTGATTTCCGTGGTGAGGTCATCCAGATAGGAATACGTACCACTCATGTACGCGATATTGCCAACAATGTTAAGATCATAAATAACTCAGAGATCAGAAATGTACTTAACCGTTCATCGGCCTACAGCGTGGTCGCTATAGATGTGCCGATAGCTTATGAGGAGAGACTTGTAAAGGTCGAGGCTCTTTTTTCAGAGCTGCTTCCGGCAATCGGGGAGCGTCATCCCGAGATGTTTATCACGGCACCTAAGTATCTTGGCGTGCAGGAGCTTGCGGATTCCGCGGTGCTGCTCCGTGTTATCGCGGAGGTGCGCGATGCCGACATTTACAATGCGCCGCGTGTGATGAACCGCGAGATCAAGCTCGCCCTGGACGAGGCCGGCATCGAGATCCCGTTCCAGCAGATCGTGATCCACAAGGCCGAGTAAGGTGACACCCCCCTGACACCCCGTGACACAAATTACATAGAAAAAAAGGTGGTGATAAGAGATGTCCAGATCACAGGAATTCAGAACGCCTCCTGAGGAATTTAAGCGCGGCATTGAATTTAAGACATCCCGCAGATCAACTGCGGGCAGAGCTGCACAGACAGAAAGCGTGGAATATAGCGCAGCCGAGACACCGACATCTTCAGGCATCGACGTTTCAGAATATATAAATACAGGAGATGCTGATGGCGGAAACGTCCGCACAACAGAGACACGCCGCAGCAAGGCCGAAACAAGTTCAAGACAGAACCGTACCGATGCGCGTTCATCGGGAGTCCGTTCACAAAGTAAAAGTACAGCAGAGCGTGCTGAGAATGCTTCAGCCGGAAGCTATGGCACCAGGTCCGCAGCAAAAGCATCCGGAAGCAGCGGCGGAAGCACGGGAAGCTCTTCCGGCAGCGGAAGCTCAGGAAGCTCAGGGAGCTCGGGAAATGCTTCTTTGGGAAGCGCGGGCAGCAGTTCTTCAGGAACTGCATACTATGGCTCCTCATCAGGCGGAAGCTCAGGCTCCGGAGGCCCCGGGGGCGGCATGCTGCATAACACAAAATATATGCTATTTGCAGCCTCTGCTTCTGTAATTACAGTAAGTACGGCTGTTGCGGCAACCGGCGGTGATAATATTATTGCAGAAGTTATAGGTATAGAAGAAACCACGGCCTCTGAAACAAGCGGCTCTCTCGAGGAGGATATCAATGCTGCACTCGAGTCGGAGGGACTTCAGTATGTGGAAGGAGAGACCGATCCCGAGGGAGGCATCCTGGTAGAGGGCGAGACGCTTGAAGGAGAACTTGATCCCGAGGCAGAGACTCTTGAAGGAGAAACTCTTGAGGGCGAGACCATTGAAGGCGAGGAATTAGAGGGAGAGACCATTGAAGGCG
>JAUNNP010000144.1 GCA_030531385.1 Eubacteriales bacterium
ACGAGTTAATTGAAACTGGGATGCCCAAACGAGACAGAAAGGCATCCCAAAAACGAGATAATTGAAACTGGGATGCCCAAACGCTACTTCCTCAAAGTGCTGCGAAAACCGGGAATTTATTAAAATGTCATTAATGATTTCTAAAATTGACATTAAGTTGAATAATATATATAATACTAAATGTAATTCGTAATAAATCGATTGCTGATCGCGAAAGGGCGAATTGCAAAAGCCATATATGGAGATTTTAGGAATGAAAAAGGCAGCGTACAATATATTACCGGCTACGGAAGAAATTTTGAAAACAATGGGTGAGCAGATCAAGCTTGCCCGCTTAAGGCGGGATCTGCCGGCAGAGCTTATTGCCGAGAGGGCGGGGATCAGCCGGGCATCCCTGTGGAAGGTAGAATCCGGCAATCCGGCTGTTGCTATGGGTATATATGCCGCTGTTCTTCATGCACTTAATAATATGGATAGGGATCTTCTGCTTGTTGCAAAGGATGATGAAATGGGCAGGAGACTTCAGGATCTTAAACTGATAACAAGAAAACGCGCAACAAGGAGAAGGACCTAATGACAGCGGGCGAAAAAACTATTTATGTATATGATGATTTCAGTTTTGATGGTCCTGTTCTTCTAGGCAGGCTTTATGTTGATGTTGTAAGAGGCGGGGAGAGTTATTCCTTTGAATATGATGACTCGTGGCTGAAAGCAAATCTGCATTCAACAGAACCGGACCCTGAACTTAGGGCTTTTAGAGGAAGACAGTATTCATCCGGCAAGAGAATTTTCGGCTTGTTTGCTGATGCCTCACCTGATCGATGGGGCAGACTGCTGATAAATAAGCGGGAGCGTATCCTTGCCGTCAAAGAGGGCAGGAAGCCGAGAAAGCTTTACGACAGCGATTATTTGTTAGGTGTTTATGATGAGAGCAGAATGGGCGGGATAAGGCTGAGGACTGAACCGGAAGGAGCATTTTTGTCAAATGATAAGGAAACCGCCGCCCCTCCATGGGCGAGCCTCAGAACTCTTGAAGAAGCCTCCAGGAATTTTGAAAATGACGAGAGCGGTCTCGCGGAAAAATGGCTGAATCAGCTCATACGACCCGGCTCATCTTTAGGGGGAGCCAGGCCGAAGGCGACTGTGATAGACACAAAAGGTCAGTTGTGGATCGCGAAGTTTCCGTCAAAAAATGATGAAAATGATACGGGCGCATGGGAAAAGGTGGTCCATGATCTGGCGGGAATGTGCGGTCTCAGGGTCCCAGAATCCAGGATAGAAAAGTTTTCCAAGCTGGGAAGTACATTCCTTGTGAAACGCTTTGACCGCGAGGGCCATAAAAGGATACATTTTGCATCGGCAATGACACTGCTCGGGAAAACAGACGGAGCATCAGCAGCTGACGGCACCGGCTATCTTGATATAGCAGGATTTATCAAGTCAAATGGGGCGTCACCGAGGGCTGATCTCATTGAATTATGGAAACGAATAGTATTCAGTATGGCTGTTGCAAATACGGATGACCATCTAAGAAACCATGCGTTTATATTGAAAAAAGAAGGATGGGTCCTTTCTCCGATGTTTGATGTAAATCCGGTGCCTTATGGAGATGAGCTGTCACTGCTTGTGGATGAAAATGATAACACTATTTCAATAGAGCTTGCGGTAAAAACGGCGCCGCGTTTTGGAATACCTGAAAAAGAAGCTGCGGAGCTGGCGGAAGAGATCCTTATCACGGTCAGAGACAATTGGATGGAACTGGCTCTTAAATACGGACTGTCGCGAGGTCAGATCGAAGAAATGCGTCCCGCCTTCAGTGAATGTGTCAACTTCAGATTAAAGGATTATCTATGAGCAAAGCACCGGACTATTATTATGAATCCTTAAACAAACCTCAGAAGGCGGCATACCATGCAATGCTGGAGGGCATAAAAAACCTGCAGCCTTCTTTTGCTGTGCCCAGGCTGGAAGGAAAAGAGCTTGCTGACATATATTTTATGATCCGAATGGACCATCCGGAGATCTTTTATACGACTAAGTTTCATTACAGGTTCTATCAGCAGGCAGACAGTATTGAATTCATCCCGGAGTATCTTTTTGAAAAGAGCAAGATCAAGACGCATCAGCAGGCATTAAAGTCACGCGTGGAAAAGCTGGCACGTCCTGCGATGAACCTCACAGAACTCGAGAAGGAAAAGTATGTCCATGATTTCATTTGCCAAAATGTACGCTACGACAAGCTTAAAAAGGACTACTCTCATGAAATCATAGGTCCGCTCGGGCAGGGCGTCGGTGTCTGTGAGGGAATCGCAAAATCCGTCAAGATTCTCTGCGATGCGCTGGGTCTCTGGTGCATTATCGCTATCTGCGGCAACAATCCGGAAAAAGGCATAAAGTACCGCCACACCTGGAATATCGTAAAGCTCGGCAAGACATATTATCATCTCGACGCGACCTTCGACAACTCGCTCGGATCCGGACCCGCATCAGGAGTCGAATCCACGCCGGAACCGGGGAACGCGCCATCAAGCAGCAACTCTGTAAAAAATAGCCCTGCCAATGCTGCCGCCGGCACTTCCGTGCGCAAAGCCGCAGCAGATGACATCCGCTATGATTATTTCAATATTGACGATAAAGCAGTCTTTCGGGATCACGAGCCTGTACTCTGGAAAGTACCGGCATGCACTGACCATGAGCATTTTTATTATAAGGAAAACAAGCTGTCCTTTACTAAAACGGAGGATGTGAGAAAACGCGCTCAGCAGACAGCTAAGAAGGACGGAAAGAGCTTCGTTTTTCACTGGCGCGGTGGTTATCTTACGAGGGAGGTGCTTCAGGAGCTTCTTGTCATAATCGAGGAAGAGGCGCAAAAAAAGGAAAAGCATGCGCACATATCACTCAACTGGCCGCAGGCAGTTATAAGGATGAGCTTTGAAAAGGAGGCTCCGGCGGAGCAGATGAAAGTGGAAGAAGCCAATGAAGGAGAGCTTTATAAAGCGGAAGAGTGCTAATATATTATCAATTTCTTGCAAAATACCCCATGATTTGATAATATTTTAGCATGATTAAACTTACTCAGAAAACTTCAGATGAGATCGACCGTGAGCTTGCCCTCAGGTTTCAGTCTATTCGCAAAAGAAAGAAAATATCAAGGAAGCTTCTTTCGGAAAGATCCGGTGTCAGCCTTGGCTCACTTCGCAGATTTGAGGAGAGCGGCGAGATCTCATTAAAATCACTTACAAAGCTTACTATAGCCATGGAAATATCCGACGAGCTTGAGGAATTATTTACCGATGTTCCGTTTGCATCTATAGAGGAGGTGCTTAATGGACAGAGTCGATAAGCTTGAAGTATATATTGGCCACCGAAAGGTGGGGACCATGGCTCTGCATAAGCGTTTTCTTGCTGCCTTTGAGTACAGTGATGAATGGCTTGCAGATGGTTATTCTATCAGTCCGTTTTCACTTCCGCTTGAGAAAAAGGTTTTTATCCCTAAGATCGATCCTTTTGATGGAATCTTTGGTGTATTTTCTGACAGCCTGCCGGATGGATGGGGAAGATTACTTGTCGACAGGCTAATGAAGCGGCATCACATTGATCCGGTGAGTATGGGCAATCTGGAACGTCTTGCCATTGTGGGAGATACCGGAATGGGAGCTCTTACCTATCGGCCTCAGTATACGCTGCCGGATACCAATAAGCACCCTGATCTTGACCGTGCTGCGGAAGAAT
Organism: Eubacteriales bacterium; assembly: GCA_030531385.1. Lineage (GTDB taxonomy): Bacteria > Bacillota > Clostridia > Lachnospirales > Lachnospiraceae > Avilachnospira. Next base: position 3,733 of record JAUNNP010000144.1, read on the forward strand.
GCTGTCGTATCCTTGAGAATGAAGACAGCAGCGATCTTGATTACCTTTTTGCTAACGGGGGATCATCGGGAGGCGCCAGACCAAAAATATTTACAAAGATAGATGGTGAGGATTGGATTATCAAATTCCCGGCATACGGCGACCCATCAAATATTGGCAGACAGGAATATGACTATGCATGCTGTGCTGTGGAATGCGGGATAGCAATGTCAGAGGTGCGGCTCTTTCCTTCAAAAAAATGTGAAGGATATTTTGGAACAAAACGATTTGACAGAAGCGGTTCAAACGGAGAGGGACGCATACACATGGTATCGGCCTCAGGACTTCTTGAGACCTCCCATCGTATCCCTAACCTTGATTATGAATTACTTATGCGTCTTACTTTGCAGCTTACTAAAAGTATGGAAGAATGCATGAAGCTCTACCGGCTTATGTGCTTTAATGTATTTGCGCACAACCGTGACGATCATTCCAAGAACTTCACATACCAATATATTGAAAATGAAAAAAGATGGATATTGTCACCTGCCTATGATCTGACCTACAGTAACTCTCTGGGAGGAGAGCATGCCATTACTGTTCACGGAAACGGAATCGATCCCGGAATAGAGGACCTGTTGTCAGTAGCTAAGGGGATAGGTATCCGCAAAACTGCAGCGAGGAAAACAGCGGAAGACATTCGCGAATGCGTAAGCTTCAGATTGAAGGATTATCTATGAGCAAAGCACCGGAGGACCTGAAACTTGCACACTTGACACTCATCTCTAAT
>JAUNNP010000145.1 GCA_030531385.1 Eubacteriales bacterium
CCGTTTCAGGATGCCTTTTCACCTAAAATGTAGGCCCAGATCAGCAAAAAGTCTCTCCCAGGCCTACACATACCCGAAAACACATCATAGACCCAGCCCAAACCGTAAGGAAATTGTAGGTTGAAGGCCCGGCCCCAAAATGTTAGTTTATTAGTAAACAAATTCATGTTTACAAACAGCCAAATTTGATATATTGAGGTCCAATATGAACAGCTCAAGCCTGAAAAAAATTACAGCATGCCTGATCGGCACACTGCTCTCATCATTACTCATTATAAACGCCTTCGCGGCCGCGGGCTCCTCGACTGCTAGCTCCTCAACATCAGCGTCGGCCGCGGGCTCTGCGACGGGTAGCGCAACCGCAGCCGGAGCACCCACATATACAAACGGCGCGGCCGCAGGCTACAGCTACAATTCAGGCCCAAACGATGCAGGCGCGCTCCATCTGGAGGGCACAAGACTCACATCTGAGTCCGGTTATCCGGTGCAGCTCAAGGGCGTCAGCACACACGGCCTTGCCTGGTTTCCGGACTATGTAAATCAGGACTGCTTCAGCTTCCTCAGAAATAACTGGAACGTAAATGTCATTCGTCTGTCCATGTACACCGCTGAATACGGCGGATACTGCGCGGGCGGTGATCAGGCGCGTCTCAAGACACTTATACGAAACGGCGTCCGCTATGCCACGGCCGCAAACATGTACGCAATAATAGACTGGCACATTTTAAGTGACGGAAACCCAGGCACCTACGCCGATCAGGCAGCGGCATTTTTCAGCGAGATGTCTGCCGAATTTGCCAACAACATCAATGTCATCTATGAGATCTGCAACGAGCCAAACGGCGGCACGAGCTGGGCTGAGATAAAGCGCTACGCAGAGCGCATCATTCCGTTAATTAAGGCAAATGATCCCGACGCCGTCATCATTGTCGGCACTCCTACCTGGTCGCAGGAGGTAGATAAGGCGGCCGCCGACCCGATCTCCGGCTACTCAAACATCATGTACAGCATGCATTTTTATGCCGCAACCCATAAGGATGACCTTCGTCACCGCATGGCAAATGCTGTGGAAGCAGGGCTCCCGATCTTCGTCACCGAATACGGCACCTGCGATGCAAGCGGCGGCGGCTCAGTCGACACCGAATCAGCGGGCAAGTGGGTCAGCCTCATGGACAGCTACGGCATAAGTTATGTAAACTGGAGCCTTTGCAACAAGGCCGAGACCGCCTCTATCCTGGCGCCGTCCTGCAGTTCACACTCAGGCTTCTCCTACAACGACTTAAGCGATTCCGGCAAGTGGCTTATGCAAATGCTGACTAAGGGCAGCACCTATGGCTTAAGCTCAGCTGCTCTTGGCGTGACTAATGGATCCGGCACCGCGATAATAAACAGCGGCTCCGGTTCCGCTGCCTCCGGTTCGGCCGCCGGTGCAGCAGCCGGCCCTGGCTCAGCCTCGTCATCGTTCGACTACGCCTACTCTACAGTAAGCGGAAATAACGGAAGCTTCAGCTATGAGCTTACCAAGGTGAATTCCTGGGAATCAGGCGGCCAGAGCTATGTCCAGTACAGCGCCTCTGTCAAAAACAACAGCGGCTCGCGCGTAAGCTCCTGGACCATCAGCATTCCGTTTGACCGCAGCATCCATCTTTCCGACAGCTGGAACGGAAGCTACCGGGTAAACGGAAACACGCTCACCATCTCAAATTTAAGCTACAATGGAAATCTTGCGTCCGGCGGCTCTGCGACCGACGTCGGCTTCATCGTATATGCGGATGCATTTCCTGCAGCCAACTGACAACAAAAATCCCGTCCTGAGCTTGATCTCGGACGGGATTTTTATTGCCAGTTTTGTCAGACTAAATCGCTTCAGTCCTCGAAACCAAAGTGATAGTCGAGCCCGCACTCGTCGCGGAGCGCGATAAATTCCTTCTGAATTGCCTCGCCAACAGGGACGCCCTTATCTTTCCGGTCCTGCCAAGCGAGGTATTCTTTTTCGCCGGCAGTATAGATGCGCTCTGCGCCCGGAGCCTTCCTGGATGCTCTTAAGCCGCGGCAGATGCCGCCCGCTGTTTCCTTAAAGGTATCAAGGCCCATAAAGAACTCAGGATTTATAACGAAGAAGAAATGTCCGAGGTGGAACATCTTCTTGGAGCCGTCAGCATTTCGCCCGCTAAGCTCCTTCATGAACGGCGCACCGGTAAGAGCCGCGGAGAGGATCTCGACTATGGTCGTGAAGCCGTAGCCTTTGTAGCCGCCGGTCTCCTCGCCAAGTCCGCCGATGGAAAGCAGTGCGCAGTTTCCGGCACGCATCTCGCGGAGTATCTCCCCGGAATCGGTCATGGTGCCGCCGTCCCCGGTCACAACGAGGCCCGCGGGAGTCGGCTTTCCGCTCCTTTCATAGAACTCGATCTTGCCGTTTTGCACTATTGAGGTCGCGCAGTCAAAATTAAATGGAAATGCTTCGTCCGTCGGCATTGTGAATGTAAGCGGGTTCGTGCCCATCATAGGCTCGACGCCGAAGGTCGGTGCGACCGAAGGACGTGCATTCGTTCCGCAGATGCCGATCATGCCTGCCTTTTCGGCCATGCCGCTCCAATAACCCGCGATGCCAAAATGCGTCGAATTGTAAATGGCACCGCCCGCCATACCGTAGATCTTTGCCTTCTCGATGAGACGGTTCATCATATCATGCGAAGCCACCATGCCCATACCGTCATTAGCATTCATAACTATGGTAGTCGGAGTCTCCTTGATAATGTCGATCTTTGTCACCGGAAGCAGTGTGCCGTCCTTGATGCGGTCGAGATATATCGGCTTAAAGCGGTTGCAGCCGTGGCTCTCTATTCCGCGGCGGTCAGACTCAAGCAGAACATCTGTGCAGATTTTTGCATCTTCACGCGGAACTCCGTACTTTTCGAAGACATCAATCATGAAGCTCTCGATCTGCTCCCACGGAATGTATGGCCTGGTCTCGTGTATGTCTGAAGTTTTATTAGCATTTCCCGTAGTATTCATAAATATCCCCTCAAAATCGTGCCGTGATCGGGTCCCGGCTTCACCAACTCAGTATATTGTACCATATAGGCAAAAAATATGGTAAACTAAAAACATGACACATATAATTGACGAAAAAACAGAAAATATTACCAAGGCGCGCATGAGTCTGCCTCACCTTGGCATGCGCATAGTAAAGACCGCTGTCGCTGTATTTTTATGCTTTATGATCTATATACTGCGCGGATACCGCGGACTGGTCATCCAGTCGGCCATCGCCTCGATCATCTGCATGCAGCCGCAGTCTGCCGATACCAGAAAAATGGGGCTGAACCGCATGATAGGCATGGTCACCGGCGGCATTGGCGGCCTCATATATCTTCTGCTTATGCGCGCGTGCCCGGTGCTTTCCGCAAACATGGTGACGGTATATCTGGTCATGGCTGTTTTTGTCGTGCTCGTTCTTTACAGCACTGTCATAACCGGCACTGCCGCCTCCGCTGCGCTTTCGGCCATCGTATTTTTATGCGTCGTCTACATGTACCCCGATATCCAGGACCCGGTCGTGGATGCTTTTTCTCGAGTGTTAGACACCTTTATAGGCTTCATTGTGGCAATGGCTGTGAATGCCTTCCACCTGCCGCGCCGTAAGCAGACCGGAAAGATATTTATTGTTCATCTTAAGGATATCGCGCCCGACAGATTTGCGCAGATACCATCGGCGCTCCTTACCATGCTGAACCGGCTCTATGCGGACGGCGCCAGAATTTGCCTCGTATCACGCTGGGCTCCGGCCTTCATCATTCCGCAGATAGGGCTCACCAAGGTCAACACGCCGATGATCATCATGGACGGCGCCGGGCTCTATAATATCGAAGACAAGAGCTATATGGAGCTGATCGATATTGACCACGGGCACGCAAGGGAGCTTATCGACCTTCTCGGCTTCCTTGGCTACGGCTGCGCGGTCTACACTGTACGAAACAACACGATGTTCATTTACCACAGCGGCAAGCTGACCGAGCAGGAGGAGGCCGAGTATCAGCGCATGCGAAAATCTCCGTACCGCAACTATATGCGCGGCGATTTCATTGACGAGGACCGCATCTGCTTCATGCGGGTCGCCGTTCCTGCTGACCGGATCAAGTCCTTTGAGCAGGTCCTTCTGAAAATGCTGCCGGACGATCGCTTCCGCATAGTCGAGCGCTCTCTCCCCGGCTTTGGCGACTATTCCGGTCTTTATTTCTACAGCCCCGATTCCGGTGTTGAAGTTATGAAAAAAAGGCTCACCGCCCATATCCGTGACGGTGAGTATATGACTATAGTTGATGTCGATCCTGTCAGCCACACGACCGATCCCGCCCGGGACGGCCTGCAGCTGCTCGCCAAGATCCACAGGCTCTACGAGCCCGTGAGCTTCGGCTAATAAAGGTGTCATCGGGTGTCAGGGGGACGGATAATATGTAATGCCCCCTGGCTACCCGAATAGTAGTT
>JAUNNP010000021.1 GCA_030531385.1 Eubacteriales bacterium
GGAAGAGTATGAAAGTCATCCAGCTGCGCAGAACTCCGGCCTTTTCTATTCTGTTAAAAAGGTAATTTCTGCTGGCGCAGAAATTCTTATCCTTACTTCAGTAAGAGCGACGGCTTCAGCTTTACGCCATTCGGGCAGATATAGCTGGTTCCTAGAAGTCTTACCACTTCTTGCCCATATTGGAATTTGAATATGGCATAGCGGAGGAGAGAACGAGTCTTCGCTATGCCATTTTCATTCTATGATAAATCGTGGTAGCATAGCGGAGGAGTAAATGAGTCTTTCCTATGCCAGTTACAGCCTATGTGAAAGCTACATCGGCATAGCGCAGGTAAAAAAGAGTTTTTCCTATGCCAGTTATTCTGCTGCGAGAAGTAATATTGGCATAGGGTAAGTAAGAACATACTATCCCTATGCCTACGTGGGTCGACAGGAGGTGTCAGGGAGTAAATATTGGCATAGGGAAAGTCAAAACAGGCTATCCCTATGTCTGCCTGGGTCCTCAAGGATAAATATTGGCATAGAGTAAGTCAATATATACTTTCCCTATGCCGGTCCGGTTATATTCATATTTGCTCCTGTTCCGGCCGGAGTAGGAGAAGGATGAATACGCATAAGGATACCATTCAGAACTACTAAGTTCTACCATCATCTTCAGAATAAATAAATTCCATGTCCGCTTATTCTGGGGTGGAATTTAATTTTACAATTTATACGAGGATGCAAAGTTCAGCTTAACATCCTTTTAAACTTGCACATCATCATATACCTATGTTATCTTAAAACCAGCAGTTTTCTTATCACACTGTGTATCGCGCACAGCACATCTAAATGTCTTAAATTTCAGATATCAAAAGATTCCTGCTAAATTCACACAAATCAATTTAATGGCAGGATGCACACAAGAAACCAATGACATTTCAGATGGCCTCCTGTCTGTACCAATGACAAAGGAGGTAAAGCAAAAAGTGAGTGATATCACAGAGAAAATCGCATGGCATCCGGCCTTTGCGGCGGCAGCGGGGATCGAATTCAGGCATGAAAAGGGCCTGAAACTTATACCTGAGTATAACTTGAGTAAGGAACCGCTAAGGATAGACTTGTATATCCTTGACGAGGGAGATGAACCCATAAGAAATGAGGTAGGAAAGATATTCAGGAGATTTAATATTATTGAGTATAAGAGTCCGCAGGATGAGTTATCGATAGATGACCTCTTTTAGGAACAAGGCTTAATGCAGATGCTGTCCTTATAGCAAGCATAGCAGCAAACATAAAACTGTATGATGAGATAAAGGAGAATATAAAAATGAGCAATGCGCTGGAAGAACTTATGGCTGATGTAATAGAAAGAAGAGTTGCAGAAGGAAAAAATGAAGCAAGATTCAATGAAATATACTCATCTGTACGTGACGGTGATTACTCTATCGGCCGTGGAGCAGAAAAACTTGGCATCACAGCAGAGGAACTTGTGCGCCGATTTGATGAAGCCGGCCTTCAGTTGCCTGCAGACAAATTAAAACTGTAAGCGGCAGCTTTTTACTTATTGCTAATTACTCCTCCACGCTGTACAATAATTGCACAAATGGAGGTAAAAATGAACAAAGAGATCCTGCTTCTAAGAAGCATGTACGAAAATAATAAAGTTACACAAAGAGACCTGGTAAAACAGACCGGGCTCGCTCTGGGTACTGTAAATACGGTTATAAAAAATGCCATAGATGGCGGACTGATTAAAAAAAATACCGGTTATTCCCTTACAGCGGAAGGCCTCAAGATCCTTGAACCATATAAGGTGGACTGCGCTGTAATAATGGCTGCGGGCTTTGGATCGAGGTTCGTGCCGCTTTCCTTCGAGACGCCAAAGGGACTTTTAGAGGTTTTTGGAGAGCCGATGGTCGAAAGGCAGATACGCCAGCTTCATGAGGCGGGAATAACCGATATAGCAATAGTAGTCGGTTATATGAAGGAAAAGTTTGAGTACCTCATAGATAAATTTGGAGTAAAGCTCATCTACAATCCGGACTTTGGCACAAGAAACAATATAGGCAGTATTGAGTACGCATATGATTTTTTGTATGGAAAAAATGCCTATATCCTAAGCTCGGACAACTGGATCCGGGAGAATATGTATCATGCATATGAGGCTCATGCCTGGTATTCATCAAAGTACGCTGAGGGCAGGACTTCTGAATGGACTCTGGTCACAGATAAAAAAGGACGCATCACAGACACTTATCCCGGAGGAAGAGACTGTGACTATATGTTCGGCCCGGCGTATTTTTCCAGGGAATTCGGGGAGAGCTTCCTTCCGGTGCTGAAAAAATATTGCTCCATGCCGGGAACTGAAGACTACTATTGGGAAAATGTACTTATGGCTATGCTTAACGGTGAGGCGAAAAAACGCATCAATGCATATTTTGGCCGTATACCGGAGATAGCGCTCTGCGATAAGATAGAGATGTATATTAACCGTCAGCCGGAGGACAATGTTTACGAGTTTGAAAACCTGGAGGAATTAAGGAAGTTCGATCCAAAGTATAGGGAGGATTCGGGATCAAAGGCTATGCAGCTCGTGGCGGGGGTATTTAATGTACCTGAGTCAAGTGTAGTAAACATACGCCGCCTGAAAGCGGGAATGACCAATAACTCCTGGCTGTTTACCGTAGACGGGAAGTCATATATATGCCGCATACCGGGTGAGGGGACGGAAAAGCTTATCAACCGCCGCGAGGAGGGTGCAGTCTTTAAGGCAGTAGAGCCGCTTGGCATAACGGAGAAGGTCATTTACTTTAACGAAAATAACGGCTACAAGATATCCGAATTTTACGAAAACTCTCATAATGCCGATTTTTCAAATGCAGCAGAGCTTAAGGTCTGCATGAAAAAACTCCGTAAGCTTCATGAGTCGGGAGTAAAAGTAAGCCATAGCTTTGATATAAGGAAAAAAATAAACTTCTATGAGGGACTGTGCGGAAAAGTTATGTTCGAGGATTATCCTGAGGTCAGGAAGAACGCCGATGCGCTTCTGGCATGGGTAGACAAGAATAAGCTTGAACCTGTACTTGCACATATAGACCCTGTCTGCGATAATTTTATTTTCCTTCCGGATGGCAATGCAGAAGCGGAGGACGGTGTAAGGCTCATTGATTGGGAGTACTCCGGTATGTGCGATCCGCTTATGGACCTTGGCATGTGTGCCATCTACTCCTACATGGAGGAGGCAGAAACAGAGCAGCTGATGGAATATTACTTCGGGCGTGAGGCAACGCGGAATGAGAAACTGCTGGTCTACGCGTACATGGCACTCGGCGGACTGCTCTGGTCGCTGTGGGGACTTTATAAGGAGTCACTCGGTATACAATTTTCTGATTACACCATAAAAATGTACCGTTATTTTAAAAAATATTGCAAATACGTACTGTAATGTTAAGAAAAAAGATATACAATATTTTGGGCTTTGTGTTATATTTGAGTACAAATGATTGTGTTTTCAAATAATTAACGGTGCATTCGCGGAACCCGCAGGTATCGGATAACAGGTTTTATTGATTTAGGAGGAGCTGCTATGAAAAAAATCCGTGCAATAGGGCTGGGACTTGGACTCGCTGTTGCAGGACTTGCATCCATAACTTCCTTTGCTGAGTGGAAGCAGAACTCAGGCGGAAAGTATTATGTTGAGAACGGAGAGCCCGTAGTAAACAACTGGCTCCGCATGAGCAACGGCAACAACGGCTATGTTTACTATTATATGGGTAATGACGGCTATACGAGCATAGGCTGGGCCAAGATCGGTGACGACTGGTACAGATTCGGAAATGACGGAGCTATGCTCACAGGCTGGCAGCAGGTCGATAACTACTGGTACTATCTTGATACCTCAACAGGAAAGATGCATACAGGCTGGCTCAATATCAATGGTACATATTATTACCTTAAGACCAGCGGTCGCATGACAACGGGCTGGAGAATGATCGATAATGCATGGTACTACTTCCTTGAGAACGGCCAGGCTGTTATAGGCAAGTGGGCTAAGATAAATGACAAGTGGTACTGCTTCGGCTCAGACGGCAAGATGGTTACCGGATGGCATCAGCAGGATGGCACCTACTATTATCTGAACTCTGACGGAACGCTTGCTACCGGCTGGCTCAATATTAACGGCACTTATTATTACCTCTATGCTGACGGTAAGATGGCAGCTAACTGCACTATAACCATTGATAATGTAAATTACACCTTTGGCTCAAACGGCGCATATACAGGAAGCTCAAATACAAGCAGCAGCTCATCACCAAAGAACACAAGCGCTGATGCTACACTTAACACATCTGCAACGACAGCGACCTCGAGCGCTCCCGGGGCATCCGGCACTACTGTTACAGGCACATCAACAGCCGTGACCACCGCCGGAAGCATCGTGGGCAATACTACGACTTCAAGCGGGGTAGGACCGGGCTCATCAGTGGCAGCTTCGTCTACAGGTACAGCTGCTGTGCCGACTACCACGACTACAGTCGCAGCGACCTCACCTACTGTCGCATCGGCCACGACAGGAACTGTCTCTTCGGGAAACTATGACAGCTACGGTAATCTAATCGCCTACAAGACCAGCGGACCGCCGAACTGATAAAAAGTTAATAAATATATAAAAGCTCCGGATCAGAAAAGATTCCGGAGCTTTTTGAAAAAGCAATGAACTTTACACAACTCACCGGTCAATTATGAAGGAATTCTTAATTTATTCTTTATTCTTTTGCGTAAGATTTTCGTAAGAATTCGTCAGATAAAAGAAATAGCATTAATGGGAAAGCTGCCGTATAATGCCGACTGTAGGATGAAAAACGGTTTATCACACAAGGTACTTTTTTAAGTACTTAACAAAGCCAAAGCAACAAAAGCTTGCTTTATGGCGTGCATGGTGGTAAACTGTGCAATGTAACTTTAAAACTGTGTCATTAGGTATGTAGAAGCTTAAGGACACAAAAAACATTAAAAGGAGAGTGCATTCAAATGAGAAAGCAGACAAAACTTGCTGTTGGAATTTCAGCAGCTGCTCTTCTTGCAGTAGGTGCTTCAATGACAGCTTTCGCAGCAGCTGGCTGGGTTAACGAAGGTGGTTCATGGTATTACTACAATGCAAGCGGAGATTATGTAACAGATCAGTGGAAGAGCTACAACGGACAGTATTTCTATCTTGGCGATGAGGGCGCTATGCTTACAAACCAGCTCATCGAGGATGGCGACAACCACTACTATGTAGACGCTAACGGCGTTATGGTTAAGAACACCTGGGTTGCAGTTCCTGCAGACGAGAACGAAGATCTTGATGTTGAGTACAGATGGTACTACTTCGGTTCAACAGGTAAGGCTTACAAGAACAGCAAGGGCAAGACAATCAACGGTAAGAAGTACGGCTTCGACGAGGATGGTAAGATGCTCTTTGGTTATGTAGAGGCTGATTCTTACAACATCATTAATGATGATGACGATCCGATCCTTTCAGCTGAGTATTACTATGGAACTAATGAGGATGGCGCTCGTCACACCGGTTGGCTTCAGTACACAGATGCTCTTACAGATTATGACTGGGATTACTACTGGTTCTACTTCAACACCTCTAACGGCAAGAAGGTTACAAACCAGGTTAAGTCAATCAACGGTAAGAAGTACTCATTCAAGGACAACGGAATCATGAACAAGGAGTGGGCTACCGCTACAGTTAGTGGCGACTCAACAACAACATGGTTCAACGCACTTTCAGATGGTCACATGGGCAAGAACCAGTGGATCTGGAATAAGCCTTATGAGGGAGTTACTGTTGCAAAGAACCAGGAAGCTCTTGACAACGAGGATAAGAAGTGGTTCAGAACAAATGCTTCTGGCGCACTTATCAAGGGAACATCAAAGAAGATCAACTCTAAGTGGTATGTATTCGATACAGACGGAGCTATGCAGTATGGTCTTGTAGTTCTTAACCAGGCTGGCGTAAGCGGATGCTCATGGGTTGAGACATATGACATGGATGAGATCACAAAGTCTGACATCGTCACAAAGGCTCCTGGCGAGGCTCTTCACTTCTTCTCAGCAGATGAGGAAAAGGACGGCTCAATGAAGACAGGTACAATCAAGATCGAGATCGCTGATGATACCTACACATTCTGCTTCGCTAAGACAACCGGTGCTGCTAAGGTTGGCGTTGATTCTTCAACAAAGAAGATCTATAACAACGGTATCCTTGAGAAGGCTGGCGATGACAAGTATAAGGCAATCGAAGTTGATAGAACTAAGCTTTATCTTGTAGGTTCTACAGGTTCTATCGTAACATCTGCTGGTAAGTACAAGGATGCTAACGATATGTACTATATAATCGCTAAGGGCGGCTCATTAACTAAGGGATATGAGATCTATACAACATATGATGAGGACCTTGCTAAGGCAGCTGTTCAGAAGCTTGACTATTCACAGCTTACAAAGCTTTGATTCTCAATTAGTTAAAGCATAATAAAAAGATGGGTTCGAAAGAACCCATCTTTTTCATTGTAAATGACTGCCGGGTCTCCCTTGCAGTCATTTGTTAGTTTTAACCTAAAAAGACTTATTTTCCATATTATCATTTATTAATTATGAGCATTTAAAATTTGACTTAAATAGTGTATAATTCAAAAGTATTTTAGTATGTAAATTTTTATTAAATAAGAAAGGGTTTTTCATTATGGCAATTAAGGTTGGTATTAATGGTTTTGGCCGTATCGGACGTGTTGCTCTTCGTATCATGATGCAGCAGCCTGAGAAGTTTGATGTGTGTGCTATCAACATTAGAAAAGCTGATTATGATGTAATGGTTTATCAGCTTAAGTATGATACAATTTTCGGTAGATTCGACGGAACAGTTGATAAGTATGAAGAGGGTATCGTAGTTAACGGACACAAGATCAAGGTATTCAGCGAGGACCAGGCTCAGAACATCATGTGGGGTGAGGCCGGTGCAGAGTACATCATCGAGTCTACAGGTGTATTCCTTACAGCTGAGGCTTGCGAGGCTCATCTTGCTCACGGCGCTAAGAAGGTCATCATGTCTGCTCCTGCAAAGGATAAGACTCCTATGTTCGTATATGGTGTTAACCACAACACATACACAAAGGATATGAGGATCATCTCCAACGCATCATGCACAACAAACTGCCTTGCTCCTATGGCTAAGGTCCTTCAGGACAACTTCGGTATTGAAGAGGGTCTTATGACAACTATTCATTCTTCAACATCAAAGCAGAAGACAGTTGATGCTCGTGACAACAAGGACTGGAGAATCGGTCGTGCTGTATATGGCAACATCATTCCTTCATCAACAGGTGCAGCTAAGGCAGTTGGCAAGGTTATTCCTGAGCTTAACGGCAAGCTTACAGGTATGAGCGTTCGTATTCCTGCAGGCGATGGTTCACTTGTAGATCTTACCTGCAGACTTACAAAGGCTGCTACATATGATGAAATCGTTGCAGCTATGGAGAAGGCTTCACAGGGCGAGCTTAAGGATACACTTGTAGTAACACATGATCCTATCGTTTCAGCTGATGTTCTTCAGTTCCCTCATCCTTGCCTTTTCGATGCACAGGGCGGTATCGCACTTAACGATCACTTCGTAAAGCTCCTTGCCTGGTATGACAATGAGTGGGGTTATACTTCTGCTCTTATCAGAATGCTTGGACATATGGCAGAGGTTGACAACGCCTGATAATTTTTTGACACCCACGTCATTTGATAATAATTAAGATAAAAAAGATCACTTCACATTGAAGTGATCTTTTTTAGATATTCTTGCATCAGTGGGACCGCAAATTCTACCTGACCTCTGGAATGCATCTTTATGACACCGGCTTCTATAAGCCGTTTCTTATATTTCTGCGCGTAATCCTGTGATACTCCCATTCGTTTTGCAATGGATGATATTTTCCCCGGTTGTCCTTCTGCCGCAAGCGCAGTGATAAAATCAATATCTTTTTCTGACAAGGCTGCCAATGTTGTACCACAGACATCATTCATAAAATCCTTACCTGACATTTGTAATGCTGTACGGAATCCGGCCTCGTCAATCGTTCCTGTTTCAGGTGTGTTAATGATAATGTTATGACCGATAAGCTGCATCATATAGGGTGAACCATCAGCAGCATTTGCCGCTTCCGTTATGTGATCATCATCTAATTTCAGACCGATTTCTGAGAATGCCTGCCTGTAATAAGCGTATATATCACTGCTGCGTAAAGGCGGAAGCTGTAGCTTTAGTGCGCGGTTAAAGAATGTCAGCACATGGTCATTAAGTATCGTTGACACTGCCCCGGGCAGTCCGGCCATAATGACCGAAACATTTAGTCCCTCACCGACCATTTCCTGGTAGGTCACGATGAACTCGCGTATCTGCGATGAATTTGCCTGCAGCTCGTCTATGAGAACCAGCATTCCTTTGCCATGTGCGGTCAGCTCACGTGCTATTTTTGTTATCTGATATGCATAGCTTTTTCTGACAGTTTCTTTATGCTCAAATTGAATTCCGGCAGAAAACCCCAGTATACCCAGACTGCCTCCGGACAGATGGCTGTTTTTTGTGGGAAAATCATTTTCTATACCATCCTGCAGCTTTTCTACAATGCGTCCCAGCATATTTTCTGATGCAGCAGTCGGTGAAGCAACTATGTATCCCATATCTCTGGCGATATCTGCGAGCTCCCATAGAATAACTGTTTTACCGCTGCCTCGCTGACCTAAGATGATCACGGCACGCTCTCTGGTTCCGGGTCTTGACTCAAGACAGCTTTTCATTTCGGACATCGTTTCTTCTCTGCCGATCAGTGCATGCGGTCTGTTTCCGAACGAAGGCGCAAATATGGTATCCTGCATGAATGTGTTCCCTTTCTATTCTTTCTATTCTTTCCTTAGTTTTCCTTTCTTTTCCTATTTTTTCATTTTTTTCATTTTCTGTCAAGGTGTCAAAATAAATAAGACCTGTATATGATCATGTAGGTGATCAGGCACACAGGTATGGCGCATATCACATCCACAAATGAGTGCTGTTTAAGGAATACGGTGGACATGGATATGAGTATGGTGAGCACCGCTATGCCGACCCGTATCAAGGGCTTGTTAAGGCCCTTTGCCCTGAAGGTGCTGATCATTACAGCAACGGCACCTATAACATGGAGGCTTGGGCAGACATTGGTATTGGTATCCACTGAGTAAATAAGCTGTACCAGATACGTGAATATGTTGCTGCGCGCATACTCTTCCACACGCATTTCCTGACAGGTCGGGTATATGATATAGATGAGCAGGGTACCCATGAAGCTGATGGTGAGATACTTAATAAAGTTCTTGAACTCATCGATATCATATAAAAGCGTGTAAAGCTGTATGGCAAGGAGCTCAACGAACCACAGGCAGTACGGTATCAGAAAATACTCACAAAATGGTATCAGGTCATCTATAAAGCAGTGCACCGGGTGGTAGTAGTCGTGGACAAATACCCTCTCCAGCACCGCAAATGACATAAGATATACCGGCCAGAACATAAGATATTTTAAGTGTCTGTATTTTTTTGTATCTTGTTTCATCATACATTTTTAATGAGTCTTACGGTATCCTTTTCGCGATCCAGCTCTACGATATGATTTTTATAAAGGTGACCGAGTGCGCGCTTAAACTGATTCTTGCTCATGGCATAGGTCTCTTCTATAAATGCTGCATCCGCACGGTCTCCGTAATTTAAGAAGCCGTTGTTTCTCTTAAGCTCATAGAGAATAACGTCGGCATCTTCCTGTACTGTCTTGTAGAGCTTATCACGTATGAGGAGGTCGAGCTTTCCGTCTTCTCTTACCTTGGCGACTCTTGCCTCTATTTCATCACCATATGCATAGTCTTTAAAGGTCTCACGGATAGGAACAAGTCCGTAATATTTATTGTCTACCGCAACAAAGATCCCGAGGTCCTGATTTATCTCATATACGAAGCCTGTTACACGGTCGTCTTCCTTGTAAGGGCTGTGCTTTTCGAGATGTCCGTATACTCTCATTGTTGCTGCCTGTCTGCCTGATTTATCAGAGTAGAGCCATACCAACACCTCATCACCTACTTCGGGAGATACTATCTGCTCCTTGAATGGAAGCAGTATCTGCTTTGGAACTCCGTTATCAAGGAAGGCACCGATACGCGTAACTGCAGCTACGGTAAGTATGCCGACCTCTCCGTCTCTTAAAATAGGAGCGCGCATGGTGGCCGCGATCCTTCCGCCCTTATCTTCATAGAAATATACCTTTACTATAGTTCCTCTTTCGGGGCGTCCGAGCTGCTCGGCGAATGGAAGAAGTATAAGACCGCTGTCCGAAAGCTTTCTCCCAAATGCTGAATTTTTTATCTCATCGGGGGCGGTGACAAAGGCTCCGACTTCTGTTGTTTTTTCTATGCGTGTCTCGTAGGAAACACTTAATAATGCTTCCGGAGACTGGGGTCTCCTGCCGCCGCGGCTGTTCTCGTTTCGATTTCTGTCAGCATTTTCATAGCGGGTATCCTTACCTCGCTTCGGATAGGCTTCGGTCTCGGAATTTGTTCTGTGCTCCTTTGTCTTTTTGAAATTTCCGGAATGCACCACTACTGAAGCTGCTGCATTGCCGCCGCGCTTACCTTTACCTTTTTTTTCTGCATAAGAAAAAGCCTCATCTGTGTCGCACGGGTAATTTTTATTGGTTTCCGGTTCATCACAAGGATAGGCTTTGTTCTCATTTTCACTGCTATTCATTTTTGTCTCTCCGTTCTGTAAATTCAATGTTATTAAATGGAAAAATTGCCCTATGAATTTAACATTTATAAGAACGGATGTCCAGTGGTTTATTTATTTTTTTCCTTTTTCATGCGCTTGTCGAAGTACTTGATTATCTCCTGTCTGGTGATGAGCCCTATAAAGCTTCCGTCATCATCCTGGACAGGTACAAAGTTCTGCTGAATGGCAAGCTGGACGAGGTCCTCCATCTTGGCACTGATCGAAATAGGCATATAATCCTTTCGCCTCTCTATGTCGGTTACTTTTATCCTTTCGGCCTTGCGCAGGTCAAGACTGTATTTATTTTTTATGCTCCACAAAAGGTCACCCTCGCTTATGGTGCCGATGTAGTTTCCGTTTTTGCTGAGAAGCGGGATCGTTGAATATCGCCTCGCTTCCATCTTTTCAAGAGCCTGACGCAGACTGTCATCCTCCTCAAGATAAGCGCAGTCGCACTTGGGAGTCAGATAAAAAAGAATATTCATTTGGTCTCCTTAAGTAAAAGCTTTGTTGTGCCCGAATTATTCTCCTGATATTATGATACCATCCTTTGATGATAAAAAAATGAACAAATTGCATTAGAAAAATTTGTACGAAGTCTTATATTATTGTTGAAATTTATGGAAATTTGGCGTAAATTATAAATGTATTTGTGCAATTTTGAGAATTGTGGGGTGGATATTATGATTTCTAGTCAGCCTGTACAGAATACTCTTAACGAGATAACAACTATAACAGATACGTCTGCTGTCATATTTGAGCATGGCAGAAGAATAATTTCCGCAAAAGGAAATACGGATGGACTGTCAGAGGAAGAGATGGACAAATTCCTTGACAGCCCCAATGCCGAGCAGGACGGAACGGATTATTATTACGCAAGGATAGAAAGCATCGGCAACAGGTGTGCCGTTGCCGTAAAGAAGGACTCGGAGCATGCTGTAATAGCTGCCCGTATACTTGCTGCCCAGATCGGTCATTATCTTGCTGAGCAGAATGAAAAAATCGATAAGGATGACTTTGTCAAAAACCTGCTTCTTGATAACCTTCTTCAGATCGATATATTTAACCGCGCAAGGAAGCTTGGAGTTGAATATAAGGCAGAGCGTGCTGTCTATGTCATCGAGAGTAAGGTGCAGGATTCGGCATACGATCAGATAAAGGAGCTTCCGGGCTTTGGTGAGAATGATTTTCTTACGGGCATAGATGAGGGCAACAGGATAGTTGTACATGAGATCAGGGATCCTGAAAATTCAAGGGCAGAGCTTAAGGCTTTTGCCGAGGAAATGATGGGCGTTCTTGATGAACACAAGAGCAATTCGTTTATAGCATATGGCTCTGTTGTCGGTGAACTTAAAAATGTTTCGCTTTCATACAAAGAGGCTAAGCTTGCGCATGATGTCCGCAGGATATTCTATGAGGATTCCGAAATCATTTCATATAATGAACTCGGTATCGGCAGACTTATCTATCAGCTTCCGATCAATCTCTGCCGCATGTTTGTAAATGAGATCTTTGGCGGAAGGACCTTTGATGAGTTTGATGAGGAGACTCTAACGACCATCAATAAGTTCTTTGAGAATAATCTTAATGTTTCAGAGACTTCAAGACAGCTCTTTATCCACAGAAATACTCTTGTGTACAGACTTGATAAGCTGCAGAAGACAGCAGGACTTGACTTAAGAGTTTTCGATGATGCCATTACTTTTAAGATTGCGCTCATGGTTGTTAAGTATATCGACTACATGGACAGATTGGATTATTAATGATTGAGTTCGATAATGTCAGTAAGACCTACGAGACAGGCAACCGGGCTTTAAGGGATATCAGTCTTAAGATAAATGACGGTGAATTCGTCTTTATTGTCGGCAGGTCCGGCTCGGGTAAATCAACGCTTATAAAGCTTATAACGAGAGAACTCAAAGCTACCGACGGCAGCATTCGCATAAACGGGAAGGACCTCGGGAAGCTTAAGGCAAGAGAGATCCCAAAGTACAGGAGAGGCTTAGGTGTTGTTTTTCAGGACTTCAGACTATTAAATGACAGAAATGTCTATGAGAATATAGCCTTTGCCCAGAGGGTCATAGGTGCCTCAGGCAGGGAAATAAAGGAAAATGTTCCGGAGATACTTAAACTTACGGGACTTTCAGCCAAATATAAAAATATGCCGAACCAGCTTTCCGGCGGAGAACAGCAGAGAGTGGCGATAGCCAGGGCGCTTATAAATAAGCCGTCTGTCATCCTGGCTGATGAGCCCACCGGAAATCTTGACGAAAGAAACTCACAGGATATAATGAGGCTTCTCTATGAAATAAATGAGAGAGGCACGACTGTTATAGTTATCACGCATTCAAGGCATATAGTAGAATCGGCCAACAAGCGTGTTATCGTTATGGAAAAAGGTGTTATTACCTCGGATAATCCTCCGGGGTTTTTCCCGAACGCACAGACTGAAAAACCCAAAAAGGAGTTTGTGATAAGGTCTGCATTCGAGCCGACTATCCCTGCAGAAAATAAAGATACCAAGGTTGATACTAAGGCTGATGCCGGGGCTGAAGTTCAGGATGAGATAAGGCTCAGTGAGGAACCGGAGGAGACAGATACGGTTCCATGGGACGATGAAGAAGAAGGGAGCGTGGAATGAGCACCTTTCTTTACTGTATACAAAGAGGACTTATAAATCTTAAAAAGAATATGCTGTTTTCGATCGCTTCCGCAGCGACGATCGCAGCATGTGTCTTTTTGTTCTGCCTGTTTTTTGCTGTTGTGGTAAATGTCAGGAATATCGCGTACCGCGCGGAAACTACTATAGGCATTAGCGTTTTCTTCGAAAAGGATGCAACAGCGGCGGATAAGGAGGCCTTCCGTGATGCTGTTATGGAGCATGGCGGTGTTCGTGAGATGAACTACCTTTCCGCGGATGAGGCCTGGGAGAGCTTCAAGTCAGATTATTTTGGGGAGAATGCTGAGGAGCTTTCTGCAGCTTTTGCGGATGATAATCCGCTTGCTGAAAGCGACAGCTACGAGATCTTCCTTAATAACATTGAAGACCAGGAGGCAGAGGTGGAGTTTATCAGGAGCTTTGATATAGTCCGTGAGGTGAATTATGCCAATGTAGTGGTAAGAGCCTTGAATCAGATCAATACGGTCATTGCGGCCGTATCTGTAACGATGATAGTTATCCTGTTTGCGATATCCGTATTCCTTATAAGCAACACTATCAATCTGGCAGCGCATTTTCGTAAGCGTGAAAATGAGATCATGCGCCTTATAGGGGCCACCAATGGCATGATCAGAGCACCGTTTGTGGTCGAGGGTACATTTATCGGATTTATAGGCGCGGCCATCCCCCTTGCTTTTATGGGCTACATATACAGAAGCACTGAGGTATATCTTGCGGAGCGCATAAGCGCATCCGGCCAGATAGGCGCTCTTTCGGAGATAGCAAAGCTTCTTCCGTTTGAACTGATATATCCTATCATGGTTGCAGCAGGCGCAATACTTGGGGTCGGAATGGGCTTTGTGGTTTCATTTATTACTATCAGAAAGCATCTTAAGGTCTGACACAGCATGAGATCTGAAAGCTTTAATATAAAGCACAAATCAATAAGGTCTTTGAGAATAGGGGCGCTGATTGCAGCGGCCCTGATTTTGGTATTTTCCGCATTCAGGCCCATGAGTGCTTATTCTGCCTACGGGGATCAGGAAATCAGTGATTCAAAGCAGAAGATAAAAGAGAACCGGGAAAAGCTGAATGAAATAAAGAGCCAGACCTATGAGGTCGATGCAAAGCTCAGCGAACTTAATAAGCTTAAATCCGATGCTGCTGCTTATATCACAAAGCTTGATGCGGAGCTTACAGGTGTCGGGGCGGAGATCGATAAGCTGCAGAACCAGATAACTGATCTTGAGGAGCTGATAGTTCAGACCGAGGGAGAGCTTTCGGATGCGCAGGCTGAGGAGGAAAAGCAGTATGCGTCTATGAAGACCCGCATTAAGTTTATGTATGAGCACAGCAATGAGAATATACTTGATGTGCTGTTCGGGTCGGAGACAATTGCAGATCTTTTAAACAGGACTGAATATATTCAGAATGTATCGAGGTATGACAGAGATAAGCTGGATGAGTTCATTGCCCTGAAGGAAGCTATCGCGTCTAAAAAGGAAGATCTTGAAAGCGAGATGGATATATTGGAGCAGACTCAGGCTGAGGTGGAAGACCGTAAGGCATCCCTGGAAAAGCTTCAGGCTGATAAGAAAAAGGAAGTCTCTGCCTATAACGCGAGGATCGCCTCCGCCGAAAGTGAGCTCAGCAGCATGCAGGCAGATATGGCAAATATCCAGGCGGCAATAAAGGCTGAAGAGAATAATATTGCAGCTATCGAGGCAGAGATACGCAGGCAGGAGGAAGAAGCAAGGAAGGCTGCTGAGGCGGCCGGCAAGGCATTTACCCCGATGAGTGCCGGAGATGTAAGCTTTACCTGGCCATGCCCCGGATCCGGTAGGATCACATCTTATTTTGGTGATCGTGAATCACCTACCGAGGGAGCTTCGAGCAATCATAAGGGAATCGATGTCGGGGCACCGACCGGTACCGGTATCGTTGCGGCTGCCGGAGGGACTGTTGTTATTGCCACTTATTCGGCTTCTGCCGGAAATTATGTTATGATAAGTCACGGCGGCGGTGTGTATTCGGTTTATATGCATATGTCCTCGATTGCTGTTTCAAAGGGACAGACGGTAAGCCGCGGAAGCACCATTGGCGCTGTCGGTTCTACGGGATATTCTACGGGCCCGCATCTTCATTTTGGCATCCGTATAAACGGAAGCTATGTTAACCCACTTAATTATACGAGGCCATAAAGGAAATATGGAAGAAAGCAAAGAAGAAATCATAAAAGAAAATACAGAGGGCATAGAGGAGACCGAAGCACCGGAGGTCACAGAAGCTGTGAGGCCCGAAAAAAAAGTATGGCGCTTTGGCTTTTTAAAGGGCTTTATACTTGGCGCTGCCGCAGTCATTATCGGTATCATACTTTACAGCGGGTATATCGCGATCCCCGTAAAGGGCAAGGGCACTTTCACGCTTAAGTTTCCGTATTACAGCGCGCTTCATGGGACAAAGGACGGACAGCCGGACAGCGTAGAGCTCATAAGAAAATATAATGAGATCAGGAACCTGATCGACGATCATTATCTTTATGATGAGGACAGGCAGATCGTGGCCGACAGCATTTTCACCGGCATGCTTTACGGACTCGATGAGGACAAATATTCGGTCTACTATTCAAAGGAGACCTTTGAGAATGAGCAGATACGCATGCAGGGAAGCTATGTCGGTATAGGTGTTTCTATCCGCAAAAGTGACATTAACGGAGGTGCTGAGGTATTCGGCGTGCAGTATAACGGCCCTGCGGCCGAGGCCGGCATAGATGTCGGTGATATTATTATGAGCGCGGACGGAGTGGACCTTACCGCACTCAGCCTCGACGAAGCCGTTAATTATATAAGGGGCGAGGCAGGAACCTTTGCTGAGCTTGTTATAAACAGGAACGGCGAGACCCTTGAGCTAAGGGTGGAGAGAAGGAATATCTCTGACATAACTGTCCGCTCCAAGGTGATTCAAAACAGCAGGATAGGGTATTTAAGCATCAGTGCTTTTTCAAATATTACGGAAACTGCCTTTTATGAGGCTGTGGACGATCTTGTTCACGAAAAGGAATGTGAAGGACTGATCATAGATCTCAGAAATAACGGAGGTGGAGATATGAATGTCTGCCTCAGGATGATCGACTCGCTGCTTCCGGATAAACGCGAACCGGAGGACACTGTGCCGGCGGGAAAGGACAGCTCCGGAAAGGAATCGGAGAACAGGCTCCTTCTTAAGATCGAGGATAAAAACGGCGGAGGAGACAGCTTTTTCTGTGAGGATGAGTGGAAGGAAGATATTCCGATGATCATTCTGGTAAATGAAGATTCTGCCTCGGCCTCTGAGATATTTGCGGGAGTGCTGCAGTGCTACGGCGTGACCGTGGTCGGTACAAAGACCTATGGAAAGGGCATAGTCCAGTCTGTTTATAAGCTAAGCGACGATTCGGCCATTAAGTTCACGACCGATAATTATCTGCTTCCGGACGGAAGGCATATTCACGGAGAGGGAATAGATCCGGATATCGTGGTGGAATTTGAGGAGTTCGACAAGGTCACTGCGGACCGCGTGAATTATGCGGCCGGAGAGGAGACGGATCTTAAGCAGGATACGCAGTTTCAGAAGGCGTATGATATTTTGTGTGAGAGGCTGTACAGCTAAAGAAATTGCAATCGAGTAGGGGGGCCCTCCTACTCGATTGCAATTATATGGGAATAATGCTATAATACTAATTCATTATTGGAAAAAGCCAAGGCGAGGTGAAGCCGTGGCTTTTGAGTATTGTAAAAACTATGCGGGCGGCAGAGTACTGACTGCCGGAGGCAGAGACATAAAATAAAAGAAAAACAGGAGCACATATGGCATTTGCAAAAAAGGCCGTTACAGGCATGAGGGATATACTTCCGCAGGAGATGGAGGTACGCACCGCGCTGCAGCGTACGATCAGGGATACCTATGCGGGCTATGGATTTACCGAGATCGAGACACCCATAGTTGAGCATATCGGAAACCTCACAAGCAAGCAGGGCGGAGAAAATGAGAAGCTTATATTCAAGATCCTAAAGCGCGGAGACAAGCTTAAGAGCGGCCTCGAGAAGGCTGCTGCGGCAGGAACTGATGATATGGAGTCAGCATTAGACGGCCTTACAGATGAGGGCTTAAGATATGATCTTACACTTCCGCTTTCGAGATATTATGCGGCAAATGCTGCCGCACTTCCGCAGCCGTTTAAGTCACTGCAGATCGGACCTGTATTCAGGGCAGACAGACCGCAGAAGGGACGTTTCAGACAGTTCGCGCAGTGTGATATAGACATACTCGGAGACGCAACAAATCTTGCCGAGAAGGAGCTCATACTTGCCACCACAGAGGCACTCGACAACATCGGTTTTGATAAGTATAACTACTATGTTGTTATCAATGACAGACGCTTCCTCTTCGAGCTTATAAAGTATGCCGGAATGCCGGAGGCAGATGCCGAGGAGATACTTATAACTCTCGACAAGGCAGACAAGATCGGCGCCGAGGGAGTAGATGCAGAGCTTAAGGAAGCAGGCTACTCTGATGAGTCTATAGCAAAGCTCCGCGATCTTCTCGACAGATTCACGGATGACGCGGAAGGAGTAAGGAGCTTTGCAGCAAGGATCGCTTCCGAGGAGGCTAAGGCAGCAGGTGAAAATGTTGCTGACATCATGGATTCTGTTGCGGGCGTAAAGGGAAGAAGGATCACAGTTAAGTTTGATCCTACTCTCGTCCGCGGCATGGGCTATTACACAGGTACGATCTTTGAGATAAAGACAGAGACCTTCGGTTCTTCTGTCGGCGGCGGCGGACGCTACGACAAGATGGTAGGTAAGTTTACAGGACAGAATGTTCCGGCAGTCGGATTCTCGATCGGTTTCGAGCGCATCATGACCATACTCATGGACGGAGATGTTTCAAAGCTTATTCCTGCTAAGAATAAGAGCGCATGGCTCATTGAAAAGGGCATGCCGGCTGATAAGCTCGGAGAGATCTTCAATGAGGCGATAGATGTAAGAAAGCAGGGCGGACAGGTGCTTACCGTATGGATGGCAAAGAATAAGAAGTTCCAGAAGGAAAGCCTTGCGACGAGAGGCTACAATGACATACGCGAGTTCTATAAGGAGTCGCTTAAGTAATTTAACAGGGTTTTATAAGGAGAACGGATATGGCAGAGAGCATGCAGGGTCTTAAAAGGACTGCAAGATGTGCGGAGTTTTCAGCAAATGATATAGGAAAGACAGTCACAGTCATGGGCTGGGTACAGAAGTCCAGAAACAAGGGCGGACTCGTGTTTACAGATGTGCGTGACAGAAGCGGCATCATCCAGGCTGTTTTCGAGGAGGACATCTGCGGAAGCGAGGTTTTTGCCAAGGCAGGAACGCTTCATAATGAGTACTGCGTGGCGGTGACCGGTGCCATCCGAAGCCGCGGAAACGATGCAAATGCCAACATCGCAACGGGCGCGATCGAGATCGAGGCCAAGGGGCTCCGTATATTAAGTGAGTCAGCCGTGCTTCCTTTCCAGATCGAGGACGAGACTAATACAAGGGAGGAGCTCAGACTTAAGTACAGATACTTAGACCTTCGCCGTACACCTCTTCAGAGGAATATCGCGCTTCGTTCAAAGCTTGCGATCAGTGTAAGAAATTACATGGATGAGAACGGCTTCCTTGAGATCGAGACTCCGACCTTTATAAAGTCAACACCTGAGGGAGCACGTGACTATCTTGTTCCTTCAAGAGTGCATCCGGGTGAGTTTTATGCTCTTCCGCAGTCACCGCAGCTTTTAAAGCAGCTCCTCATGGTATCGGGCTTTGACAGATACTTCCAGCTTGCGCGCTGCTACCGTGACGAGGATTTAAGAGCTGACCGCCAGCCCGAGTTCACACAGATCGACATGGAGCTTTCCTTTGCCGATGTCGATACTGTCATAGAGGTAAATGAAGGCCTCATCAAGCGCATGTTTAAGGATGTGCTGGGTGTTGATGTTGAGCTTCCTATTCAGCGCATGACCTGGAAGGAAGCCATGGATGTATACGGATCGGACAAGCCGGACCTTCGTTTCGGTCTTCCTATAGTGGATATCACCGAGATCGCAGGAAAGACAGAATTTGCAGTATTTAAGGGCGCTGTTGAGGCAGGCGGAGCTGTCCGCGGAATAAGAGTTCCGGGTCAGGGAAAGATGCCGCGTAAGAAGATAGATGCTTTAGTTGATGTGGCTAAGCTGTTCGGAGGAAAGGGTCTTGCTTACCTTTGCGTAAACTGCGCTGAGGACGGCGGACATAAGAGCTCATTTGCAAAGTTTATGAAGCCTGAGGAGCTCGATGCTATTATTAAGGCTATGGACGGCGAGCCGGGAGACCTTCTCGTATTTGCTGCAGACAGGCTTAATATCGTCAGAAACGTGCTCGGAAATGTAAGACTTGAGCTTGGAAAGAGCCTTGAGCTTATCGATAAGACAGCGTGGAAGTTCCTCTGGGTAACAGAGTTCCCGCTTTTAGAGTGGAGCGAGGAGGAAGGACGCTTTACAGCTATGCACCATCCGTTCACGATGCCTATGGATGAGGACTGGCAGTATATAGATTCGGATCCGGGCAGAGTACGCGCAAAGGCTTATGATATCGTCCTTAACGGAACAGAGATCGGCGGCGGAAGCGTGCGTATCCACCAGGCTGATATTCAGGAGAAGATGCTTTCAGTGCTTGGATTTACACCTGAGCAGGCAAATAAGCAGTTTGGCTTCCTTTTAGAGGCCTTCAAGTACGGAGTTCCGCCTCACGCAGGACTTGCATATGGTCTTGACCGTGTTGCCATGTGGATGGCTGGCGCGGAGAGCATCCGTGATGTAATGGCATTCCCTAAGCTTAAGGATGCTTCGGACGCAATGATGGGAGCACCGTCAGAGGTAGATCCAAAGCAGCTTGAAGATCTTAGCATTGCAATAGTGGAGAAAAATGAGTAAGAGAGAATTTCTTGCAAAATTAACAGAGTATTTATCATATGAGCTTCCGGAGTATATGGTCAGGGAAAAGATAAACTTTTATTCTGACTATATAAGCTCAGAGACAGGAAAAGGAAGAAGCGTCGACGAGGTCCTTGATGAGCTCGGAGACCCGCAGCTTATCGCGCATTCTATCATAGACGCGGCAAAGAGCGGACCTGACGGCATCCCGGGAAGCGACGATGACATTGATTATAGCAGCGAGGTTTATGGAAATGCAGGCCGCGGAAGCGGAAGCTCTGCCGGCTGGGGTCCCGAAGGCGGTAATGGCAGCGCAGGCAGTTACGGACAGCAGGGTCAGACAGACAGAAGCGGTTACGATCCTTTCGGCGGAAATATCCATACCTACAATTTTGGCTGCTTTACCGGCATTCTCATTTTCCTTATAATGATGTGTGTCTTCTCAGTCATCGGAGCTGTACTTGGAGCATTGAGCCCGGTACTTGTTCCTGTCTGCATGGTATTTCTTATCATGTGGCTGCTTAACAGGACCGGAGGAGGCGGCAGGTGAAATACGAGCTGATCGCCCCCTGCCATTTCGGCCTGGAGGCCTGCACGAAAAAAGAGATAAGCGAGCTTGGCTATGAGATAAAAGAGGTATCGGACGGCAAGGTCGTCTTTACAGGAGACGAGCGTGCTATCTGCAGATCCAACATTTTCATGCGTACGACTGAGCGCATCCTGCTTAAGGTGTGCGAATTTAAGGCCTATACCTGGGATGAGCTCTTTGAGGCGACAGCGGCCGTGAACTGGGAGGACTTTATTCCCTGGAACGGGCGGATATGGGTGGCCAAGGCGGCATCTGTAAAGTCAAAGCTCTTTTCACCGAGAGATTTCCAGACCATTATCCAGAAGGCCGTTGTAAAGCGTCTTCAGACAGCCTGCAGGCGTGAAGGAGAGCGGCTTCCCATGGACGGTCCTTCCTATGCTTTGAGAGTTTCGGCCTACAAGGACGTTATAACCATAGGGATAGATACAAGCGGAGATAGCCTCCACAAGAGGGGATACCGCAAAAATACGGTCAAGGCACCTATTACCGAGACGCTTGCCTCTGCGCTGATAATGCTGACCCCGTGGAATAAGGACCGCATTCTTGTGGACCCGTTCTGCGGTTCGGGAACCTTTTGCATAGAGGCTGCCATGATGGCTGCGAATGCTGCCCCCGGAATGGAGAGAAATTTCGCCGCGACCTCCTGGCGCAATATCATGGAAAAAAAGCTCTGGTACGATGCGTACGATGAGGCAAGGGAGCTTAAGGCCGAGGGGCTTGCACTTTTAGACAAGAGCGGCGTGGATATTCAGGGCTATGATATAGACGATGAGGCCTTAAGGGCCGCAAGAGGCAATGCGGAGCTTGCCGGACTTTCCGGGCTTATACATTTCCAGCGAAGGGACGTGGCAGACTTAAGCCATCCGAAAAAGTACGGCTTTATCATTACGAACCCGCCTTATGGAGAGCGCCTTGAGGAAAAGGAGGATATGCCGCCTCTTTATAGGACTCTGGGTGAGAGGTATGCGGAGCTTGACAGCTGGAGCATGTATGTGATAACAGCCTTTGAGGAGGCCGAAAAATATATCGGACGCAAGGCTGATAAGAACAGAAAAATATATAATGGAATGATGAAAACATACTTCTATTCATTTTTGGGACCAAAACCACCAAAAAGAAAGGAAAATGTGTTAGAATGAGAATCGTGTTTGCGACCGGCAATGCCGGCAAGATGCGTGAGATCCGCGATATCCTTGCGGATGTGGACGCGGAAGTGTATTCACTTAAGGATCTTGGCTTAAAGTCTGAGGCCCCGGAGACCGGGGAGTCCTTTGCCGAAAACGCGCGGATCAAGGTAATGGAGATATATGATATCCTTAAGGACAGGGATGAAATGAAGGATACCATTATCATGGCGGATGACAGCGGACTTTGCATAGATTATCTTGACGGAGCCCCGGGCGTGCATTCAGCAAGATTTATGGGCCATGATACGGACTATAAGATAAAGAATGCGGCCATACTTGAAAAGCTTGAGGGAGTTGCCGATGAGGAGCGCGGAGCAGGCTTCGTATGCCACATATCCGCGGTGACAGAGGACGGAACAGTTTATGACGCAGAGGGAGAGATGAGGGGACGCATCGCCAGTGAGCCCAAAGGAAAAGAGGGCTTCGGCTATGATCCGATATTTTTCCTTCCCGAGTTTAACAGGACCTCGGGGGAGCTCTCCGAAGAAGAAAAAAATAAGATCTCACACAGAGGGAAGGTCCTCAGGATGATGAAGGAGATTTTATATAAAAAAGGTATAATCAGTTTTAAGTAAACCAGTACATTTTAAGCGACGAAAGGAAATTGAAAATGGCAAAGCTTAATAAGAAATCAGTTGACGACATTAATGTAAAGGGCAAGAAGGTCCTTGTAAGATGTGACTTTAACGTTCCGATGAAGGACGGCGCCATCACAAATGACAACCGTATCAGAGCAGCTCTTCCTACTATCAAGAAGCTTATCGCTGACGGCGGACGCGTGATCCTCTGCTCACACCTTGGAAAGCCTAAGGGAACAGTTAAGCCTGAGCTTTCACTTGCTCCTGTGGCAGTAAGACTTTCAGAGCTCCTTGGCCAGGAAGTAAAGTTTGCGGCAGATCCTGAGGTAGTGGGACCTAATGCAAAGGCAGCAGTTGAGGCAATGAAGGACGGAGATGCTATCCTTCTTGAGAACACACGTTTCAGACCTGAGGAGGAGAAGAACATCGAGACCCTTTCAAAGGATCTTGCTTCACTTTGCGAGGTTTATGTAAATGACGCATTCGGTACAGCACACAGAGCTCACTGCTCAACAGTTGGTGTTACTGATTATGTTAAGGAGAACGCAGTCGGTTACCTTATGCTTAAGGAAATCGAGTACCTCGGAAATGCCGTTGAGGCTCCTGAGCGTCCATTCGTAGCTATCCTTGGCGGAGCTAAGGTCGCTGATAAGCTCAATGTTATTTCAAACCTTCTTGAGAAGTGCGACACACTTATCATCGGCGGCGGCATGGCTTATACCTTCCAGAAGGCAAGAGGCTACAATGTTGGTAAGTCACTTCTTGACGAGACAAAGATCGACTACTGCAAGGAAATGATCGAGAAGGCAGAAAAGCTTGGAAAGCAGCTCGTTCTTCCTGTAGATACAGCAGTTGTTAAGGATTTCCCCGATCCTATCGATGCCAAGGTAGATATCAAGTATGTTGACAGCGACAAGCTTACAGATGACGATATGGGACTTGATATCGGACCTAAGTCTATCGAGCTTTTCTCAAATGCTGTTAAGAATGCCAAGACAGTCGTATGGAACGGACCTATGGGCGTATTCGAGAACCCCGATCTTGCAAAGGGAACCTTCGCTGTAGCACAGGCTCTTTCAGAGACAGATGCTATCACAGTCGTAGGCGGCGGAGACTCAGTTGCTGCAGTTCAGAAGCTTGGCTTCGCTGATAAGATGTCACATGTTTCAACAGGCGGCGGCGCTTCACTTGAGTACCTCGAGGGCAAGCAGCTTCCGGGCGTAGTAGCTATTCAGGAGAAGTGATCCGATTGGAATAATAAAACGCGGAGGAAAAACAATGCGTAAAAAATTAATCGCAGGAAACTGGAAAATGAATATGACACCGAGTGAGGGCATCGCCCTTATCGGTACCTTAAAGGACCTTGTTAAGAATGATGAAGTAGACGTATGCTACTGCGTACCCGCTATCGATATCGTTCCGGCAGTTGAGGCAACTAAGGGCACAAATGTTGCGATCGGCGCACAGAACCTTTACTTTGAGGAGAAGGGTGCTTACACAGGCGAGATTTCAGCAAGCATGCTTGTTGATGCAGGCGTTAAGTATGTTATCATGGGCCACTCAGAGAGAAGAGGATATTTCTTTGAGACCAATGAGGACATCAATAAGAAGGCAAAGAAGGCACTTGAGCATGGTCTTACACCTATCATGTGCTGCGGCGAGTCATTAGAGCAGAGACAGCAGGGCCTTACGATCTCATGGATCAGAGAGCAGATCAAGGTCGGCTTCGAGGGTATCTCAGCTGAGGATGCAGTAAAGATCGTTATCGCTTATGAGCCTATCTGGGCTATCGGAACAGGTGTTACAGCCACATCAGAGCAGGCTGAGGAGGTATGCGCAGATATCCGTAAGTACCTTGCCGAGCTTTATGATGCAAAGACAGCTGATACCATCCGTATCCTTTACGGCGGATCAATGAATGCTGCAAATGCTGCCGAGCTTCTTGCTATGGCTGATATCGACGGCGGTCTTATCGGCGGAGCATCACTTAAGACAGACTTCGGCAAGATCGTAAACTATAATAAGTAAAAAAATGGTGTCTGCTTTTGCAGACACCGATCTGTTCCCATGGTATAACGGATAGCACGATAGCCTCCGGAGCTGTAGATAGCGGTTCGATTCCGCTTGGGAACGTATGTTAGTGCTTAAGATAATTGCCGTTATTTTCATAGCTGTGCCGGCATCAGCATTTGCAGTAAGAAGTGAATGGGAGAGACGGCAGCTGAAAGCGGAATTTTATACTGTCAGAAGAAAACGGAATGACGGTGCAGATAAGGACCAGTCAAAAAAGCTTAGACTGGCCTTTATTTCTGATGTTCATGACTATTTTTGCTTTTCCGGCAGCTTTGAGAAGCTCATCAGCATGATAAATGAGCAGCATCCGGATATGGTCCTGCTTGGAGGCGACATTCTTACGCTGAAAAAGCATTCCAAAAAGAAGCCTGACACCGGTGATGCCGTAAGACTTGCGAGGCAACTTGCCGCAAGGTACACAGTAATCTATGGCATGGGAAACCATGAACTGAGATTCAGGGAGCTTTTTCCTGATGAGTTTAATAAATTTGCGGATGAACTAAAGGCGCTTGGAGTCATTTTACTTGATGATGACAAGGCGCTGTTTGATGGTATGGCAGTGTATGGCGCAGATCCGGAGCGGGAATTTTATCTTGGGATACTTCCGTTCATTGGCAGAAAGACAGAGATGCCTGAAAAGTATCTTATCGGGAGGCTTGGCATGAGTGAAGCCGCAGGAGACCGATTTAAGATACTTTTGATGCACAGTCCGCTTTATCTTGAGGAGTCTGCAAAATGGGGAGCCGACCTTGTGCTTTCCGGGCATTTTCATGGAGGCACGATAAGGCTTCCGGACGGAAGAGGCCTTATGAGCCCGCAGTATCAGTTTTTCAATAAGGAGTGTTCGGGAGTTCATCATACGGGAGATACGGTCATGATAGTAAACCGCGGACTTGGTACACACACCTTCAATATAAGAATCAATGACCTTCCCGAGCTCAGCATTATTGATATTGAATAAGTAAGTATGGAAGAACCAAAATATATACTGGAAAAACTGAATTTTGACGGACCGCTGGACCTTCTTCTGCAGCTTATAGAAAAGAATAAGATAGATATATACGATATCCCCATAGCCGAGCTTACGGAGCAGTATTTTGCTTACATAAATGCAATGGAGGAGAAGGATCTTGATATAATGTCGGATTTCCTGGTGATGGCTTCGATACTTCTTGATATCAAAGCACGCATGCTTCTTCCAAA
>JAUNNP010000146.1:0-1718 GCA_030531385.1 Eubacteriales bacterium
ACAGGTGCCGAAACGACCTCATTATCATAAATAATGGCGATCTGCTTTCCTACATTTGCAGTTGTAGCCTCAGCAAACTTCCTGGTACCTTCATCTGTAAAAAGTACCTGGACCTCATAGCTGTCAGCCTGGCCGTTCTTTCCCTGGCTCTCGCTGACGCCTGCGTTCTGTATCTCAGCACCTTCTACAACGACATCACCTATACCGGTCGCGTTTCCTTCTTCATCATACGCAAAAGTGGTGAAGATAAGTGAACCCGGCTTGCCAAGCTCCTCAAGGATAGCATTTGCATCAGATACGCCCGGAATATCAACGTTTATGCGGTTAGAGCCCTCCTGGTATACTGAGGATTCCGTTGAATAGCCTTCTACTCTCTTCTGGATCTTGTAGATAGTATCTGCCATATCCACAGCCGCCGGATTCTCCTCCGTAGCCTCATAGGTGATACTTACACCACCGTTAAGATCGAGGCCCAGCTTGATATTGCCCATGTCGCGCACGCCAAGTACGCAGAAGGCTATCGTAGCCGCAAGAATGAGAATGAGTCTTATGGCTGCACTGCCCTTACTCTGTTCTTTCATTTAATAATACCTGCCTTAAAATTGTTTATTACATCATAAATGAAGTCAGATGCTTTTGGATCCGACATCTTTTTATAACTGTATAAAGTAACTGATGTATCATAGCACATCAAACGCGAATTTTCAATTACGCATTTTTCCTATATTAATATATTGTCTACGAGACAAAGAGCACTGTAGGCTATACAGTGCTCTCATTAAAACAAACTTGATTTATGAGCTCTTATATCCGCGGCCGCAGAGATCAGGGACCGGCACATGCTGACGCCGTCAGGCGTTGGCCTTCATCCACTCCTTAGCAAACTTATCCTCATCGAGGATGGCTGCTGTAAAGTTTTCCTTGGTAACGCCCGGGATATAAGGCCACTCGACCATCTTTTCAGCCTGGTCTACAAGAAGCTTTACCTCAGAAGGATCAAGCTCAACATCCGCCATGGTGGTAGGAAGCTTAAGAGCCTTATAGAACTCAAGGAGCTTCGCAAGCTCATCATAATTCTTGTCATAAGCAAGCTGGACAAGGATACCGTAGGAAACTACCTCACCGTGAAGGTGCTCATGTGCCTTTGATGTAACAGTGTAAGCATTGTAGAAGCAGTGAGCGATGCAGGTATTGTAATAGAATCTCTCAAGCGGGTCCGCGTTAAGGATAGAAGCAAGTCCTGCTGTGATTATTACAGCAAGAGCGACCTGCTCAAGCTCATAGCCCGGCTCCTTCTTTTCCATCTGCTCCATGGTCTTCTCACCATACTTAAGCAGCGGCTGTGTGCAGCATTTTGCGATGCCTATCCCAAGATATGGGGAATGCGTCATCTTAAGATCCTTGATATCAGCTCTTGACACAAGCTCTGTCTCATATTCCTTTGCGAGAGCGTCACCAATGCCCGCCCACATATATTTTGCCGGCGAATCAGCAATAACAGCAGTATTTATGAACACATGACGTGCGCAGCGCTTCGGATAATACATTTCTCTCATTGTATGATCCGGATAGTACATAATGCAGGTCTGTGTGCTGCTTGCGCAGTTAGAGCAGACCGTAGGAAAGGTGAATAATGGCTTATCGATCTGGTATGCAAGTGCCTTGCAGGTATCAACAGCCTTTCCGCCTCCGATGCCGAAGATCATATCAGCAGCCTG
>JAUNNP010000146.1:1818-4462 GCA_030531385.1 Eubacteriales bacterium
GTAGTAGGCATGTTGGAAACCTCGATATAGTACTTGGTTCCGTTATCAGCGATCTGCTTAGCCTCTGCCATGTCGATCTCGTTCTGTGTAGCGCAAGGCATAACGATATCGCCCTTTACTCCCCATGGCTTCTCGCCTGGGAAGAACTTCGCACCCGGGAACTTATCAGGATAATCCGCAAGCTTGCATCTGCCTGCTCTCGCATCAAGCAGGAAGTTTAT
The DNA here is from genome assembly GCA_030531385.1 of Eubacteriales bacterium. Classification (GTDB taxonomy): domain Bacteria; phylum Bacillota; class Clostridia; order Lachnospirales; family Lachnospiraceae; genus Avilachnospira. Next base: position 2,040 of record JAUNNP010000146.1, read on the forward strand.
CTTATCCTCTGTTGTGATGCCGGCCTCATCAAGCACATAACCTGCTGAACCTGAAATAGTGATAGGCTTTGCGCCAAGCTCTGCAAGCTTCTTTACAGCGCCCCAGGTAACGTTGCCGTATCCTGAAAGAACGACCTTCTTGCCCTCGATGGTATCATTCTCATGCTTAAGGACTGCCTGAAGATAATAAACTGAACCGAAGCCTGTTGCCTCAGGACGGATAAGCGATCCGCCGTATGAACGTCCCTTACCTGTAAGCGTGCCGTTCTCAAACGCGCCGCGGATCCTGCGGTACTGTCCGTAAAGGAAGCCGATCTCTCTTCCGCCAACACCCATATCTCCTGCAGGTACGTCAACGTCAGGACCGATATGGCGGTAAAGCTCGGTCATAAAGGAAACACAGAATCTCCTGACCTCTGCATCGCTCTTTCCCTTAGGTGTGAAGTCTGAACCTCCCTTGCCGCCGCCCATGGGAAGTGTGGTAAGGCTGTTCTTAAAGGTCTGCTCAAATGCAAGGAATTTCATCATTGAAAGCGTAACATTAGGAGCAAAACGAAGACCACCCTTGTAAGGTCCGATAGCACCGTTGAACTGAACACGGTAACCGCGGTTTACATGAACCTGTCCGTTATCGTCCTCCCAGGGAACACGGAACTCGATGACTCTCTCCGGCTCTGTCATCCTCTCTAAAAGAGCTGCCTTCTCATACTCAGGATGAGCATCGATAACAGGCTCGAGTGATGAAAGAACCTCTTCTACAGTCTGAAGGAACTCAGGCTCATTGGCATTCTTGACCTTGTTGTCATTGATTACCTTTTCGATGTATTTATTCATTTTTTCCTCTTTTCCGGAACATCCTTGTTCCAATAGCTTCGGCTGATAAACAGCTTATTTTTATTATCACACTATGGTTTTTTCTTGTCAAGAAAACAGCAATACAGAATGCGTAAAAATAAAAAAAGAGCAGGCGGTACGCACCGTCTGCCCTTTATATTTACTTATCGATCTTACTTCAGACTTAATGACTATCAGTTAAGCTTAGCCATTGTGTTAAGAGATGAAAGATAGTTCTCAGATGTACCGTTCTGCTCTACAGAGATGACCATAGCATAGTTGGTTCCATCGACCTGTCTGATGTAGCAGTGATCTGTGTAATTTCCTTCAGGTGTAGCCTGAGTCTTTGTGAGCTGTCTGAAGGTATATGCGCCAAGTGATGTTGTGCCTGCGTTTGAACCGCCTTTATATCCTCTTGCATCATTGAGATAAGAAGATACGAAAGAATCAAGGCTTGTATTTCCTGCTGTGTACTTGTCAAGCGGGAAATATGATACATAAAGTCCTGCTGCATCCTCATTGTCGATGTAGAAGTCTGTACCTGAACCTGAATCGTCGCTCTTAACGCCTGAAACTGAGAATGTCATAGTGAAGTTAGCCCAGTTATTGGATACTGTTGAGCCTGAGATCCTTGAACTCTCATAAGCCTGTGTGAAAGTTCCGTTTGCAGGGTTGTCACCTGCGCCGCTTGACTTATAAGCCTTCTTTGTTGAGGTCTTGGCTGTTCCTGATGCCTGTGCTGTTGCAGGAGCTGCACCTGAAGCTGCTGCTGTGGTGGTGGTTGTGGTTGTTGTTGTAGCTGCAGCTGCTGCCGGCTTAGCTGTTGAAAGATCTGAATGTGTAGCATAATCTGTCTCAGCCTCTGTCTTTGTCTGAACGACACCGTTTACTACCCACTGGCCCTGTTCGTTAACTGTGTTTCCGCTGATGGTCTGGTTTGTTGCAAGCCATCCGTTCTGATCGAAGTAGTAGCATCTGATAGCTCCGTCTGAATCCTTGATCCAGTACCATGTGTTTGCAAGGAATACTGAACCGTCCTCTGTAAGCTTGAACCAGTAACCGTTGTTCTCAACGCACCACTGTCCGTTGTAAAGTGAAGCTGCCTGTGCTGAAATAGCTGTTCCTGCAAGCATTGCTCCTGTTGCTGCGATAAGTGCGGCTTTTCTAAAAGACTTTCTCATTTTAAAAGTTCCTCCTGATGATCCATTCATTCATGATAGTGTGATAGTGTGATAATTTTTCTTTTTCATTCGATGGCTATACTATAGCACTTATAAACCTTAAGTTCTTGAATATTATCTTACACAAATTTGAAATTTTTTATTATCGGGATAATGATTTCGTAACTATTCTTTACTTTTTCGAAGAATATAATCCTTTGCACATAAAATGGTATAACGGTATCATTTTTGATTTAAGCATAAAGCAGGCAGCTATGTTTTTAAGACCTGAAGGCTTATAGCGTTTAAGCAGAGCTTCAAAGCCCGGATCATCGCACATCATCTCAAGCTCTTCCCTGATCCTTTCATCACTGAAATCGCTTCTGTAATACATAAGCCCCGCAAAGGAGCATATATGCACGAACAGCC
>JAUNNP010000147.1 GCA_030531385.1 Eubacteriales bacterium
AATCTGCGAGTGGTTAAGAAAATAAGGATCCGGAGCCAGACTGTGCCAGACCCCATGAACATACGGCATAACTGCATGATGGCAGGTGACGGATGAGCCTATTGCATTTGAAAAGTAAAAGCGGTGAAAGCCATGTACCATTTTTGGTATGTGGCTTTTGTTATTATTTCGATGTGTTGATAAGAGCGTTGAGTGAATTTTAAATGCTTGGAGGCAATGGTATGGATCGTATCGAATTTAATCTCTTTAATGCAGCGGCAGCCGGTGAAGAATATCTGCTTCCGTGGGATGGGACAGATGATATGCACAACATGGCTGTCGCAGTCAAGATAAATGACCGTGAGCTTGCAGATATCCTGGATGAGCTTGAAGGGAATGAAGGCAGGTCTGGTTATGGTCATATGGATCCGCTAACCCTTTTGGAATCTTTAGACGGTGGATTTACTATTCCTGAAGAAGATTCCCTCCGGTTTGATGAGGGTGATGATCCCTGGAATATGATGGAACGCGTTCTGAAAGAAGAAGAAAGAAAAGAGTATGAGGGATATATTCTTGATCTGGACAGCTATTACAGCACAGTTTTATGCTGCCGGGATTGTGGCTGTATAGGCTGCCATGATGCCGCAGTCAAAGTAGTAATAAAAGGTGATACTGTAAGCAGGTATTTTCCGGACATCAGGGGCTGGGGCAGCTTGGCATACCATTTTAACAAAGCAGAATATGACCAGCAGGTCGCCAGATTGGACGGGATGATTACAAATCGTATCGTGTAGACCGGCTTCTAATTGTAAATAAGAGATGGGAATGATTTTTGGTTATATGTGGAGTATGTGGGTATGGGAGATATGCTTCTTAAGAGTGCTGATAAAAAAGAAAACGACAGTTCCTATAACAGATTGGTACCAATATTAGTTTTGCCAGCTTGATTTTATCCTTCAGGCGCATGACACACAGGTGGTCATGGCTGCAGCAGTATGAGATGTTTCATGGTGAGTTTTCCTCTACGGATGAAGTGGTTCTTACTGTGATGTGCTTCCAATTTGTCAGGATCTGATATAAAATCAGAAATAGACCGGATGATAAGTTTGAGAATTTCAATATGTTTTTGATATTTTTTTAAAGTTTTTTTTGAAATAAAAAAGGCCGCAGAGCCTTATTTTAAGCGCTCTGTAGCCTTAAGTTGACCCTGACCCCATGAACATTGATAAAAGCCTATGAGCTATACAGTACAGTATTCACAGGCTGCTGTCAGGGATATTGATAGAGTCAGGGCAGAGGTATTTGAGGCATCCAAGGATGAATGAACGTAATCTAACAAAATATTCAATTTTGAATCAGATCGGCTACAACGCCTTTATCACCGGAATGGTCGTTGAGATTTCCACCATGGGCTCGGCTATGATTGATGGAATCGTAGTTGCCAAGTCTTTTGGGGCGGTGGCCATGGCCGCCTACGGCATATCAAGACCGATCTTCAGTATAACGGGAATTATAGCAGGTACTTTGGGCGGAGGACTGCATATCGTATGTTCACAGAAGCTGAGCAGGAATGATATCCAGGGCCTTAACAAAATCTTCAGCGCCAGCTTTTGTATAGGCGCACTTATTTCAGGGCTTTTGTCTATGATTTTGTTATTCTTCCCAGGACAGATGGCAGCATTTATGGGAGCTCAGGGACGGGATGAGGTTTTCTTTGCAAATGCCTCAGCTTATCTGCGCGGCATAGCGCTGATGCCATTTGGACTGTGTTTAAGTTCGATCCTGGCGCCGCTTACGCAGATCGACAATAATAAGAGACTTGTCAGGATTGCCGCCCTTGTACAGTGTGCGGCAAATGTAATTCTGGATATTCTGGCAGTCGTCCTTGGTCTTGGCATGTTCGGGATCGGCTTAGCAACGAGCATAGTGAATCTGCTCAGCGCCGGCATTATAATGTCTCACCTTCTTAAAAAGAACAGACTGCTGCACTTTGTTATGCCTGTTATTGATCCGAGGGAGATTATTGATCTGCTGTATCTGGGAAGCGCCAAGGCTGTCAGGCGTATCGGCAACCTTTTAAGGCCGCTTATTGTCAACCGGATCATTCTGGCCTGCGGAGGTGTAATTGCTATGTCAGCCCTCTCTGTAAGAAATGATCTGTTTGATGTTGCCATCATACCCGGTTCCGGTCTGTCAGAAGCCATTGTAATGATAACGAGCTATTGTTATGGAGAGAAAAATGACGATGGTATATATGGAATAGGAAAATATATTCATCATATGATATTCAAAACATCTTTGTTTATATCAGGCGCTCTTTTGCTTTTCGCATATCCTATTGCCTTGTTCTATTCGTCCGGCGATCCGGAGCTTAGAAAGTTGATTGTATTTTCCTGCTTTGTAATGGCTGTGCAGGTGCCGCTGAATAATCTGGTCAACTGCAGGATATACTATTTGCAGGGGATTCATCAGATCAAAAAGATGCAGATCGTGATCATACTCAGTATGCTGGTATGTGTGGTGTTCTGCGTATATGTTATGGGAAATATCTTCGGCGTTTATGGTGTGCTTTCCGGCTTTGCGGTCAGCGATCTGCTTGTACTTGTCATTATATATGTCTATCATGCAGTCAAAAGCAGAAAACCTCTGCCATCGCCGATGCAAATGCTGGAACTTCCTGAAGGCTTTGTCCAGAGTGCGCGGGATGCCCTGAGTCTTTATATTTCGGATAGATATGACGTATCTACCGTGTCGGGAATCATACATAACTTCTGTTTGAAACATGGCATTAACCGCAGGAATTCTTATCTTGTTGCCCTGTCATTCGAGGAGCTGTCCATGAATACCATCATTCACGGCTTTCCGATGAATGTGTCAGACTCTCCCTACATTGACACGAGGATAACCATGGACGGGAATAAGCTGACTATACGCATGCAGGATAACTGTCCGAAATTTGATTTCTTAGAAGCTATAAAGCAGGACATGGAGAACAAGGATGCATCATATCACATAGGACTCCGCATCCTGCGGCAGTCTATGAATCTTACACTCTACAGCCGCAGCTATGATACCAATGTTATAGTAATTGAATATGACATCGGGGAAGTGCAAGAGGGCAACATTCTTTGATGGCTTATGGTCAGTCCGTTAGGCACTGCTCAAACGGGGTTCCGATGAGCACCTTGCGGATGTGCGCGGGGCACCCGACGATGTGCATTCGCCCATCCTTCACGCTCTCCAGCATTAGCTCAAGGGTGCGCAGCCCGGCCGTGGAGAGAAACTCTAGCTTGCTGAAGTCCACTGTGATCTCGCGGATGGGCACGTTGACGCTTTTCTTTTTAAACGCCTCCAGGGTCTGCATGCCCGTGAGGGTGTCCATGCGGCCGCTGAACTCCATGTACACGCCCAGGCTGACGTCGACCCGGAATTCCTGCTCCACGATTTCTTCGCCGCGCCGGCTCCTGTCGGCGGTCATTTTCCAGAGGCAAATGTCTCCGCATGTTGCGCGGAGTTCTTCCACGATGCCCTCGCGGAGGTTCCCAAGGCTCTTGAGGTCGGGAAGCAGCTTGCCGATGGGCACTCGTTCAACAATAAGTCCGCGCTTACGCATCCAGTTGATGGACTCCTCAAGCGCGCTGGAAAACAGGACGTTGCTGCCGAGCTTTGAATCGGCAACAGAGGAAATGCGCTTCGAGAGGGCGTCAAATTGTGCCTGGAGGCCTTGGTCACCGTCGATGATCACGTTAAAAAGGTGCTTTTTGAATTCTGCGATCTCACGGTCCGGGGAGATCCAGCAGCCCCCGGTGTGGAGCAGCAGCTGGCGCACGTTGTGGACGCAGGCCTCGAGCTCATCGTCCGTAAAGTAGGAGAGGAGTCCCTCCGTGGTGATGAGAACGCTGTCGTTGATGCCGTTGAGCGCCTGCTGCAGGGAGGTGTAGTTTGTGCCGTCCACCTCCACGTAGCGGATGCGCTTTTTCTGTTCCTCGTCAAGCAGGGACTCCACCGCGGGACCCATTTCAGCCACAGCCGCGGGCAGATCAGCGCCGATGTAGGTGCGCTCTGTCCTGGCCATGCGCAGTCCGCGGGTGGTGTAGCCACAGGGCAGGTCCAGCACAACGGGCGGATTTTCAGCCTGGATGAAGGCATCGATCATCTCAAAGCGGGCCTCGGGGATGGAGAGGAAGCCGTCGCTAATGGGCCCCTGCATGGGAGTGTTCAGTGAGGCAAATGCCGCCAAGGCGTCGCTCTGAAAGGATTTTGACAGCGCCGCCGCGTCCGGGTCGCCCATCCTGGCAAATGCATTAAGGGTGGCCTTTGCTGTGAGCACCACCGGGTTGATTTTTTCCATCGTTTCCTGCTTGTTTTCCATGGACATTCTCCTTTGCTTATTCATAGTCATTATATGGAAAAAGCGGAGTTTTGTACAGAGAAGAATCGGTGA
>JAUNNP010000148.1 GCA_030531385.1 Eubacteriales bacterium
ATGTGATTTTGTGGCTCGTGGAGCCGACCACATATATAGGCGCCGGAGAGCAGCGCATTGCTGAGCTTTTAAAAAAGGTCAACAGAAAAAAGCATCCGGTGGTGCTGGTCATAAATAAGACCGATACCTTGAAAAATCCGGAGGAGATCACAGATGTAATAAGGGCTTACAGAGAAAAATGCGACTATGATGACATAGTGTGCGTTTCGGCTGTTACGGGAAAAAATGAAGATGAGCTGATGGAGACCATTTTCAAATTTATTCCGGAGGGACCGCTGTATTACGATGAGGAGACCGTGACCGAGATACCGATGAGGTCTATAGCTGAGGAGCTCATAAGGGAGCAGATGCTGAAAAATATCAAGGATGAGATCCCGCACGGCACAGCTGTCGTGATCGAGAAATTTAAAGAACGTAAGGATGGAATCTTTGATATACAGGCGGATATAATCTGCGAGCGCGAGAGCCACAAGGGCATAATTATCGGAAAAGGCGGGGCTATGCTTAAAAAGATCGGCATTGCCTCGCGCATGGAAATTGAGGAGCAGCTCGGCGCTCAGGTCAACCTCAAGCTGTTCGTAAAGGTGCGTAAGAACTGGCGTGATGACGAGAACTTTATAAAAAGCTTCGGATATGATTTAAGGAAGTACAGATGACATCTGATCTCGAGGTAAAAGGAATAGTTATAAGCGCGGCACCGCAGGGGGAGTACGGAAGAAGGATCAGTCTCCTTACGGATAAGCTCGGACGCATAACAGCATTTGCAGGCGGCGCGGCTAAGGCAAAGTCAAAAATCATAGGCGCGGTGCGCCCGATGACCTGCGCCAAATTTTCCCTGGCAAAGGGAAAGGATGCATACAACCTGCATTCTGTGGATGTTATAGATTCCTTTGATGAACTTGCATTTGACTTCGAGCTTTCGGTTTATGCCATGTATGTCCTTGAGGCGGGTGAATATTTTTCACTTGACGGCATGCCGGAGGATGAGGCGAAGCAGCTGCTGAACCTTATGTTCGTCACATTAAAGGCGCTGAGGGACAGGGTGCTCAGCCCGGAGCTCGTCAGAATTATTTATGAGCTGAGGCTCCTTGTGCTTCAGGGAGAATATACACTTATGCCGGCATTCTCCGATAATGAGGCGACAGTTGAACTCTGGCAAAAATGCATCTCTTCTTCTCTTACCTCGCTGTATAAAAGGGAAAATTTTGAAGGACGGGACTATGCTGAATTTATGGACAACGCAAGACTTTTATATAAAAAGCAGGTCAGCCACAAATTTAAGACTCTGAAGGTGCTTGAAGGCCTGTAATAGTTGCGGCTTTGCGGAATTAAGTTTATACTACAAAAAAATTTACATAAAAGAGGAATTATTAAAATGGACAGAACTAAGATCAAAATGGACGATATCATAGCTCTTTGCAAGAACCGCGGATTTATTTATCCGGGCTCTGAGATCTACGGAGGACTTGCCAATACCTGGGATTACGGAAATCTCGGAGTAGAGCTTAAGAACAATGTAAAGAAGGCATGGTGGAAGAAATTCGTTGAGGGCTCAAAGCTTAATGTCGGAGTTGACTGTGCTATTCTCATGAACCCGCAGACCTGGGTGGCATCGGGACATCTTGCAGGCTTCTCAGATCCTCTTATGGACTGCAAGAAGTGTAAGGAGCGTTTCAGAGCAGATAAGATCATCGAGGACTTCTGTGCTGACAACAATATGGAGATCCCGGGCGGTTCAGCCGACAGCATGACTCAGGAGGAAATGATGAAGTTCATCGCCGACAAGCATGTTGCGTGCCCATCCTGCGGCGGCTTCGACTGGACTGATATCAGAAGCTTCAACCTTATGTTCAAGACCTTCCAGGGTGTTACCGAGGATGCCAAGAACACAGTATATTTAAGACCCGAGACAGCTCAGGGTATTTTCGTAAACTTCAAGAATGTACAGCGTACATCGAGAAAGAAGCTTCCTTTTGGTATCGGACAGATCGGAAAGTCCTTCAGAAATGAGATCACACCGGGCAACTTCACCTTCCGTACCCGTGAGTTTGAGCAGATGGAGCTTGAGTTCTTCTGCAAGCCTGACACAGATCTTGAGTGGTTTGCTTACTGGAAGGATTTCTGCATCAAGTGGCTTCAGGATCTTGGAATCAAGCCTGAAGAGATGAGAGCCCGCGACCATGCAAAGGAGGAGCTTGCATTCTACTCAAAGGCAACAACAGACCTGGAGTTCCTGTTCCCGTTTGGCTGGGGCGAGCTCTGGGGAATTGCGGACAGAACAAATTATGACCTTTCACAGCATATCAATACCTCAGGCCAGGATCTTTCATATATGGATCCTGAAACAAATGAGAAGTATGTTCCTTATGTTATCGAGCCGTCACTTGGTGCTGACCGTGTAACACTTGCTTTCCTCTGCGCAGCCTATGACGAGGAGGAGATCGCGGAGAATGACAAGCGCACCGTTATGCATTTCCATCCGGCACTTGCTCCTGTAAAGATCGCAGTGCTTCCGCTTTCAAAGAAGCTCAATGAGAATGCTGAAAAGGTATTTGATACACTGCTAAGCAGGTATTACTGTGAGTTTGATGACCGCGGAAGCATCGGAAAGAGATACCGCAGACAGGATGAGATCGGAACACCTTTCTGTATTACCTATGATTTCGAGACTGACGATCCCGAGTCACCGAATTTCGGAACTGTAACTATACGCCATCGTGACAGCATGGAGCAGGAGAGAATCAAGATCGACGATCTTCTTTCATACTTCGAGGGAAAGTTTGATTTCTGATCACAGGAAGGCAGCTGATGCCGGAAGGTTCAGTATTTTCATATGAGACTTTTTACCAGGCTGGCAATAACTGTCATTGTTGCCACAATAGTTCCAATATTTCTTTTAGGGCTTACGCTTGGAGGCAGGATAACCTATCAGTTCAGCATTATCCTGCTTCTTGGCATGGGTGCCCTTCTTGTTGCCGCAATTTATTCTTCAATAGTAAAACCCCTAAATGAACTCAGAAAGGGAATCAACAAAGTAAAAAACGGAGAGCTTGATTTTACACTCGATGTCGAAAGTGATGATGAGATCGGAGAGCTTACCTCGGACTTTGAGGAAATGAGGATAAGACTTAAGGAATCAAGTGAGGATAAGCTTAACTATGATAAGGAGCTAAAGGACCTCATAAGCAACATAGCTCATGACCTTAAGACCCCTATCACGACCATCAGAGGCTATGCTGAGGGAATTATGGATGGCGTTGCCTCCACTCCGGAGATGAAGGATAAATATATCAGGACCATTTATAACAAGTCCGTTGAAATGACAAGCCTGATAGAGGAGCTTTCCTTTTATGCCAAGATAGGAACAAACAGGATCCCATATAATTTTTCAAAGCTAAAGGTCAAAGATTATTTTGATGACTGTGCCGAGGATATCGGTATCGACATGGAAAACAAGGGAATAACATTTAAGTATAAATGCGGCATAGGCCCGGATGAATTGGTTATAGGCGACCAGGAACAGCTTCACAAGGTAATAAGCAATATAATCGGAAACTCGGTAAAGTATATGAAGGACGATCCCAGGATCATAGAAATGGAGATCAGGGACATCGGAGATTTCATCCAGTGTGATCTCACAGACAATGGATGCGGAGTGGAAAAGAAGGATCTTTCCAAGATCTTTGAACGCTTTTACAGGACTGACGCAAGCAGGAACTCTGCCGCCGGAGGAAGCGGCATAGGACTTTCAATAGTCAAGAAGATCATTGAGGACCATGGCGGACAGATATGGGCGTCTTCTGAAACAGGACATGGACTGTCAGTACATTTTATATTGAGAAAGTATATAGAGGTTGAATATAATGGCAAAGAGAATTCTGATAGTTGAAGATGATGTGAGCATTGCCGAACTTGAAAAGGACTATCTTGAGATCTCCGGCTTTGAGGTCGTTATGAAAAATGACGGCATTTCCGGAGAGAAGGAAGCTCTTGAAAATGATCATGATCTGATAATTCTCGATGTGATGCTGCCGGGAAAAGACGGTTTTGAGATACTAAAAAGCGTCAGACAGGTGAAGGAAACGCCTATCCTTATGGTAACAGCCAAAAAAGAGGAAATAGATAAGATAAGAGGTCTTGGTCTCGGAGCCGATGACTATATTACGAAGCCGTTTTCTCCATCTGAGCTTGTGGCAAGAGTAAAGGCACATTTAAGCCGCTACGAAAGATTAAAGGGATCGGCGGAAGCCCAGCCTGCAAGAAATAATGAGATCAATATCCGCGGTCTTAAGATAGACAAGGACGCAAGACGTGTCTGGA
>JAUNNP010000149.1 GCA_030531385.1 Eubacteriales bacterium
ATAATTGTTGGTGCTGTATACCACCAGATCGGGAAGCCCAGGAAAATCTTATCATAAGGTGCTACATCTATATCACCTGTGACGATTTCCGGTCTGCTGCTCTTATCATTCATCTCAACTGTGCTTCTGGCATTCTTATCCATCCAGTTAAGATCTGCGCTAGTGTATGGTACTGCCGGCTTGATCTCATAAAGGTCTGCGGCGGCAGCATTTGCAAGTTCCTTTGCTACTCTGCCTGTTACTCCGCTTGCGCTGAAATATGCTACTAAGGTTTTATTCATTTTTATTGAGCCTTTCTAATGTATATGTTTTATTTATTTTACAGGATATTTTAACATAGCAAATCAGGCTGGACAATAATTAAACGATAGTTATATAATTAATAAATCGTTCTAATAATTCTATTGATTATTTATTATCATAGGAAACAAAATATGGCTGACCTTAAATATCACGAGCAGGAAGACAGAAAAATATATTTAAGAATGAGGGAACTCTTAGCTGAGCTGCCTGATGTCTGCCGCACATTTTTCCGTGCCATTGAGCCGCGCACACAGGCGCGTACACGTCTTGCTTATGCGTATGATCTGACGGTCTTCTTCGGCTTTTTAATTCACGAAAATCCTGTTTACAAGGACTATGAAATGAAGCAGTTTACTAAGGAGGACCTCGACAACGTCACTGCCCGCGATCTAGAGGAGTACATGGAATATCTTAAGTACCGCCCTGATGAGGATGCCGGCGAGATCGTAAATAAGGAAAGCGGAATAAAGAGAAAAATCTCCTCTCTTAAGTCCTTCTATAACTATCTTTTTGATAATGAAATCATAAAGACTAATCCTGCTGCACGTGTAAAGCTCCCAAAGATTCACGAGAAGGAAATTATCAGACTGGAGTACAATGAAGTTGCAAAGCTTCTGGATGAAGTTGAATCTGGCGAGGATCTTACAGACCATCAGAAGGCCTTTCATGAGAAGACCCGCGTGCGCGATCTTGCGATGCTCTCTCTCCTGCTTGGTACCGGCATGCGTATTTCAGAATGTGTGGGGATAGATCTTAACGACATAGACTTAGAGGAAACGGCCGTCAGCATTCACAGAAAAGGCGGTAAGGAAGAAACTGTGTTCTTTAGTGACGAGGTGGCCGACGCTGTGTGGGCTTATATGGAGCAGCGTAAAACGATCGTGCCTGCTGCGGGCTCAGAGAAGGCCCTCTTCCTCTCTCTGCAAAATAAGCGCATGTCTGTCCGCAGTGCCGAGAAAATGGTGAAGAAATACGCGCAGATCGTGACACCGCTAAAGCACATCACTCCGCATAAGCTGCGCTCGACCTACGGCACTCATCTCTATCAGGAGACCGGTGATATTTACCTCGTTGCAGATGTGCTCGGCCACTCTGATGTTAATACGACTAAGAAGCACTACGCCGCCATCGGTGAGGACCGCCGCCGCAGTGCGCGTAAGGCTGTCAAATTAAGAGAGGACTGATGTATATACTATTCAGTCCTCTCTTCTACTTCATACTCAATATTTACAGATACCAGAGCCTGTCAAAGATTTGCCATGATCTCCTCAGCGATGAGGTCTGACTGAAGCCCGAAGGCACGAAGCACATCAAGCGCCTTGCCTGAGCGGCCGAACTCGTCATGAACGCCGATCTTGCGGAACTTGCAGGCAACATTTCCAAGCAGCACATCCGAAACAGCATCACCGATGCCGCCGATGGTGGTAGCCTCCTCGAGAGTGAATACCTTCTTGCAGCGGGCTGCCTCGCGGAGCACACACTCGCGGTCGATAGGCTTGATAGTGTGCATGTTTACGATAGTGATGTCAATGCCCTGAGCCTTAAGGATCTTGTATGCCTCGAGCACCTCAGCCACCATAAGTCCATATGCGAATACTACCGCGTCAGGTCCCTTGGTAAGAAGATTGGCCTTGCCGATCTCGAAAGGATAATCCTCCTCAAGTACAGGTGTGGCAAGTCTGGCTGTACGGATGTAAACAGGTCCCTCATGCTCAGCAATGGCAAATACTGCCTTTCTTGCTTCCTTTGCGTCTGCCGGAGCGATAACTGTCATACCGGGAATGAGGCGCATAAGAGCAACATCCTCAAGACACTGATGGGTAGCTCCGTCCTCTCCTACCGAAAGGCCTGCATGTGATCCGCAGATCTTGACATTAAATCCGGGATATCCTACAGAATTTCTGATCTGCTCATATGCACGTCCTGTTGCGAACATAGCAAATGAAGAACAAAAAGGAATAAGTCCCATAGTTGAAGCACCGGCTGCCATGGAGATCATATTGGCCTCTGCAATACCTGCCTCAAAGAATCTGTCAGGGAACTCAGCCCTGAAAAACTTTGACATAGTTGATCCTGAAAGATCAGCGTCAAATGCTATTACCTTATCATTAATTCTGCCAAGCTCAGCCAATGCCTTGCCATAAGCTTCACGGGTCGCAATCTTCTCAGCCATTATTTCTCCTCCAGCTCTGCAAGTGCAATAGCACGCTCTTTTTCATTTGGTCCCTTACCGTGCCAGCCTACCTGACCTTCCATGTAAGAAACGCCCTTGCCCTTTAAGGTATGTGCAAGAATGCACTTAGGCTTGCCGGGTGCCGCAGGCTTACTTAAAGCCTCAATGACTGCATCCAGATCGTTACCGTCTTCAAGCTCGATAACATCGAGACCGAAAGCAGCACACTTGGCATGAAGATCGCCGAGAGACATTACCTCGTCATTGGTACCGTCGATCTGAAGACCGTTCCAGTCAACGATGATAGTAAGATTGTCAAGCTTATAATGAGCAGCTGACATAAAGGACTCCCAGATCTGTCCCTCCTGGCACTCTCCGTCTCCAAGTATGGTGAACACCTTGGTATCCTTCTTAAGATACTTGGCTGCGATAGCCATACCAACTGCCATCGAACATCCCTGACCAAGAGAACCTGTAGATACATCAACACCGGGTGTGGTCCTTACAGATGGGTGTCCTGTAAGCATACCGCCAAGCTGACGGAAATTCTTCATCTCTGATCTGTCAAAGAAGCCAAGCTGACAAAGCAGTGAATAATAGCACGGAGCCGCATGGCCCTTACTTAAAACAAATCTGTCCCTGTCCTGATTCTTAGGATCGTCCGGGAATAAACGCATCTGTGTATATAAAACAGCCGTCATGAGCTCTACTGCTGAAAGAGATCCGCCCGGATGTCCGCTGGCAGCATCTGCAGTCAGATTGATAATGTCAATTCGAGCCTGACGACATACTTCCTTTAATTCCTGTGATGTCATAAAAACTCACCCCGTTGTGTAATGAATGTGATAAAGAAGCTGTTGATTTTAAAATCATTTGCATGCAAACAATGTAAATTTAACAGCTTTAACATTGTAACATATTCGGCAATTATATAAAAGACACAAAAAATTATCCGTGAAAACTTACAAATAAAACAGCTAAACAATCAGGCTATTTATCTATTTTTTTATAACTGCACGTTCAGCAATTTATTCTCACGGATCCGGGTAGTTTAGTCCACCAGCGCCCTGTAGTATGGCCAGCTCGCCGTCATCTCCGCAACCGTAACATTATTCGTAACTCCGCCGGTCTCGTGTATACCGATAAAGTTGCCGTTCTGAGCCCAGCAAAGGAACATAACAACGTGAGCATCAGAACCGGTACGGATAATAATGTCTCCCGGCTGAAGATCGGCACGCGATATCTTTCTTCCGCAGCCGATAAGAGTACCGGTACTCTCTCCCGCAAGGCTGCTTCCGGTAACCGACCAGTAAACCCAGTTGATCCAGCCCGAGCAGTCAAGACCGCGCAGGATACGTCCGCGGTAATCGGCCTGAATAAGCTGGTAGAAATGATTATTCTGATAACCGGGGCCGTATGGCTTTCCGCCCCAGTAATATGGTACCTTTCCTACAGAATTAAGAGCAAATTCCACGATAGCCTTTCTGGTCTGCGAAACAGTAGATGGAAGTGTGCTAAGGTACTGAATGATCTCCTCAGAGGTAAGCGGTCCGTTAAGCTTAATAGAAGAAATAGAAAGACCATAATTTTCAAGCCAGTCCTGTTCATAAAGAGCCTTGGCAAGCGCGATCATCTCATCCGTCCAGCCATGCCACTTATCATTGAAATTGGCTTCATCATTTCCTATCGGATCGATCTTGAAAAGACCGTTGGCATCATCGATACCCCTTATGGTAATGCTGACGTACACATCGATATGGCCCGGGCAGTAAGACTGTGTGACCTTGGTGGTTGTGCCCGATGAGCCGCCTGTTGTTATAACAGATACTGTTGAAGTACCGGA
>JAUNNP010000002.1:0-1686 GCA_030531385.1 Eubacteriales bacterium
AATTTGACGTCATTATGGGAAATGGTGTAGAATGGAACGAGGTTGTTAAATTTTTAACCGGTACAGGTTAAAGTAAGACAAGGGGGTTATTTTATGTCTAATCAAGCTAAGTCAGGTTCTTTTAAGAAGGATCTGCGAAAGATCGACATCTGGGCACTGGCTCTCGGCGCTATTATCGGTTGGGGCTGCTTCATGATGCCGGGTAACTCATTCCTTCCAAAGGCAGGACCTTCAGCTATTATCGGTCTTCTGCTCGGCGGTGTGGTAATGTCGATCATCTCAGTATCATATGGATACTGCATTCAGAAGTTCCCGCTTTCAGGTGGTGAGTTCATTTATTCAGACGCATCCTTCGGTAAGGTTCATGCCTTCATCTGCGGCTGGATGCTCGTACTTGGTTACTGGTCACTTATTCCGCTTAACTCAACAGCTATCGGAATGGTAACACGTTACCTTCCTGTAAAGGTCCTTCAGTTCGGCTACATCTGGGAGATGGCAGGCAACCCTGTATATCTCGGCGAGGTCATGCTGAGCTACGTATTCATCATCGGTCTTGGAATCATGAACATCCGCGGCGTTAAGTCAGCAGGCTGGTTCCAGACAACAGTAGCAGTTCTTCTTACAGCTGCAGTATTCCTTTCACTTGTCGGCGTACTTATGACAAAGCCTGATCTCTCAAACCTTACGCCTATGTTCGCTGAGATCTCAGATGGCACAGTTAAGTCTAAGGGCGCTGTATCCTGCCTTATCGCAGTAGCATGCTACGCTCCATACTGCTTCGTAGGTTTCGACTGCATCCCGCAGGCAGCTGAGGAGTACAGCTTCTCACATAAGGCCGCTGTATGGCTTATGATCGGTGCTATCATGGTCGGTGCATGCATCTATGCTATCATGGTATTCGTTACTGCAGTAGTTGAGCCTTGGGGCGACATGATGCTCGCTAATCCGGCATGGGCTACAGGTGAGCAGGTATTCAAGGCTATGGGCTACTTCGGAACACTTTGCGTTATCATAGCTATGCTCTGCGCGGTTCTTTCAGGTGTTAACGGTTTCTATCTTTCAGCAAGCCGTCTCCTTTATTCAATGTCATACGCTGATGCTCTTCCGTCAATCTTCGGAAGCATCAACCCTAAGTATGGTACACCTGACAAGGCTATCCTTTTCCTTATGCTTATTTCACTTCCCTGCCCATGGTTCGGACGTTCAGCTCTCGTATACATCGTTGACATGACCTGCGTTGGTTCAGCTATCGGATTCACCTATACCTGCGCTACCGCAACAATGATGTCAAAGAAGGAAGGAAAGACAGGCCAGATGATTATTTCAGCTGTTGGTACAGTTCTTTCAGCATTCTTCATCATCCTTTCTTTCATTCCGGGATCACCTGGATTCCTCAGCAAGCCATCATTCGTTATCCTTGGCATCTGGATCGTTCTTGGAATCATCTTCTGGTTCATCATTAAGGACAGATTCCTTCACGGTAAGTGGGAAGGCATCGATGTTGAGCACATCCTTATGACAAAGATGACAGATGACGGTACTATCGGTACATACAACAAGAATCAGTAATTATCAAAAGACAATTGAAAACATAAAAAAGCACCCGCCTCACGGTGGGTGTTTTTTTGTTTCTGATGTATGCGTCAAAAGAATGATTACATATTTACTCAGACATTGAAAACTCAG
>JAUNNP010000002.1:1696-19113 GCA_030531385.1 Eubacteriales bacterium
TATTCCTTACCCTCAGAACGTACAAGTCCCTTCTCACGTGCCGCGGCAAGTGAGCCGCAGTCGAGAAGCTCCTGATAATTTATGACCTCAGCCCTTATAAAGCCTCTCTCGAAATCTGAATGGATCTTTCCTGCTGCCTGCGGAGCCTTGGTGCCCTTTTTAATAGTCCATGCACGTGTCTCCTTTTCGCCTGCGGTAAGGAAAGACATAAGTCCCAGCAGGTCGTAGCTCGCCTTTATAAGCTTATCAAGGCCCGATTCGGTTATACCCAGTGTGTCAAGATACTCGGCCTTTTCCTCATCATCCAGATCTGCTATCTCCTCTTCTATTCTTGCGGAGATCACAAATACGCCATTTCCTGTGGATGCCGCAAATTCGCGCACCTTCCGGACATATTCATTGGAGGCTCCGTCATCGGCAAGATCATCCTCCGCAACATTTGCAGCAAAGATCACGGGCTTTCCAGTAAGAAGATAAAGAGACTCGATAAATGCCTTTTCATCCTCATCCTCCGCCTCAACGGCCGATGCCATCTTTCCATCCTCAAGCACAGCCTTTATGCGCTTTAATACCTCGAGTTCCTTCTTTGCTGTCTTATCATTATTTGCAAGCTTTGCTGTTCTTCCTATCCTCTTATCAATAGTTTCAAGGTCTGCAAAGATAAGCTCCAGATCGATGGTCTCGATATCTCTTATAGGATCCACGGAACCCTCAACATGGATAACATTGGTATCCTCAAAGCATCTTACGACATGTACGACAGCATCGCACTCACGAATGTTTGCAAGGAACTGGTTTCCAAGTCCCTCACCCTTCGATGCACCCTTTACAAGTCCGGCAATATCCACGAATTCAATGACTGCCGGTACAGTGCTCTTTGAATTGTAAAGCGCTGTGAGCTTATCAAGTCTCTCATCAGGCACTGCAACAACTCCTACATTGGGCTCAATAGTGCAGAATGGATAGTTTGCCGATTCTGCCCCGGCCTTTGTAATAGAATTAAATAAAGTTGACTTTCCTACGTTAGGAAGTCCTACGATTCCTAGTTTCATTTTTTGCTAATCTCCTTTATTTTCGCGAAAACAACGAGCAGTGCCAGGAGAAAGTACCGAGTGACTGTGGCAAATTTATTTGCCGACAGGCATGAGGGACTTTCTGCTGATAGGGCGACTGCCCGCGACCGAGCGGCTTTCGCCGCGAGGTTGCCACTGCGAGTTTTCTGCCTTTTCATTCCCTATTTTCATTAAACTTATTTTCCATCACGTAGAAAATCAAAGCCCTAACGCAACAATGAATTATAGCAGATGGGCTCTTGATTCTCAAGTAATTTCGACGGAAGCAGTGAACCGCTGATCCAGCTTAATGTATCCTCTGCGTTCCCGGCAAACGGCTCGTCACCACTTCGCAGCAGACTTGTTGGGGCGCACGAGGTCCAGTGGACCTCGGCTTTGCGCCGACCGGAGCGGAGCGGAGACTTTTACCCCAAGCCCGAGTTGGCGCCGGAGGCACAGTCTGCGCGAGCGCAGGGGGACGCTACCTATTCTTCACCTGCCACAAGCCCTTCGTGCCGCCAATTCTTTCAACAAATCCGTGCTCCTTAAGAGATTTAAGAATTCTCTGAACCGTTCTCTCTGATTTATTTATCTTAGCTGCCATGGACGATGCAGATTCTTTCGGATTGCTACTAAGGATGTCCAGGATTATTTTTTCATCCTGCGACAGTTCATATACGACATCATTTACGACACCATTCACGACATTTTGTCGTTTAAAAACAAATGTAAATCCATCCTTGGCATTAACATAGTCTATTTCTACATCCGCCCCGGCACACTCTGAAAATACATTTTTCAGGCCACTCCCATATACCTCTACCTCCTCTGATAAATACAAGGTATCTAAAATCAAAGGATTTCTTATGACAGATTGAAGATTTTCATTTACGAAATCCTCCGGCTTATATCCAATAGGGAACTCGCCGGGATTGTATATACAGACTTTGCCCGGATGAATATCGATTTCATGCTCTGTGTTTGCATTGTACCTGGAATGTGCAAAACTGTTGCATATAATTTCTCGCAAGGACTTTAGTGGGATTTCAGGTATTTCCTCCCTCTGCAGACCTTTTATTTCTGCTCTCCATCTAATATTAGATTTAACGTAGGCATTTGCTTTTTCTATTAAGTCAAAAATATTTCCCTTGATGCGGTTAATGTCCAAAAAGGTCATTTTTTCATCTGTCGCAAAAATTGCCATCTTAAGCACAACAGGTGCATCAGCAGCAAATAGATAATAAGCCGCATTTGTCAGATAACCATTCTTAATTAATCCAAGCTTGGTTAAAACAATATCAGGATCATTATCATCACCTTTCAACCTTCCACATGAGACAGCCTTTTTGTAAAAACGATCAAAGGTTTCCGTGGAAATATCTTCTATTGTGCGTTCCGAAATCTCCTGATCCCAGCTGCCGTTCTTACTGTACTCAAATAATTGTCGCAACTCATTTGGAGGCAAAATGCGATCTTCATCTGCACTTCGTATATAGTAGACTCCTTTTGATGAATATGGTTTTTCATTTCCGCTAAATGAAAGCTCTATGATATTTCTTCCATCGCATACCTTTCTTTCAATTCTCGGAACAATAGGCGGTTTGATGCACTCGTATATCTTCCTTGAAACATCACGGAGAGTCGAATCGTTAACCTCTTGCCCTCGCACCTCTCCATTGGGCATAACGCCAAAAACAATAGTACCTCTGCCGTGCTTGTTCAGCATTGCACTGACGGAGTTCATTGCCTCGTTTAATTCTCCGGTTGTTTTCTTAAATTCTAAGGTTTCATCTTCAATTCCTAAATTCATAACATTCCTCCGACATATATTCCTGATTAAATGATATAGCATTGCAGAATCCGCGTCAACATTTTTGTCGTATATATTCATGTCGTAAATCTGACGTAAATGGCATAATAAAAAAGACCACCCCCGGCAGTCTTCTCTCTATCCATCTATATGAAATTTTGCGTCAGGGGATTGTTCTCGCCAAAAATCCTTCTACACCATTTTACACCATTTTGTCATCGACATACGTGGTTTTACATGGAGTTTCATAGACTCTGCCATTCTCGAAAACCCTTATTCTATGCGCCTTTGTGAGCTTTTGTGGAGATTTGTCGACTTATGAAAAAGGCCCGATATATATCGAGATGGACTATCTGCTCCGGGAGGTTCAGGAATCCTACTCTACACCTTATATCGAGGAGATTAAGGATTACAGATTTCCGGAGGATATCGACAAGTTGATTCGTGCATTCTTCGAATTTTCCGCAAGGCAGGATAAAGCGTATGAAAAAAATCACCTGCGCCGCTGCCTATAAAGGCATTCGCGGTGATTCGAAGGAATGAAAAACTTCCCGGAACTTATCAGAGCATTCTCCCTTTATTCCAGACAGCCCCCGGCGCGGAGTCTTTCAATTCCTCTGTGCTCCTGCCGTATCCGGAACCGCCGCTGGTCGCAAAGGGGGATATGGTCTTTCCGGAGAGGTCATACTGCTCCAGGAAAGAATTGATGATATGAGGCGCGACACCCCACCAGATCGGGAACCCGACGAAAATCTCATCGTACTGATTCATGTTCTGAACCTTTTCTGCAATCTCCACACGGGAACTCTTATCGTTCATCTCCAGGGAGCTGCGGCTCTTTTTGTCCATCCAGTTCAGATCCGCATCCGTGTACGGCTGCACAGGACGAATTTCAAAAAGATCTGCGTCTTCCTGCTTTGCCAGTCTTTCTGCTGCTCTTTTTGTAACACCGCTTGCTGAAAAATATGCCACTAATTTCTTGCTCATTGTCGTTTCCTCCTACATGTGTTTTAGATTGATTTTCCAAGCTCATAAGCTTCCTGAGGATGCTTTGTCCCCTTCGTCATAGACGGGCTTGTCGTATCCGCCGGATATTCGTAAAGTGCCGCCACCCGACCGGTAATGACATTTTCAGGACGCTGTCTCGCCCTATTCGGCTTCTACGCCGTTTGTGGAAAGCCAGCTTGTAATGTCTTCTTTTAGTGTAGATCCCCCGGAATAATGGATTGACAGCCCCTCTCCCATCTGCGCTTCCGGTGCAAGCTTGGCTATGGCTGCGAGGCTTTGCCCGAACCTTCCTCCACCGTGGCTGCAGAATGGGATGATCGTTTTCCCTGCAAAATCGTACTCTTCCAGAAAAGAGGCAATCGGCATCGGGATGGAAGCCCACCAGTTCGGATAGCCAAGCAGGATAATGTCGTAATCCTCAAAATTATCTACATGACCGTTCAGCTCAGGTCTTGCCTGTATGTTCTGGTCATGCTGTGCCTGTTCAAGCACCGTGTTGTAATCACTGGAATACATAGTAACAGGCTCTATGTGGAAAATATCCGCTCCCGTCTGCCTCTGGATTTCATAAGCGGCATTTTCGGTATTGCCGCTCCATGAGAAGTAAGCAATCAGAATTCTGCCGTTTCCTGATACTTCTTTTTCGGCATCTTTCCCGGAGACAATGCCTGTCCCTGCCACAGCATTTCTTACAAGCCTGATTCCGATATTGAACATGCCCTTGTCTTTATCCAGAGCGGCTCTGTAGGCGGAGCGAATATTCTTGGCGAAATCATTCCAGCCTCCGCCACGGTAGACTCGCATGCTGCCGGTATCCGCTCCAGTCGGATTCGAACTCGTTGCTTCATCATATGTACCGTAATAATCCCAGACCCACTCGCTGACATTGCCGTGCATGTTGTAAAGTCCCCATGCGTTTGGCTCAAAGGAATCTACCGCAACCGTTGTCTGGCGATACTCACCCGGCTTGACAGTAAGATTTCCCTGTGAGAAATAATTCTCTTCAATCTGGTACGGATAGTGCCCGTAAAAATTACACCTGTCCGCACCTGGGGAGGGATCCATATTGAATGGTGTCGTTGTTCCGGCACGGCAGGCATATTCCCACTCTGCCTCGGTCGGAAGCCTGTAACCGTTCGCATTCCTGTCCCATGACACATTATATTCATCACCAATCGTATAGACCGGTGTCAGCCCTTCTTGCTCACTTTTTGCATTGCAGAAAGCGATTGCTTGGAGCCAGGATATATTTTCAACCGGCAGATTTTCGCCGCTGAAAGTGCTGGGATTGCTACCTGTAATGTCCTCGTATTCAGACTGTGTCAGCTCATAGGGACTAATATAGAAACTGCTGACTGTCACAGTATGCTGTGTTTCGTCATCGCTGCGCCAGGGCTCATCCTCCGGGCTTCCCATAAGGAATGTACCGCCTTCTATCAGGATAAAACCATCCTGTACATCCGTTTCATCAGCCTGCATGTCTGCCGTCGCCTGTGTATCGAATTTCTCTGAATTCTGTGATTCTGTTTGGGAAGAGTCCTCCGCCTGCCATCCACTATCCGACTGTCCCCATGCATGAGGTGCTGAACTTCTCGGCATATTGAAAAATACAACTGCGAGGATAATAGCAGCAATCGGAATCAGAAAAGCAAGTGCTTTCCAGGTTCCCTTCTTCTCTGTCTTTATTCCCGCAGCGATTTTCGACAGATAGTAAAATGCCGCTGCAAAGAGCACGATCATTGCCGTCATTTCAGCAATCATTAAAACCGCTGGCTTTGATTCATCGAAGAACATGAAGTGTGTCCGCATGAAAATATATTCGCTGACGTGATTTGCGACAAAGGCATAGATGCCGTAAGCAGCTACTGCCGCACAAGCAAGGCGAAGAATAACCGTCCTCGCCTTGTTCTTTTCCTTGATTTTGAACATCTTCCGAAAGCCGTTCATTGCCATCTGCCAATGCAGACCTAAATGCCCGGACATCAGAATAAAGCCCCACCACGCTGCGAAGATGTGCAGCCTTCTTGCAAGAATCATGTGCCCCGATATGCCGAGCCACGAAAATACATAATCAGACATCATGATTCCGCTTGCCATGATGGCAACGATATCCGCAATCAGGAGGAGATTCAACACGGTCATCAGGCAGCGCACCATGCTGTAGCTGCCCTTGAAAAGATTCTTATACCACCCGGCATTAAGTGCGTTATGCAGGATAAAACATGCCGCCATGGCAGCACCCAGCCATTCGTGAGCCTGCTGCCCTGTGAGTATCTGCGCCATGAGAAACGGCAGCAGAACGACCATCACAGGATCAAGTATTCTTTTTATAAATCCGCCGTTTTTCATCAGCATTTTCTCCTGGTATTACTCGATATTAAGCCCGGCAATCCAGTCGGAGATATCTCCTTCCGATGCGCCGCCTTTCAGCCTTGTTCCGCCAAGCCAGTTCCCTGTCCCTGCAAGTCCTTCCATGTTGGAATCACTGCGCCCCACGCCGCTTCCACCTGATGTACAAAACGGGATTACAGTCTTTCCGGAAAAATCATAGCTTTCCGCAAATGTGTCCATGATACGTGGTTCCTCGCCCCACCAGATCGGATAGCCTAAATAAACCGTGCTATATGAATCCCAGTTTTCTATTTCGTTGCTGATTTCAGGGCGGACAGAAGAATCATTCTGTTCCTTCGTGGAACGGCTGCTGCTGTCGTTATAGTTCAGGTCATCAGTCGTATAAACCTGAACCGGCACAATCTCAAACAGGTCTCCGCCGCTCACATTGGCAATGGTCTCTGCCACGCCTTTTGTAGTTCCGGTGCAGGAGAAATATACAACCAGCGTATCGCTTCCGGATACAGGTTCTATCTGCTCTGCCTGTTCCGTATCAGCTGCAGTCGAGGCCGCATCTGTAACCTCTGTATCCTCTTTATCCGTTCCTTCCACACTCTCCGTGGATTCTGAAACCTGTACGGCCTCACTATTTTCAGGTACAGTCTGTGTGCTTTCAGTAGAAGCCTGACTGCCGCAGCCCGCAAGAGCCATACTCATAAGCAGTGCCACAGCTATCGTCAAAATTTGCCTTTTCATAATTTTTTGTACTCCTCCTCGCTTACTGGCTCACACCACTCGTTCTCTGTCGTTGCCTCAGCATCATTATCAAAGATATGGTTCGCCTTTGCCAGATTGAATACCGCCCACGCCTTCGGCCAGCCCGCATAAAACGCGACATGAGTTACGATTGCCGCAAACTCTTCTTTTGTAACGCCGTGAGCTTTCGCATTCTGAATATGATAAACCAGCGAAGAATCCGTGATACCCTGGCTCATCAGTGCAACCATCGTAATGATGCAGCGGGTTTTCAGGTCAATATCCTGATTGTTCCAGTTCTCTCCGAAGAGAATATCGTCATTGTAGTGAGCAAACTCCGGAGCAAACTCTCCGAGTGCCTGTCTGCCCGCCGTCTGTACTATTTTTTCAGCCATGTTTTATGTCCTCCGTTTTTATTATTTCTGTTTCAATTTTAACTATTTGCCTGACTATCCTGATAGAGCAGAGAGAGTTTCCTCGTAAAGCATTCCATTTCTTTCAGAAATCTCTCCGGATTTTTAAGCTGATCGAATACTTTTCTTTCGCGGTCATAAAGATCGTTTAGTATCTCATCCGAATAAGCTTTCCCCCGGTCGGTAAGCCGGATTGTCATTTCTCTTCTTGTACCCACCCGGTGAGCAAGCTCTATAAATCCGTCATCTTCAAGGGATTTTATGATCGTATTCGCCGTGCTTCGTGGTATCTCCCATTCATCACAAATCTGTTTTTGTGTATGCTCTTCACCGTCTCCCAACGCATAAAGAATCCACAAAAGATTCGGAGAACTGATTTTTTCTTTCTTTGCGTATTCACTGTACGCTCCATCAATCTTGTAAACCAGTTTTCCAAGTTCATAGAAAAAATATCTGCTGTCCATAGCAATTCCTCTTTAAATCCGATTTCGTATTTATAATAATCCTGTTTCGTATTATTGTCAAGATGTCAGTACTGATATTATTTTGTTCGTTATCCAATAAAAAAAAGACCACCCACGGCAGTCTTTTCTCTATCCATCTATATGAAATTTTGCGTCAGAGGATTGTTCTCGCCAAAAATCCTTCTACACCATTTTACACCATTTTGTCAATTTCATTTTTTATCTCATTTCTCTTTTATCTCAGCATGCAGAGTCTGGAGCGACTTGACCTCTGAGGTATGGTGCTTCTTAAGATACTCTATACCCTCTATAGTAGCTCTTGCTGCAGCTGCAGTAGTGATATAAGGTGTCTTGCTCTTGATAGCAGCTTTTCTTAAGTAGCTGTCATCATTTACGCTTTCCTTGCCGCTTGGCGAGTTGATAACAAGATCGAATTCGCCGTTAGTGATAGCATCATAAACATTCGGACGACCCTCTGAGAGCTTCTTGATCTTTTCGGCCGGGATGCCTGCTTCATTTAAGAGCTTGCAGGTTCCTCCCGTAGAATAGATCTTGAAGCCAACATTATAGTAGCGTCTTGCGATCTCAGCTATATAAGGCTTGTCCTTACCGTTTACAGAGATAAGCACCTTTCCGCCCATAGGAAGCTTTGACTGGATGCCCTCCTGTGCCTTGAAGAAGGCCTCGCCGTATGAAGGTGAAAGACCAAGCACCTCACCTGTGGACCTCATCTCAGGTCCGAGCAGCGGATCCACCTCAGGGAACATATTGAATGGGAATGCTGCCTCCTTTACTCCATAGTAAGGGATAATGCGTTCCTTAAGCTTCGGAACCGGTGAAGACTTGCCTGTAAGCTCACTTGTCACGATCTCAGTAGCGATCGGAACCATGCGTACATTGCATACCTTCGATACAAGCGGAACAGTTCTGGACGCTCTCGGATTGGCCTCAAGCACGAATACACGGCCCTTCTCAATAGCATACTGCATATTCATAAGGCCTCTTACGTGCATCTCCTCAGCGATCTTTCTGGTGTACTCCTTGATGGTCTTAACATTCTCCTCGGAAATATGTACCGAAGGAATGATGCAGGCTGAGTCTCCCGAATGAATGCCGGCAAGCTCTACATGCTCCATGACCGCAGGAACAAATGCATGCTCACCATCTGCGATGGCATCTGCCTCGCACTCAAGAGCATTGTTAAGGAAACGGTCAATAAGGATAGGTCTGTCAGGTGTAACACCAACAGCTGCCTTCATGTAGTCAGCCATAGCCTCATCATCATAAACGACCTCCATGCCGCGTCCGCCAAGTACATATGAAGGACGTACCATTACAGGATAACCGATCTTGTTTGCGATAGCCTTAGCTTCGTCTACTGTAGTAGCCATTCCCGATTCAGGCATAGGAATGCCGAGCTTATCCATCATTGCGCGGAACTGATCCCTGTCCTCTGCAAGGTCGATAACAGCCGGTGAAGTACCAAGGATCTTGACTCCGTTCTTTTCAAGTGAAGCAGCAAGGTTGAGCGGTGTCTGTCCGCCAAACTGGGCAATGACGCCAAGCGGCTTCTCCTTATTATAAATGCTGAGTACATCCTCAAGTGTGAGTGGCTCGAAATAAAGCTTATCAGAGGTATCATAGTCTGTTGATACGGTCTCAGGGTTGCAGTTTACGATAATAGTCTCAAAACCGAGCTTCTTAAGCGCAAGAGCCGCATGTACGCAGCAATAGTCAAACTCGATGCCCTGACCGATACGGTTAGGACCACCGCCAAGGATCATAACCTTCTTGTTATCGGAAACCGGGTTCTTATCTGTTCCATTATAAGTAGAGAAGTAATAAGCACTGTTCTCCGTACCTGAAACATGAACTCCCTCCCAGGTCTCCTCAACCCCAAGTGCAAGTCTCTTATTTCTGACATCATCCTCTGATATCTCAAGGATCTGGCTTAAGTACTTATCTGAGAAACCATCCTTCTTAGCCTTTGTAAGCAGCTCATCTGAAGGAAGTGAGCCCTTGCTCTTAAGGATCTCCTCTTCTTCCTCAACAAGCTCCTTCATCTGCTCAATGAAATACTTCTTTACATGAGTAAGCTCGAAGATCTCATCAACAGTCGCACCTGCACGAAGAGCCTCATACATAAGGAAATGACGTTCTGATGACGGTGTGATCAGCTTCGAAAGGAGTTCCTCCTTTGAAAGTGTGTCGAAGTTCTTAGCGTGGCCCAGTCCGTATCTGCCTGTCTCAAGAGAACGGATAGCCTTCTGGAAAGCCTCCTTGTAGTTCTTTCCTATAGACATTACCTCGCCTACCGCGCGCATCTGTGTGCCGAGCTTATCCTCTACACCCTTAAACTTCTCAAATGCCCATCTCGCAAATTTGATAACAACATAATCTCCATCCGGAACATACTTATCAAGTGTTCCATACTTTCCGCATGGGATATCCTTAAGCGTAAGTCCGGCTGCAAGCATAGCTGAAACAAGCGCGATCGGGAAGCCTGTTGCCTTCGATGCCAATGCTGACGAACGCGATGTACGCGGATTGATCTCGATAACGATAATTCTGTCTGAAACCGGGTCATGGGCGAACTGAACGTTGGTTCCGCCTACTACCTGGACCTTATCTACGATCTTATAAGCCTGCTCCTGGAGACGGCTCTGAACCTCCTTTGAAATGGTGAGCATAGGTGCCGCGCAGAAGGAATCTCCGGTATGAACTCCCATCGGGTCGATATTCTCGATGAAGCATACTGTAATCATATTGCCTTCGGAATCTCTTACTACCTCGAGCTCGAGCTCTTCCCAGCCTAATACGCACTCCTCTACAAGTACCTGTCCCACAAGACTGGCCTGAAGACCTCTTGCGCAGACTACCTTTAATTCTTCTTTATTGTATACGAGGCCGCCGCCTGCTCCGCCCATGGTATATGCCGGTCTGAGTACTACCGGATATCCAAGCTTATCAGCAATGGCAAGCGCCTCATCAACCGAATATGAAACTTCACTTCTTGCCATCTCTATTCCAAGAGAATCCATGGTATTCTTAAACTCAATACGATCCTCTCCGCGCTCAATTGCATCTACCTGAACGCCAATTACCTTGACATTATACTTATCAAGCACGCCGGCTTTATAGAGTTCAGAGCAAAGATTAAGACCCGACTGTCCGCCGAGATTCGGAAGCAGCGCATCCGGACGTTCCTTCGCGATGATCTGCTCTAATCTGTCAACATTAAGCGGCTCGATGTATGTTACATCTGCAGTCTCCGGGTCTGTCATAATAGTTGCCGGGTTGGAATTTACAAGCACGATCTCATAGCCAAGCTTCTTAAGAGCTTTGCAGGCCTGGGTTCCGGAATAGTCGAACTCACATGCCTGACCGATGATGATCGGACCTGAACCAATGATCAATACCTTGTTTATATCTGTCCTCTTTGACATATATTTCCCTCCATGGTTCAATATTGTTACCCCTCATTATACTTGATAGGTATTCCCAACATCAAGTAATATTGTATAAAAAAACAATCGAGCGGAAGACGTATCACGCTCCCGTTCGATTACATAGATCATTTTCAAATATAGAGCTTATCCTGGTCATAATTGACAATACTGACAGCCGTTCCCACAGCATCAGTACCAACGTGGCAGGCAATGCTGCATGAAAGAGGCCTGTACATAACATGGCTTCCCGGAAAGCTCTCCTCTATCCTTCTTCTCCAGCTCTCGCGCTCCGTATCGGTACGAAGCGTGCCTGCCGTCCCTATGCTTAAACGTTCCATGGGAACTCCGGAAAATCTGGTATCGATATCCTTTCTTATAGCTGCAATCATTTTATCACAGGCAGCATTCATACCGTGGGCCTTGGCAAACGCATCAAGCTTATCGCCCTGGATCTGAAGCACCGGCTTTAAATGAAGTATATTTGCAATATTTGCAGCAGCCGGGGTAACTCTTCCGCTTTTGACAAGGTACCTGACTGAGTTTACTGTAATATATATCGAGGACAAAAAAGCATCCTTTTCAAGCTCAGCCTTGATCTCGGCTCCTCTTTTTCCATTATTCGCAAGCTCCAGAGCATCAAAAACCGAATTCATGAGTGTGTATGAAATACGATGGTTATCAACGACATGAACCCTCCCGTCAAACTCAGCAGATGCAGCCGCTGCAGCCCAGCAGCCGCCGGACAGACCGCTCGACATCGGAATATAGACCACTTCATCATAGCCCTCTTCATTTAATATGCGATTCCACTCATCCATGAGATCACCGGTCGACGGCATGGAGGTATGAACATCTTTTTCCTCCTCGAATGCCTTCCACAGATCTTCATAAGTGATATCCCTGCCTTCACAGCAGCAGATGTCATCTATTATTACAGGCATTGGCATTACAAATATTCCAAATCTCTGTCCGTCTTTAACTGTAAGCGAGCTGTTTGTATCCGTCATTATTGCAGTTTTCAAAGCGGTCTCCTTTTATCGAACATCATTTTCCGTCATTTCCATTATTTCCATTATTTACCGGACATTTTTAACCATCGAATTTTGACAACCTTATAAAGCGGTGGTAAAATAAATTATTCTAACTAAAGCTGACGGTGTATATATTTCAATAATTTATTATCTTTATTTGAGGTTAGACATGAGCTACGGTGGAGCAGATATCATATTCCCTCATCTTGGGATAGTTATCAAAAACCTGACCAATCATATCACAGTTTTCAATTTTGATATAGCATTTTATGGCATAATTATCGGGATTGGTATGCTGCTGGCACTCTTTGTCATTGAACAGGACGCCAAAAGACACGGTCTGGATCCGAATTTATATTATGACTTCTTCATTTACGCAATTATATTCGGAGTTATCGGAGCAAGACTATATTATGTCATATTCCAATGGGATTATTATAAGGGTGACATACTGCGTATCATCAACATCCGCCAGGGTGGTCTTGCCATCTATGGCGGCATCATAGCAGGCTGTATCACAGGACTGGTCTTCTGCAGGATCAGAAAAATAAGCTTTTTCCGCCTTTCGGACTGCTGCTTTCTGGGAGTACCTGTCGGGCAGATGATAGGCCGCTGGGGCAACTTCTTCAACTGCGAGGCATTCGGGGGATATACAGACTCACTCTTTGCGATGCGTATAAAGCAGTCGCTCGCAAATCCCGGCATGATCTCCGAGGAGCTTATTTCCCACGTTATCACCGACAACGGCATAAAGTATATTCAGGTCCATCCTACTTTTCTTTATGAATCCTGCTGGAATCTGCTTACCTTTATTTTTCTGTACAATTACGCTTCAAAAAAGGAACCCGGTTCAGGGAACATCACCTTGCTCTACCTCATGTGTTATGGATTCGGGCGTTTCTTTATTGAAGGCCTGCGCACAGACCGGCTTCTGATCCCGGGCACACCGCTGCCTGTGTCACAGTGTCTCTCACTGGTGCTTTTTATCTGTGCATCTGCTGCATTCTTCTATAGAAGAAGCAAATCAAAATCTAAATAAATATAACCTGGGCTTACGGACCGATCGTTCCGCTGTCCCAGGTCATTTTTTATTAGCTTGGCATTTCCTTACTTTCTGTTCATCATGCCTTATCCATATCCTCTCCGCAGCTTTCCGCATATGCCTTAAGAGCCTTCTTCTGCGCAGCATTGAGAGATGTCGGGATCTTGACCATCAGTGTTACATAATGATCCCCGCGTGTATTGTTGTTGTTGATATAAGGAACACCCTTTCCTCTTAATCTTACCTTAGTATCTGTAGGCGTTCCCGGTTTGATCTGGTACTCAACCTTTCCGTCAACTGTATTTATATGGATCGGTCCCCCGAGTACCATCTTAGCATATGGAACCGAAATAGTTGAGAAGATGGTATTTCCCTGACGCTTGAACTTGGGATCTTCAGTAACAGAGACCTCAACAAGGAGATCGCCTCTTGGACCGCCGTTGCTTCCCGGTTCACCTGCCTGAGAAAGGCGGATCGCCTGTCCGTCGTCGATTCCCGCAGGAATATTGACCTTAAAGCGCTTCTTTGTCTGAATATATCCTGTTCCTCTGCAGTCAGGGCACTTTTCCTTAATGATCTTTCCGGTGCCTCCGCAGTCAGGGCATGAGGTCACCGTCTGCATCTGTCCAAAGAAAGGTGTATTCTGGATCATTGTGACCTTGCCGCGTCCGCCGCACCTTGAGCAGGTCTCAGGACTGGTTCCTGCCTTTGCCCCTGAGCCTCCGCAGGTATTGCAGGTCTCCTTATAATTGATCTCTATTTCCTTCTCGCATCCAAATACAGCCTCATTAAAGCTGATCCGCACCATAGTGCGTACATCGGCACCGCGTCTTACAGAGCTTCCGCTCCTGGTACTTCCATAGCCTCCGCCAAAACCAAAGCCGCCAAAAAGATCTCCGAAGATATCGCTGAAATCCATGCCGTTAAAGTCGAAGCCTCCGAATCCGGATGCGCGGCCTGCTGCCGAGTTGGCATCAAAGGCGGCATGTCCGTATCTGTCATATGCAGCCCTCTTTTCTGAATCGGAAAGGACGGCATATGCCTCACCTGCCTCCTTAAATTTTGCCTCAGCCTCCTTATCGCCCGGATTCGAATCCGGATGATATTTTTTTGCCAGCTGTCTGTATGCTTTTTTTATTGCGGCATCATCGGCATTCTTATCTACACCGAGAACCTCATAATAATCTCTTTTTTCAGCCATTTTTCTTTATTCCTTTAAACGCACCATATGGCGAAGCCTTATGACCCCGCCATTAGTACTTTTATTTAGTTACATGTCATGTTTAACATCCAAAACGGGCCTTACCGATCAGACCTCTCTATAGTCACCGTCAACAACATTATCATTGTTAGCTCCGGTCTGTCCGCCTGCATTTCCGGCGTCTGCGCCAGCTCCCGGCATTGGTCCGCCCTGTGCCTGAGCCTGCTCATACATCTTTGTGAAGACGCCCTGTGCTGAATTCATAAGCTTCTCCTTGAGAGACTTGATATTTGCGACCTGATCATCTGTGAGAGCTCCGTCTGCAGGAAGTGCTGCAAGAGCTGACTTAAGTGCATTTATATCAGCCTGAACTGCTGCTTTGTCTGCGTCAGAAACCTTATCGCCGACCTCCCCCAGTGCCTTCTCTGTCTGGAATACCATTGAGTCAGCCTCATTCTTTGCATCAACGCCCTCTTTCTTCTTCTTGTCCTCAGCCTCGAACTGCTGCGCCTCTCTTACAGCCTTATCGATATCATCCTGTGACATATTCGATCCGGAAGTAATGGTGATGTGAGCATCCTTGCCTGTTCCAAGATCCTTGGCAGATACATTAACGATACCATTTGCATCGATGTCGAACTTGACCTCGATCTGAGGAATTCCTCTCGGTGCCGGAGCGATGCCATCAAGTCTGAACTGACCAAGTGTCTTATTGTCACGAGCAAACTCACGCTCACCCTGAACGATATGTATATCAACTGCGGTCTGGTTGTCAGCCGCTGTTGAGAATACCTGCTGTGCGGTCGTCGGAATAGTTGTATTTCTCTTGATAAGAGGAGTAGCTACTCCGCCAAGAGTCTCAATGCTTAAGGTAAGCGGTGTTACATCAAGAAGAAGAACATCGCCGGCACCTGCATCACCTGCAAGCTTTCCGCCCTGCACTGCAGCTCCGATAGCTACGCACTCATCAGGATTAAGAGTCTTTGAAGGCTCCTTGCCTGTAAGCTTCTTTACCTCATCCTGGGCACAGATCATACGTGTTGATCCGCCAACGAGAAGCACCTTGCCAAGATCGGCATTTACAATACCTGCGTCTCTCATGGCATTTCTTACAGGTTCGTCTGTACGTGCTGTAAGTGCAGCTGTAAGCTCATCAAACTTTGCTCTTGTAAGAGTCATATCAAGATGCTTAGGTCCATCCTGTGTTGCTGTGATGAACGGAAGGTTGATGTTGGTGGTAGTTGCTGCTGAAAGTTCCTTCTTAGCCTTCTCTGCTGCCTCCTTAAGTCTCTGCATAGCCATCTTATCATTTGAAAGATCGATGCCCTCTGCCTTTTTGAATTCAGCAACAAGCCAGTTCATGATGTTGTTATCATAGTCATCTCCGCCAAGGTGTGTGTCTCCGTTTGTAGCCATAACCTCAACTACACCATCTCCGATATCAATGATAGATACATCAAAAGTACCGCCGCCAAGGTCATATACCATAACCTTCTGCTCCTGCTCGTCCTCAAGTCCGTAAGCAAGTGCCGCTGCTGTAGGCTCGTTGATGATACGCTTTACATCAAGACCTGCGATTTTGCCGGCATCCTTGGTTGCCTGACGCTGTGCATCATTGAAATATGCCGGAACCGTAATAACTGCCTCTGAAACCTTCTCTCCAAGATAGCTCTCTGCATCTGCCTTAAGCTTCTGGAGGATCATAGCTGAGATCTCCTGCGGTGTGTATGACTTGCCGTCAATTGTTACCTTGTAGTCAGAACCCATGTGTCTCTTGATTGAAGAGATAGTTCTGTCAGGGTTTGTGATGGCCTGACGCTTAGCAGGGTCTCCTACAAGTCTCTCGCCTGTCTTTGTGAATGCTACTACGGAAGGTGTTGTTCTCTGTCCCTCTGCATTGGGAATAACTGTTGGCTTTCCGCCTTCCATAACTGCTACGCAGCTGTTTGTTGTACCAAGATCGATTCCGATTATTTTGCTCATGATTTTATCCTCCTGAAACTAAAAATAGTAAATATTCGTTATATATTAATTTGCAACCTTGACCATTGAATATCTGAGCACCTTATCCTTAAACATATAGCCCTTCTGAAGTTCTGCGGTGACTATATTCTCCGGAAGGCTTTCATCCTCCTCATGCATGACCGCATTATGAAGGTTTGCGTCAAACGGCTTCCCTTCAGCCTCTATCGGTGTGACCCCAAGATCCTTAAGCTGGTCTGTAAATGACCTGTATATCTTTTCAATGCCATCCGCAAGTGCCGTGCCCTTCTGCTCCTCCGGAATGGTACCAAGTGCTCTTTCAAAATTATCTATAAGAGGAAGCACCTTTAACAGTACGGTCTTCTCTCCCTCGGCAAACATACCGAGCTTTTCGGTCTCTGTTCTCTTGCGGTAATTGTCAAACTCCGCAAAAAGCCTCTTATATTTGTCATTTAGTTCTTCTATCTGCTTATCCTTTTTATCGGGCTTTGACGCCTCCTCGGCGGTTTCCCCGGCAGCTTTCTCAGCAGTTCCCTCAGCGGCTTCGCCTTCAGTCTCTTCAGCATTTTCCGATGCCTCTGCCATATCGGCCTCATCTAAGGTCTCAGCAGCTGATTCAGCCTCATTTATGTCAGCCACGGTCTCTTCCATCCCGTCCGCTGTCTTTTCCTTTAAATCCTTCTCATCTTCCATACTGTACTTCCTTACTGCTTTTTATCACTATCTGAAAAGCTCACATCAAGCTGCCCCTTAAGGTTGCCCTTTACTGCGTCTATATAGTCGCGTCTAAGTCTCGCCTGCTCAGCCTTTTCCTCATCATTAAGACCTTCAGCCTTAGACTTATGATACAACTCATTAATTCTTTTAATTTTCTCAT
>JAUNNP010000002.1:19123-85344 GCA_030531385.1 Eubacteriales bacterium
CCCTTAAGGTTCTGCAGCGCCTTCATGACCTTTTCATAATCCATACGTTTAGGTCCGATAACGCCTATCACACCGGTCATACCCTCACCGATCTCGTAATTCGCCGTGATAAGTGAACAGTCTTTCATATTCTTTACAGGTCCCTCACCGCCTATATAGACCCTGATGTTACCTGCTTCTGTTCCATCTGCCACGCTCAGCGATGTGACCTCGTTTACAAGATCGTTCAGCTTATCCTTTTCTTCAAATGCTGAGATCAGTTCAGCTGCCTTATCGATCTCTGTAAGCTCAGGGTATTTGAAAATGTTCTTTGCTCCCGAAGTGAATATATCATGCTGGCTGTCTCCCTGCTCAAGCATATCCACTATGGCATCGATAATATATTTGACATTTGTGCTCTGATCTCCGGCCTGCACCATGATATCTGTTATGATCTGAGGTGTTATCTCCCTTAAGCTGAGACCGCTTAAGTAGTTATTCATCATTACCGTAAGTCTCATGGCAGTCTCATAATCCATGTGCTCAGCCGTATTGATCAGCTCATTCTTAATAACATTTCCATCGAGCACGAGCATCAGCAGCACCTGCTTATCTCCGGGAATGCTGAGCTGGAGATACTTGATCTTGGTCGTGGCAGTGCTTGGTCCGCTTATCAGCGCCGCGTAATTGGTATCCGAAGCCAGAGACTTAACGATGGCCTTCAGCAGCATCTCGAGCTTATCTACACGCTGCATCATCTTATCCGTGACAGCTGTGATCTTCCGATCATTCTCCTGCATAATACTGTCTACATAAAATCTGTAGCCCTTATCCGTGGGAATGCGTCCTGCTGAAGTATGCGGCTGGGCAATGTAGCCCATTTCCACGAGGTCGCTCATCTCATTGCGGATGGTCGCGGAGCTTAAGTTAAGTCCGCTCAGCTTGGAGATCGTCCTTGACCCCACCGGCTCTCCGGTCTCAAGATAACTCTTGATGATGACCTTTAGTATGACAGTTTTTCTCTCATCCAATTCCATAATGCCCGTCACCTGACCGATCAGATAATTAATTGTCCTTTAGTTTGTTAGCACTCTTTGGTTTTGATTGCTAACACAGACATAATATAATACCGCCTGACAAAAGTCAAGCGGTATGAAGGCTCGTAATTATAAAAAAAATATGAACTGTCATTTAGTCAGCAAAAAGTCGCTGAGCACCACGTTGCTTAAGTCAATGCCGCGTTCGGTAAGAGCATAGCGGTCTCCGCGCTGCTCGATAAGTCCGAGTCCCATATATTTGCCAAGCTGCTCTCCGTAAACAGTTTCAAGATACACGCCAAACTTACCAAGAAAGTTCATAGATGATATGCCTTCCGTGCATCTTAACCCAAGATACATGAACTCTTCCATTTTTTCTTCACGGCTGAGTTTTTTTAATTCCTTTCTGAGCTTTCCCGACTCATCATCGCTCCATTTTTCAAAGCCGATCCCGAGATATTCTTCCATATCCGGAGTGTTTTTCCATCTGAAACCATTATAATATGAAGATGCCCCAAGTCCGAAGCCAATGTACGGCACTCCCGTCCAGTAACCAACATTGTGCCTGCATTTGTATCCCGGCTTTGCCCAGTTGCTGAATTCATATCTTTCATAACCTGCATGCTTCATATAAGTCCTGGTGAATTCATCCATTTCAGCCTGTTCATCCTCGGACGGCATCATCAGAAATCCTCCTTGTTGCATCTCATAAAAAGGAGTTCCGGGCTCTATGATCAGATTATAGACAGACACATGCTCAGGCTTGAACATAAGAACATTTTTCAATGTCTTTCTCCAGGTCTTCATGCTCTGCATGGGAAAGCAGTTGATAAGATCAATATTGATATTTTCAAAGCCTTCCATTTTCGCAGCCTGGAAGGTCTTTAAAAATTCCTCAAAGCTGTGTACTCTTCCGAGCATTTTCAGTTCAGCATTGTCTGCCGACTGAAGTCCTATGCTTAGACGGTTGACCCCCGCCTTTTTATACGCTGCGAGCTTGTGCCTGATGATCGATCCCGGATTGCATTCCACCGTTATCTCAGCATCCTCTGCCAGATCGTAATATTTTCTTATAGTGCCTATGATCAGCGCAATGCTTTCTCCGGTAAGCAGAGACGGAGTACCTCCGCCCACAAAAACAGAGCTTACAGAATAATTGCCGCATCCCGCAGCCATAATCGTAAGCTCCTTTATCAATTGCGCAATGTAGGCCTCCTGTACATCATTCCCTGCCCTGAAGGAGAGGAAGTCACAGTAGTTACATTTCTTTTCACAAAACGGTATATGAATGTAAAGTTCTAATTCAGCTTTCATTCTGCAGATTTTGCTATCCAGATATTTGCATAATTCCAGCCATAGTCAGTTACATGAGCTGCCGCAGCTGAAGTATCAAAATAAATATCTATCAGGCCATTGCTCTCGAGAGCATAGCCTCCGCGGTCCTCAACCACATATACTCCATTATATTCAGAAGCATAAGGTCCGCTCTCACCCTCAATTATTATTACTGTTCCTATAGGAAGATCGGAAGGGGCGGAAACTGTGTGGGCCGACCTTGCTGTATTTCCGCTATAGGTGCTGTAATATCCATCCTCTTCTCCGGAATAGCCTGTAAGCTTCCTGGTGCCATACAATGAAGACTTCACATACTTTTTGCCCTCGAAGCTGTAAGCTGTCCCGTCAGAGGTCACTGCTGCAGTGTAATTGGATATCTGTTCCTTTACTTCCGCCGGTACCGCTGTGATCGCCGCCTGTGCTGCTGTAGTTGCAGCTGTTTGTGCCGCTGTCGCAGCCGCCTGTGCCGCCGTGGTTACAGCCGACTGTGCAGCTGATGCTCCGCCATTATTGCTTTCAAACGGATACTCTATGACCGTACCGTCCGATCTGACAAGCAGTGTTCCGTCATAGGATACGATATTTCCGCTTTCATCATAGCGGTCTCCCGGTCCCATTTTAAACTCATCCGCCTGAGACTGCATCGTGAGGGCCGCTATACAGACCAGTGCCGCAAGTCCCCAAATGATCATACTTCTATAAGCCTTAAACATAAAATACCTCTCGTTTAATCTCCGTATTGTCTCATAATTACATTGTATACCCGTTCACGGCCTATGGTCGTGAAGGTCTCGTGACCCGGAAGCACCTGAGTGTCGTCCGGAAGCTTCATGAGAATATCCTTAATGCTGTGAACGATAGCCTTGAAATCACCTGTAGCAAGATCCGTCCTGCCGCAGTCGCCGTCAAAAAGTGTATCTCCGGAAAACAGTATGCCTGCTTCCTCTATATAATAACAGCAGCTTCCGATCGTATGGCCGGGCGTACTGATGACCTTCCACTTTACGCCAAGAAATTCAAGCTCACAGCCATTCTCGATATAGGTCACATCTCCTATTGTGACCGGTCTCCTGACCATGGTACTTTCATTTACCCTTGCGTCACTAAGCAGGACCTCTTCAGCCTCATATGCGTATACCGGAAGTTCACTGTAGATCTCTCTAAGTCCCGGGATACCGAGTATATGATCGAAATGTCCGTGCGTGAGCAGCACTGCCTTTGGGGTCACGCCGAGCTCTCCGAGCTTTTCCGCGATCTTCTCAGCCTCATCACCCGGATCTACGATGATGCATGATGAAGCCTCCTCGTCATATACTATAAAACAGTTTGTGCAGACAGGTCCTACCACCAGCCTCGCTATACCCAACATACACAGCCTCCGGATACTGACATTCAAAATTATATATAAAAATCCTCATGCCATAATAGCATGAGGATTTTTCCAATTCAATGAAGTTAAGTGTTTCGTAAGAGAAGGTTAAGTATGCCGATAAGAGTGCACTTTACGGATAATTCACGCGTCAAGGCCTCTTATGACAGCATCGGATGGTATCGGGCAGCAATAGCCGCTCTCAGTCCTGAGCTCAAACTCCTCCCGTGCAGCTTTAATGATATCCGGTGATTCAAAAAGCTCTACTGCTGCTGCAGCAAGGACCTTTCCCGCAGTGATGACTGCCTTATGGCCTATTGAAGAACCTCCGCAGGAAACATTCTGCCAGCTGTGCCCCGGTGTTCCGTTCGGCCAGGCCGCCACATGGATCTGAGCCGTCGGACATTCCCAGCTTACATCGCCGACATCGGTAGAATCCGGACTGAACACATCACCCTTATAATACGGAAGCAGAAAGTCATTCATTGCCTTTCCGGACTTAAGCTTAAGGCGTTTTGCCTCCAAAGCATACGCAGAGTCATTTGCGGTTCCAAGTCCCGGAATAACATTACGTCTTCCATGAGTATCTGCTATCTTCTCCGCAAACTCAAGCTCTTCCACTGTATACTCCGGCACGCCGGTCTCCTCAAAATTCCTGAACAAAAGCTCCTCAAGCACATTGTTCGGTACTATATCAGCCAGACCATCGATAAAGGTCTTGGTAAAGCTTGTCCCGGTCATAAGAGCAGCGCCCTCCGCGATCTTATCGACACGCTTTTGCAGCTCCATGGCCTCGGAAACACGGTCGGATCTTACGAAGTAAAGCACATCTGCCCTTGCCTGAACGACATTCGGGCTTACTCCTCCGGTATTTGTTATGGCGTAATGTACCCTTGCCCTGTCGCTCATGTGCTCACGCAGAAACTGCACACCTATATTCATAAGCTCGACAGCATCCAGAGCGCTCCTTCCCTGCTCAGGCGAGGCGGAAGCATGCGCCGCCGTACCCTTAAACTGATAGAGGCTCTGAATGCAGGCATTGCTGCTTCCGACCACGACCTCGTTGCAGTCCTCGGGATGCCAGGTGAGCGCCGCATCGAGCTCTCTCCATACATTGTCCCTTGCCATAAAGGCCTTGGATGCGGCTGCTTCTTCTCCGGGACAGCCAAAAAGTATGACCGTACCCTTTCCCGGATTTTCCTTAAGATACTTTTTTATTCCAAGTGCCGCTGCAAATGCTCCCGCCCCAAGCATATTGTGGCCGCAGCCATGTCCGGGTGCACCGGGAGTCCTTTCGGCATTTTCAGTTTTGCCGGCCTCCTGGGAAAGTCCGGAAAGTGCATCGTATTCGGCAAGAATGCCTATCCTTGGTCTTCCGCTTCCAAAGCTTGCGGTAAAGGCCGTCGGAATATTATTATTTCCGGCTGTGACATCAAAGCCCTCTGCCTTAAGCATTTCCACATACTTTGCCTGTGAACGGTATTCTTCCAGAGACAGCTCCGCATAATCCCAGATGCTGTCTGAAAGCTCCAGGATCAGGCTTTTTTTCTCATCTATTTCATTTGCCGCAAGCTGTTTTCCTAAATTCATATCCTTACAGTACCTGATTAAAGAATTCCTTAAGTCTGTCCGTCTGCGGATTTGCAAACATCTCCTTAGGATCTCCCTGCTCGATTATCCTTCCGCCTGCCATAAACACAAGACGGTTTCCCACTTCTCTCGCAAAGCCCATCTCATGGGTAACGCAGACCATGGTCATACCTTCCCCTGCAAGCTCCTTCATTACCTCAAGCACCTCTCCTACCATTTCCGGATCAAGGGCTGATGTAGGCTCATCAAAGAGCATTACCTTAGGCTCCATGGCAAGCGCTCTTACGATCGCAACTCTCTGCTTCTGACCGCCCGAAAGCTGTATTGGATAAGCGCCCGCCCTGTTCTTAAGCCCTACTCTGTCAAGAAGCTGCAGTGCTTTTTCCTCTGCTGCTGCCTTGTCGACATGCTTTACCTGTATAGGCGCAATTGTCATATTTTCAAGTATGGTAAGATGAGGAAAAAGATTGAAATGCTGGAATACCATACCCATTTCCTGACGGTGTGCGTCAAGATCAAGCTTTACAAGCTTTCCGGATGCATCCCTTACCTTCTTCTGAGTTATATCAACACCATCAAAAATTATCTCACCTGCGGTAGGTCTCTCAAGGAGATTGAGGCTGCGCAGGAAGGTAGACTTGCCTGAGCCTGAAGGTCCGATGACTACCATTACATCGCCTTGCTTTATATCGATAGATACATCGTCAAGCGCCTTAATGGCACCGCGGTTATAGTACTTCTTAAGATTCTTTACCTGAATAAGATTATCTCTTGTCTCCACGGCTCATTCTCCTTTCCAGATAAGCAATTGCCTTTGAGGTCGGGAAGCAAAGGCAGAAGTAAATAGCTGTTGCCACAAGCAATGGCTCAACGATAATGAAGGTCGCTCCCTTAACAGCATTTACAGCAGACATGATATCCTGAACACCGATAGTATAGGTGATGGAGGATTCCTTGATAATAACTACGAACTCGTTGGCGATGGCAGGAAGTATGTTCTTCATAGCCTGCGGAAGTATGATATAGCGAAGGTTCATGACCTGTGACATACCAAGAGACCTTGCAGCTTCAGTCTGGCCGCCATCCACAGACTGGATTCCGGAACGGATGATTTCGCAAAGGTATGCAGCGGAGTTAAGTCCGAGTGCAACGACACCCGGGAAGAATCTGTCGAACTGAATGAATCCGAACATTGAGAATGTCGGCAGCTTTATGATTCCGAATACGCCATAGTAAATGATGAATACCTGTACGAGTACCGGAGTCGATCTGAAGATCTCAACATAGGCTGTCGCAATTATCGAAAGCGGGTTGAATCTTGACAGATGATATAAGAATCCGCCATCCCTTACATAGCCTTTTTTATCCTTCTCAAGGAAAGCAAACGGACATACATTTGACAGTCTCATAAGTGCAAGCAAAAGAGCCAGCACGAAACCGATAAGCACGGTAAATACTGACAGCAGCACCGTCACGACGATTCCGTTCCGGAAAAGCTCGGCGTACTTAAATACTATCGGGAAATTTTCCAGCTTTACAAAACTGTCCGTTCCATTCTCTTCAAGAAGTCCCTCGTATTTCTCACCTGCCGCAAGTTCATTGGCATCAGTAATAAACTGAGCCATGGAACCATCCTCGAGTGCTGCCGCGACTGCCTCGTTAACTGCCGCAAGAAGCTCCGCGTTACCCTTGTTTACGCCGATAGCCAGGCCATTCTGCTCATAAGGAACATCCAGAACAAGCTCAAGCTCAGGATAGTTCTTCTGATAGCACTGTGCCACATCCTTCTGTATGAATGCAGCATACTCCTTGCCGGCAATAAGCTCGGAAATGATATCTGTGACCTTAGGCATCGTTACGATGTTTGCATCAGGTGTGTATTCGTTTGCGAAATCAAGCTGGATAGAGCCTATCTGTGCGCCGACAGTAAATTCCTTGGAGTTGATATCCTCAAAGGAGGTGATGGATGCCGCATTATCCTTAAGTGATACAAGCGACTGTTCACCCTTGTAGTAAATATCCGAGAAGTCCATGATGCTCTCGCGGTCGGGATTGGGTGCAAGGCCTGACATACCGAGATCTACGGAATGAGTTGAAAGCTCTGAAAGTACTCCGTCAAAGTCAACGGTCACGATCTGGAGCTCGAGTCCCATATGATCTGCGATATACCGCGCAAGTGCAATGTCAATGCCCGCAAGCGTCGGTGTACCTGCTTCATCGATCGCGTAGAACTCAAAGGGTGAGAAATCCGGGCTGGTCGCTACTGTAAGTGTGCCCGGTTTTACCGTTTTAACTGCTGATGCAGCTGCTGTATCCTGTGATGCTGATGAGCCGCATCCGACAAGAACACCCGCTGCAAGGGCTGCCGCCAT
Source organism: Eubacteriales bacterium (assembly GCA_030531385.1). Taxonomy (GTDB): domain Bacteria; phylum Bacillota; class Clostridia; order Lachnospirales; family Lachnospiraceae; genus Avilachnospira. The sequence continues at coordinate 26,806 of JAUNNP010000002.1, forward strand.
AATAATTGCCAATATCTTTTTCATACTAAAATCCCTGCAAAAATTATATATATGATGAATAAAGCTGCCATTTTGTGTGGTATCATTCTTCTTCAAGCTTAAGCACACTCATGAATGCGGACTGCGGTATCTCTACAGAGCCGAAGGTACGCATACGCTTCTTGCCTTCCTTCTGCTTTTCAAGAAGCTTCTTCTTTCTTGAAACATCGCCGCCGTAGCATTTTGCGAGAACGTCCTTGCGCAGAGCCTTAACTGTCTCACGCGCGATTATCTTGCCTCCAATGGCTGCCTGAATAGGTATCTCAAACAGCTGGCGCGGTATCTCATCCTTGAGCTTCTCGCACATTCTTCTGCCGCGGTCGTAAGCACTGTCCGCGAAAACGATAAATGACAACGCGTCAACTGCTTCGCGATTCACAAGTATATCAAGCTTAACAAGCTTCGATCTGATATAGCCGTTAAGCTCATAGTCAAATGAAGCATATCCGCGGCTTCTCGACTTAAGAACATCAAAGAAGTCATAGATTATTTCATTTAACGGAAGTTCATATTTAAGCAGGGCTCTTGTTTCTTCAAGATACTCCATGCCGTGATATATTCCTCTTCTCTCCTGGCAAAGCTTCATGATAGGACCAACATATTCGGTGGTGGTCATGATCTCCGCTTTAACTATAGGCTCCTCCATATATTCTATGGTGGATGGATCCGGGAGATTTGTAGGATTTGTAAGATCTATGACCGTACCGTCAGTCTTATGCACCTTATATATAACCGAAGGCGCTGTTGTAACGAGGTCGAGATTATACTCTCTCTCGAGTCTTTCCTCTATTATGTCGAGATGCAGAAGTCCCAGGAATCCGCATCTGAATCCAAAGCCAAGCGCAACAGATGTCTCAGGCTCATAGAAAAGTGAGGCATCATTTAACTTAAGCTTCTCTAAGGCATCACGAAGGTCGGGGTATTTGGCATTGTCCGCAGGATAAAGACCACAGTATACCATAGGTGTTACTTCCTTATATCCCGGAAGCGGTTCTGCGGCAGGTCTCAGCGCCTCTGTCACTGTATCACCGACTCTGGTGGTCTGAATGTTTTTAATGCTGGCAGTGATATATCCTACTTCACCGGCACGAAGCTCTTCTCTTGGGAAGAACTGTCCGGCTCCCATGGTTCCGACCTCAACAACATCATACTCGGCGCCTGAAGCCATCATGCGTATCTTCATATTGCGCCTTACTTTTCCTTCCTTGATACGGCAGAAAATGATAACGCCTCTATAGGAATCGTAAACCGAGTCAAAGATCAGTGCCTGAAGCGGTGCATCCGCATCACCGGTCGGTGCCGGTATATTATTCACGATCATTTCAAGAACATCATGTACGTTCTGACCGGTCTTTGCGGAAATGCGGGGAGCATTCTCAGCTTCTATTCCTATTACGTCCTCTATCTCCCTTGCAACTCTCTCAGGGTCCGCGCTCGGAAGATCTATCTTATTTATAACAGGCGCAACCTCAAGGTCATTATCCAGCGCGAGATATACATTGGCCAGGGTCTGTGCCTCTATTCCCTGGGCGGCATCAACTACAAGCACAGCTCCGTCGCAGGCCTTAAGCGCTCTTGAGACCTCATAGTTAAAGTCTACATGACCGGGAGTATCGATAAGATTAAAAACGTACTCCTCTCCGTCATCTGCCTTATATATAGTCCTTACAGTCTGGGCCTTTATGGTAATGCCGCGCTCGCGCTCAAGGTCCATGTTGTCAAGGACCTGTGACTGCATCTCACGCTCGGTAAGAAGTCCCGTCATCTCTATGATGCGGTCCGCGAGCGTGGACTTGCCGTGATCGATATGGGCAATGATGCTGAAATTTCTTATTTTACTCTGATCAAACTTTGTATCTGTCATTCTTATCTGCTTTTTAATGAAACTATATATACGACAAAAGCCCTCGGCTGGGTCGTTCCGAGGGCTGATTATTTATGATAAATCAAGTTAAGCTTACTGCATAGCAGCAACTGCCTTTGAAAGTCTGGCTACTTTTCTTGATGCTGTATTAGCGTGATATACGCCCTTGGTCTGAGCCTTGTCTATCTCTGAAACAGCCGCTTTCAGAGCAGCCTCAGCTGCAGCCTTATCTCCAGCCTCAATAGCAGCGCCTACCTTCTTGACAAAAGTCTTAACTCTTGATCTGATAGCCTTATTTCTCTCTGTTCTTGTCTTTGCTACGAGAACTCTCTTCTTTGCAGATTTAATGTTTGCCACTGTGATACACCTCCTTCTTTAATGTTTTAATGTTTCCACTAATCCCGGACACGGACAGTATCGTGCAAACATAGACATTTTATATACATTTCCATCTTGTGTCAAGCGGAATTTCAATTCCGGATGTCACGGAGGTGTCACGGGGACGGTTCTTTTGACACCGCCTGAAACGCGGCTCACCCGAGTGTCACGGGGACGGTTCTTTTGACACTGCCTGAAACTCGGCTCACCCTAGCGAATTATGAGGAGCTCCAGCGCGAGCTTCTCGGGAAGATCACCCTGCTTTATTTTAAATTCCGTCTCAGCGCAGGCCTCAAGCCTTGCCTTCAGTTCCTCGGAGCTCACACGTTCAAGCTGCTTTGACATTCTGTCGATCAGCCAGTCCTTAATGCCAAGCTCCGCCGCGGTTTCCGCATCGCTCATCCTTTTTTCGCGGCATTCCTTAAAGGCAAGCGCCTGATTATACTGTCTTACTATAACATAAAGTATGCGCATGGCAGCTGTCTTCATTGAATACAGCTCCTCAAGTATTTCAAGTGCCGCAGCAGTGTTTCCTCTTAATTTAAGATCGATCATGTCGAAGATGCGGTCTGATAAAGTTTTCGAGCACACAGCATCTACGTCTTCCCCGCTTATCACATAACCCTGCGGCTTGCCTAAGGTATAGCAGATAAGCTTCTCGAGCTCAGTGCTCAGGTTCTGCATATCATAACCGGTCATTTCAACGAGTTCGAAAAGCGTACGGCTGTCCATACGTCTACCGGCATCCCTGATGACCTGCTTTGCCCAGTTTCTGACATCGGATCTTCCTATGCTTTTTTCCTTTCCGCTTTTACTGTCCGCAGAATCAAACCTGAATACTTCACCGTTTTTCCCAACATATTTATAGAGGGCATTAGATCTGTCCGCATCCTTTTCATGAAAGATCACCACTGTGGTCTCCGGCACATCCTTAAATGTCTCAAGCACCTCCTCAGCCGCCGATCCTTTAAAAAATCCCGATCCCGAGATCTGTATCTTCCTTAAATCCTCCATGAACGGCATGGTGCCGATAAGCCCTTTGATCTCATAGAGATCAATATTCTCATCCCTGAAGACATTATAATTAAGGCTGCCCTCACAGTTGTATTTTTTCAGCAGCTCGTCTCTTTTTTGTTCTTTTAAAAGTTCCTCATCTCCGCAGATGAGGAATAAATTTTTCATCGCACACATGTTTTTATTATAAATGCTGACGGCCGGGTTTTCAATGGCATAGGTCCGCGGCATTAGCTGCATCTGTATTATTTGATACCGATTTCTATGGCCCCCTCATACTGCGTCTGCCTTACCTTTGCCCCGCAGCTCTCCAACCTTTCAAGCACTTCAGCATGAGGATGTCCATATCGATTTTTTCGTCCGCACGAGATTATTACGTACTTTGGTTTAAATGTTTCCAGTATAATATTAGAATTTGAGGTATTACTGCCGTGATGCGCCGCCTTAAATACAGTGATACCGTCACCCGGAACCATTCCCTCCGGCAGCGCTCTGCAAAATATTTCTTCATCCTCCGAAGGCGCATCTCCCGTAAAAAGCATTGAGAACGCCCCCTTTTTCAAAAGCAGTGCCGAAGAATTGCTGTTTATATCCTCAGCTGCCCTTCCTCCATAGAGGCACTGCAGACTGAAGTCGCCATCCTTCACCGGCGTATCACCGGTCGAAATATAACTGACATTCTTTCCCGAAGAAGCAAAATAAGCTGAAATAAGCTCATCATATTCTTCATTATCCTTTGCGGCAGCGGACAGCATCAGCTTTTTGATCCTGACCGGAGTATCATTTTGTAAAAGCCACATTATTCCGCTTATATGATCTGTATCACTGTGGCTGACTATCACCATATCCAGTTCCTCGATCCCGCGCGACAAAAGAAATGGTTCGAGCACTCTTTCACCAAGTGTATTTAAGCTGCTGGACCCGCAGTCGATCATTATATATTCATCCTTATTTTTTATAACAGTTCCGTCTCCCTGTCCCACATCCAGGGCCATCACATAAAATTCTTTTGTTTCACGATATTTTATAAGCGGAGCTATGCAGATCACCCCAACCACAAGAAAAGCGCACCTTTTAAGAACCTCCGCCTTTCTTTTTATCCTTCCTCCAAGCGATAGCCTGATAACTGCCGCAAGAAGCAGATAATACAGCAGGATCCATAGATGCCCGGGTCTTCCGGTAATAAAGGATGAAAACGGCAGTTTAAGGCTGAAGGCTGCCAGCTTTTCATACAATTTAAGCACATAATGCCCCGGGGCCGCGGCGGCAAGCATGAGGACCGATGTGTTTATCCCAATGCCGGTAAGCCTAAGAATGAGACCGGCTGCAGCATTTCCCGCTGTCCCCATTACTATGCCGGCTCCAAGCACCGCAAGCCCCGAACAGAGCACCACAGCCATCAGAGGTATCACGATAAAATTCAGCAATATCCCATATGCAGGAACCTTAAAATAATGCCAGGCAATTATGGGAAGCGTGGTCACCTGTATGCCTGCGCTCGTTATAAAGGCTGCCGCCCAGCCGGGGAGCTTATTTCTCCTTCTCACACGCTTTCTTAAGTCTTTTTTTGCCGCATTGCTTCCGGCATTTTCCATAAGAAGCTCGAGGCCCTTTATAATATTCCCCGACACAAGGGTTATAGCCGCGACCGCGCCAAAGGAAAGCTGGAATCCGGCGGAAAATATCTGATACGGTCTCCAAAGCAGCATCACGATGGCTGAAACAGAAAGCGCGGAGCGCATATCGTAGGTCCTTCCGTTTACCATTGCCATAAAGCTGAATATGAGCATTATCACGGCGCGAACTGCCGATCCGGAGGCCCCTGTCATAAGCATAAACAAAAGCATAATGCCGGAGCTTATTGCTGCAGAGGTCCTTCTCCCGAATTTTCTTTTCAGCATGCCGAAAAGGCCGGTACCCATGAGGCTCACATGAAGACCGCTTACCGCCAGCAGATGGGCTATCCCGGCATCCTGATAGAGGTCTCTTACTCCACGGTCCATTTCGCTCTTTTCCCCGAGCACCACCGCCTTATATATGCCGGCATCGTGCTCGGAAAGATTCCCATCAAGTATGCCTGCAAGATAGGCTCTTAAAGTCTCAAGCGCCGCCATTAACGGTGCGGTGTCGGCATCTGCCCCATTTTTCATAGCTTCATATTCTTCTGTGCTTCCGATGCCGAGCCCTTTAAGGTACATGCCATAGTCAAACCCGCCCGGATTTTTGGCTTCGTATTTTTCAAAGAATGCCTCCGCCTCGGGTCTTCCATATTTATAAGATACGAATGCTGCCCTCGAAAATCCCGCGAGAAAAAGCGCAAACATAAGCGCCGTCAGCATTTTCCGATAAGAGATCACGGGTCCTTCGGATTTTCCGGGCAATGTCCGCTCGTGCGAGCACGGCGGACGTTCCGCGGGCTTTTGCACAATAAGTGAAAGCGGAATATCCCTCTCGGGTATCCCGCTTTTTATCACATACATTAACACGACTATCAAAATTATAGCCGCTGCCTTAAAGACACTTCCTGACTCTTTTAAACCGCATATAGTCCCGGACAGAACAATCATCGCTGCGATAAAGAGTGGTCTTTTCAATATTTAATTTTCCTTTCAGACTTATTTTATGATCAGTGACTTTGCCGTCATTTCCTTTGGCTGAGGAAGTCCCATGAGCTCAAGCATGGTCGGTGCGATATCTGCGAGCACTCCGCCCTCTCTGAGCTTAAAAGCAGGATCCGCGTTATACAGAATGAACGGTACAGGGTTTGTAGTATGCGCTGTGTAAGGTCTGCCTGTCTCCTCATCGATCATGACATCTGAATTTCCATGATCCGCGCAGATGAACATTACACCGTCAACATCCTTTACAGCCTCGCATACCTTGCCGACGCAGGTATCTACTGTCTCAACAGCCTTTACTGCTGCCTCGATGATTCCTGTATGGCCTACCATGTCTGAGTTTGCGAAGTTACAGATGACTGCATCGTACTTGCCGCTTCTGATAGCCTCGCAGAGCTTGTCGCAGACCTCAGGAGCGCTCATCTGGGGCTTAAGGTCATAGGTCGGAACCTCCTTGGGTGAAGGAACGAGGATGCGGTCCTCATTTGCATAAGGCTCCTCCATACCGCCGTTAAAGAAGAAGGTAACATGCGCATATTTCTCTGTCTCCGCGATCCTGAGCTGGGTCTTTCCATTTTTGGAAATGTACTCACCGAAGGTATTTGTGATCTCTTCCTTCTTGAAGGCAACATCCTTGTTGAGGATGGTTGCGTCATAATCTGTGAAGCAGGTGAAGTTTACATCAAGGCGCTTTCCTCTGTTGAAATACTCAAACTCGTCATCGCAGAAGCATCTTGAAATCTGTCTTGCCCTGTCAGGTCTGAAGTTATAGAAGATGATGGAATCATGATCCCTGATAAGACCGACCGGCTGACCGTTCTTAACTACTACTGAAGGAACGATGAACTCATCTGTCTTTCCCTCGGCATAGGACTTTTCCATGATCTCTGCAGCGGAAGCGGCAGCATTGCCCTCTCCCTTAGTCATGGCAGCATAGGCCTTTTCATTTCTGTCATAGTTCTTATCACGGTCCATTGCATAGTAACGGCCGCTTATAGTTGCGATCTCGCCTACGCCGATCTCTGCCATCTTTGCCTCAAGCTCTCTGATGTAGCCAAGTCCTCCGTCCGGAGGTGTATCTCTTCCGTCCATGAAGCAGTGAACATAGACCTTCCTTAGTCCGTTTCTCTTAGCAAGCTCAAGCAGTCCGTAAATATGTGTATTGTGGCTGTGAACGCCTCCGTCTGAAACAAGTCCCATAAGGTGCAGCGCAGAATCATGCTTTTTGCAGTTTGCCACGCTGTTCTTAAACTCAGGGATCTCGAAGAAATCGCCGTCCTGAATGCTCTTGGTGATACGTGTGAGCTCCTGATATACGATCCTTCCGGCACCCATGTTAAGATGTCCTACCTCTGAGTTTCCCATCTGTCCCTCGGGAAGTCCCACAGCAAGTCCCGAAGCCTGTCCCTCCACAAAAGGGCACTCCTTCATAAGCTTATCGAGCACCGGCGTATCTGCGAGTGCTACGGCATTTCCCTCAGTTTCTTTTCTTAATCCGAGTCCGTCCATGATAACAAGGACTGCAGGTCTTTTTGCCATTTTAAATACCTCTTATTAATTTTCTATACTTAATTTTCATATACGCTCAAAAGTGATACAATCATACATTGTAGCACAGCATAATTTTACTGGCAAGTATCAGTGGGGTGTCAGGGGACGGTGAGAGTGTCAGGGGGACGGTTCTTTTGACACATATAGGAGTATCATGGCGAATTTTATATTACATAGTGAATATGAACCGACCGGCGACCAGCCGCAGGCTATCAAAGAACTTACCGAGGGCTTTCGTGCCGGAAACCAGTTCCAGACCCTTCTTGGCGCCACAGGCTCAGGCAAGACCTTCACCATGGCCAATGTCATAAAAAACCTTGGGAAGCCAACTCTTATAATCGCGCACAACAAAACTCTGGCCGCGCAGCTCTACAGTGAATTCAAAGAGTTTTTTCCGGAAAATGCTGTCGAGTATTTCGTTTCCTACTATGACTACTACCAGCCGGAGGCCTATGTTCCTTCGACAGACACATATATAGAAAAGGATTCCGCTATCAATGACGAGATCGATAAGCTGAGGCACTCCGCGACGGCAGCATTGTCAGAAAGAGATGATGTGATAATCGTGGCCTCGGTATCCTGCATCTACGGCCTTGGTTCCCCTATTGACTATAAGAACATGACGGTATCTCTCCGTCCCGGCCAGACCCACGATATGCGGGAGGTCATGCGCCGTCTCATCGACATGCAGTATATGCGAAATGACATGGAATTTAAGCGCGGCACCTTCAGAGTGCACGGAGATGTGCTCGAGATCTACCCGTCGTACTCGGGCGGTGAGGCTTTCCGTATCGAGTTCTTCGGCGATGAAATAGACCGCATCACTTCTATCGATTCGGTTACCGGACATGTGAAGGCATCGCTTAACCACTGCATCGTTTTTCCGGCCTCGCACTATGTCGTTCCCAAGGACCAGATGGACCGTGCCTGCGATGCCATCCTTGAGGAAATGGATGAGAGAGTGAATTTCTTTACCTCAGAGGACCGCTTCATTGAGGCGCAGCGCATAGGTGAGCGCACGAGCTTTGATGTGGAAATGCTGAAGGAGACAGGCATATGCTCAGGCATTGAGAACTACTCCCGCCACCTTGCGGGTTCACGTGCCGGTGATCCGCCTTATACTCTCATGGATTATTTTCCGAAGGATTTTCTTATAATAATCGACGAGTCCCACATGACACTTCCTCAGGTACGCGCCATGTATTCCGGCGACCACTCAAGAAAAATGGTCCTTGTGGATTATGGCTTCAGGCTTCCTTCGGCACTCGATAACCGTCCGCTTAATTTTGAGGAATTCGAGCTGAAGATCGATCAGATGCTCTGCGTATCCGCAACTCCGGGACCTTACGAGGCTGAGCACGAGCTCCTCAGGGCAGAGCAGATCATAAGGCCTACAGGTCTTCTTGACCCGCCTATAGAAATACACCCTGTCGAGGGTCAGATCGATGACCTTATCGGTGAGATAAATAAAGAAACAGAAAAAGGAAACAAGGTCCTCGTTACCACTCTTACCAAGAAAATGGCTGAGGATCTCACAGATTATATGAAGAATATCGGTATCCGTGTAAGATACCTTCATTCAGATGTCGATACTCTTGAGAGAAGTCAGATCATACGCGATATGCGTCTTGGAGTTTTTGATGTGCTTGTCGGTATCAATCTCTTAAGAGAGGGACTTGATATTCCGGAAGTATCTCTTGTCGCTATACTTGATGCCGATAAGGAAGGCTTCCTGCGCAGTGAGACCTCGCTTATCCAGACTGTAGGACGTGCCGCGAGAAATGTTGACGGTCATGTCATCATGTATGCAGACAGCATTACCGATTCCATGCAGCGCGCCATAGACGAAACAAACCGCCGCCGCTTAGTACAGGACAGCTACAATAAGGAGCATGGCATAACGCCTACCTCCATCAAAAAAGCTGTGCGTGACCTTATTTCAATTTCCAAGGCTGCCGAGACAGATCCAAAGGATAATGAGAAGGAGCTCGAGTCCATGAGCCCGCGTGAGCTTAAAGCTCTCGAAACAACGCTAAGTAAGCGCATGCGCGCAGCTGCCGCCGAGCTCAATTTCGAAGAGGCGATCACTCTTCGCGACCGCCTCACTGAAATACGTAAGCTTATGTACGACAATTAATTTGCCTTGAATTGGCTGCAGCCTTTCTCAGGAGTGTGCCGCAGCCTTTCTCGCCTCAGCGATGCTCATGCCGTTCTTCCTTGCGATTTCCGCAATATCCTCATACTCAAACTTACTGCGTTCCACTCCGTAGCCCGAAGTCTTCTTGACGCGCACCCTGCCGTAAGCAGTATCCTTCTCAACTATCTCGCGTTTAAGAGTATAGCGCTTCATGACAGCCTCTCTGATGCCGATGGTCGAGGTATACTTAAATATAGCAGTTACCAGCTCATCCTTCTTATCTTCTCTTACCAGGACCTTCAGCACATTTCCCGGCCTGTTTTTCTTCATAACAGCCGCCTCTGTCCACACATCTACAGCCCCTGCCTCAAGAAGCTTCTCAAAGGCAAAGCCGATCTCCTCCGCCGTCATGTCATCAAGATTCGCTGCAAGCTCGACCACTGTGCCGGTATAATCAGATGTCTCAGGGTCCATGCTCTCGCCAAGTATAGCTCTTACACAGTTTGCGGCTTCGAAATCCTTTTTGCCCATGCCGTAACCCACGCGGTCCATGGACATAGCAGGCCTTGATCCGAAGCTGTCAGCAAAATGCTTAATAAGAGCAGCTCCTGTAGGGGTAAGAAGTTCTCCCTTTATTCCGCTGTCATAGGACGGGATACCGTTTAAAAGATAAGCAGTCGCAGGTGCGGGAACAGGCATGATGCCGTGTGCGCACTTTACCTGACCGCTTCCTGTATTGACAGGCGAAACAACGATCTTATCGGGAGAGAGCATGTCGATAAGAAGCGAGACAGCAGAAACATCCGCGACCGCATCCATGGTTCCGACCTCATGGAAATGTATCTCTGTTACAGGCTTTCCGTGAACATGTCCCTCAGCCTCTGCGATCAGATCGTATACTGCGAGCACATCCTTCTTTACCTTCTCACTGAGAGTGGTATGGTCGTTGACCACATGACTGATGCCGGTCATGCTGTTATGCACATGTGTATGTCCGCCGTGAGCATGCTCATGCCCGTGCTCATGATGGTGGTGATGTTCATGCATGTGCTCATCCTCCTCCGCGTCACCGACCATGACCGTCATGTGCGTACCCGTGATGCCACACTTTACAGAAGGCTCAGCCTTGTATGTAACATCGGGAATACCTAGCCCGTTTAATTTCTCCACGACACCTGCTCTCTCCCCCTCCGGAAAAAGCTCCAGAAGCGCAGCTGTAAGCATATCGCCTGCAGCTCCCATTCCAAGATCAAGATACAATATTTTCATTTCTTTTTTCCTCTCGTCACTAACGGTACTTTTTTCGCCGCTTTTTCATAGGTCATTTGACACTATCTCACTGACAGACATCGTCCTTCGGGTTTTACCGCCTGGACTCGTGATTTATCATGCTCGCAAGATATCCCGCTCCAAAACCATTGTCGATATTTACGACCGACACACCGCTGGCGCAGGAATTAAGCATAGATAAAAGCGCCGATAAGCCTCCAAAGGAAGCACCATATCCCACACTTGTGGGAACCGCGATGACCGGACAGTCAGCCAGTCCTCCGACAACACTTGCAAGCGCGCCTTCCATGCCCGCGATGGCAATAATAACACTTGCGCTCATTATCTCATCTGTATGCTTAAGGAGCCTATGCAGCCCCGCCACTCCGACATCATACAGGCGTACTACTTCATTTCCATAAACTTCAGCCGTAAGCGCAGCCTCCTCCGCTACAGGAATATCACTGGTACCGCCTGTCGCGACAACGATCTTCCCAAGTCCATCCGGCTTTGGCATTTCACCTATTATGCCTATCCTTGCCTCCTTAAAATACTTAAGTTCAGCCCCCGCAAGCTCTTTTGCCACCGCCTCTGCGCTCTTTTCGTCAAGCCTCGTGATCAGGATTGGGTCATTGCTCCGTTCCAGCACCGAACGCACGATCCCGCTGATCTGCTCAGGTGTCTTTCCTGCGCCATAGATCACCTCTGCGGCGCCCTGGCGTATCTTCCTGTGATTATCTATTTTGGCATACCCAAGATCGGTAAACGGCTCCTGCTTTATCTTAAGCAGCGCATCGTCTATGCTTACCGTCCCGTCCCGGACCTCCTCCAATATCCTTCTTATCTCAGTATTCATATTTACTCCCCGGTTTTTAAGTATAGCATCTATTTAAGCTTCAAGAAAGTCCTTTAAACCCTTATAAATATCTTCCCCATGCGGAGGGCAGCCCTTTATGCAAAAATCAAAGCCCGCTGTACAGTTTCCGATGCCTACCGCACCGCTCTTTCCCTTATAGCCCTGTCCTATGCAAATGCTGCCGCCGCCAAGCTTTAACATAAGGCGTTCAAATTTCCCCTCGTCTTTAAGCCTTTCAAGCGCCGGTACCAGCATTCCGAAACAGGCGCTGCAGGAATCTATCTCATCGACCGCGCAGGCTGTTTTGACTATCTTCCTTAGTTCAGGAGCCTTCACGCCGGCAAAAGGGTCCGCTGCCCGCAAGGTCTTTGCTGCCTCTCCGGCATTCCCGCCGCCGGCATTTTCCAAGGTGCAGGAGCTGTCCGCGGGCTCTCCGTCATATATCTCACCTTCAACAGTACGAAGGGAAAGCCCCGAAAGGTCCGCGCTTCCTATACCGAGCTTTTCTGCAAGCTTAACATACTCTATCTCGTATGGCTCATATCCAAGGAGCTTTGCCGCAAAAGCATCTGTAAGCACCGGATCCTTTGCAGCCATGACACAGTTTCTTATAAGCGGTGAACCGCCCTCTTCAAAATCAGGATCTCCGCAGATGTGGTCTATGACAATAAAATCCTGCTTTAAAGCTATGTTAAGGTGCGCGATCGGCTTGTGGAGACCCATCCGGTGGAAGCGACGCTTTTCGGAATTGGGGATCAGCCCCTTCATATTTTTAAGCGCGCAGGATATTTTCGTCTGACAGTGCCCCTTAAGCACCGGAACATTTATAAGATAATCAAGCTCGAGCGCCGGTCTGCAGATATTAAGTCCGATCCCGGCACAGTCTGACGAGACCACAGCCTTCTCCTTCTGCATATCCATAAGCGCTATCCCATATTTTTTTGAGAGCGCGTTATATCCGCAGTATTCAAATGCCTCTGAGGTCCTATCTCCCACCCATGAGCTCTCAATTATGACAATGCTGCCTGCCTCAAAGCCATTGTAAAGAAGATATGTAATTATGCCCTCAACTATCTCCGGATGCGTTGTTGCGCCAAAATCAGCCGGTGTCGGGCATACCAGATTTGGCTTTATTCCTATGCGGATATCCTTTTTCCCACTGACCTTTTTGCGGATATCGGAAGCAAGCTCCGCTGCCTCAAGAAGCTTAAATGTTATCTTCTCATAGTCAGTCCCGTACACTCTTAAGATCTCATTTTGCAGCATTGTTTTATTTCTCCCTGTTTGATACAATAACGGTGTCCGCCGGCATCAGGTATGCGGCAGTACCGGCAAAGAAAGCTCCGGACAATTTCCTATATCGAAAGGTAATCCATCATGTTCAACTTTTTCAGAATATTATTTCTTGCGCTTTATGTGCTTTGCTTCCTAACTGCGTTTGCAGCTTATTACACAGCCTCTGTTGTATACAGACAGGGCGCAGACACGCTGAGCGTGGCCGTCTGGGTCATCGGCGGTGTGATACTTACCGTACTTGCCATTCTGCTCTACAGAGTCTACAGGAATCTTGCCGGAAGATAAGAAGCCTGCCGGAAGATAGTAAGTCTGCCGGAAGATAAGCGTTTCAAAAAGTCAGCAAAGGACTGTCAGTAATTGACAGTCCTTTTTAATTATACTCTTATTAAAATGCTTATGTTCATCAGTCTCCGAAGAAGATACCGATGTCTCTTGCTGTACGAAGCAGAAGGTTGGTATCGACATCAAGGAACTTGGTCTGGCTTGCTGCCTCCTCAAGCGGAACCGGAACTATTACGCCATCCTGAATAGCAACCATGTAGCCATACTGCTTATCACGGATAAGACGTGCTGCCGCAACACCGAAACGTGTAGCCATAACACGGTCATAAGGTGATGGTGAACCGCCTCTCTGGAAGTGACCCGGTACAGTAACTCTTGTATCCTGGCCGGTTGCGGCCTTAAGCTCACTGGCAAGACGATAGGAAATAGTTGAATGTCCCATGGTCTCTGTGAGACGTCTGCGCTCGATCTCAGAAAGCTTCTTATCTGTCATTGAAACTGCTCCCTCAGCAACAGCAAGGATAGAATAGTTGCGTCCTGTTCTCTTTCTCTCTTCGATTCCGGCAACGATCTTGTCAAGATTATATGGAATCTCAGGAATAAGTATACCGTCAGCACCGCCTGCAACTCCGGCATGAAGTGTCAGCCAGCCCGCATCACGGCCCATAAGCTCAACTACGAAAATACGGCTGTGTGAGCTTGCTGTCGGATGAATATAGTCGATTACCATGGTCGCAATATCGACCGCACTCTGGAAACCAAAGGTGGTCTCTGTTCCCCAGATATCATTATCGATGGTCTTAGGAAGTGTTACAACGTTCATTCCGGCATCCATCATAAGCTTCGCGCTCTTCTGTGTGCCGTTTCCGCCCATGATAACAAGGCAGTCAAGATTAAGTCTGTTGTATGTATCGAGCATATTCGGCATCAGATCGTTGCCGTCCTTGTCAACGATCGCCTTGCCCGGAATGAAATTCTGTCTTGAAGTGCCGAGGATAGTACCGCCTTCGGTAATGATTCCGGAAAAATCACTGTCCTGCATATACTTATAATCGCAGTCTATAAGTCCGCGGTATCCGTCATACATTCCATAAACTTCAACATTTGGCAGAAACTGATTAAGCGCTTTGCCGACAGCACGAATAGCCGCATTAAGGCCCTGACAGTCGCCTCCGCTTGTAACCAAACCGACTCTGGTTGTGTGTTTCATAGTGACCTCCTATATGAATGCCCAAAGACCGGATCCGGCCTTTAAGCACTAAACAATTTAAAAGCTGCGGATCTGATTGCAAAGATCCACAGTCTTTACGGATATAAAACGCAGAAGATGGGATTTGAACCCATGCGCCGCTATTAACGACCTACTCACTTTCCAGGCGAGCCCCTTCGACCACTTGGGTACTTCTGCAGTCGGTTAAAGCAAGTTATTTAACTTTCTTATAAAAAACGCGGACAATTTCTTGTCCGCGAACGGAAAGGATGGGATTCGAACCCATGTGGAGTTGCCCCCAAACGGTTTTCAAGACCGCCTCGTTATGACCGCTTCGATACCTTTCCAAATTTTTATCACGCCTTGATATGATATAATAAAGCCCAATTTTTGTCAATGCTCTTTTTGACGGAAAATTATTCTGATTTCATCAAAACTTTATTGAACTTTATTGATTATTTTCCCGCGCCGTCATTATCCCTTAAGATAAGCCTCTGCGATAATAAGATCATTGGGCGTGGTTATTTTTATATTTTTAGGATCTCCCGCAATTATTCTTACATGACAGTCTGTCATATTTTCAACTATCACGGCATCATCTGTTATCTTATTTTCGTCCGTACCATACTCATCGATAGTCTTGCGGAGCGACTTGTATGCCTCTAAGAGCAGCGGGTATGAAAAAGCCTGGGGCGTCTGAATGCTCCAGAGCGTAGACCTGTCAAGTGTCTCTACCGCAAAGCCGTGAGTATTCGCGCGCTTTATGGTATCTGTTACCGGTACCGCCGCGACGCAGGCCCTTGTAAGCAGAACATATTTACAGCACCTGTCTATAAGCTCCCCTGTGATCATTGGTCTTACTCCGTCATGAATAAGCACATAATCGGTATCCTTTGGTGCCGCCTGCAGCCCGTTAAATACAGACTTAAACCTCTTATCGCTGCCCTCTGTAATGTTTTTTACCTTGTTAAAGCCATACCTTATGCACATGGCTATGGATTCATCAATATAATCCTTCGGAACGACAAGCACTATTGAAGAGATATTTTCATTTTCCTGAAATGCCTTAAGACTGTACGCAACCACCGGCATTCCATGAATATTTATAAACTGCTTTTTGGTCGAGGTCTTCATTCTCAGACCGCTTCCCGCAGCCATCACTATTGCTGTATATACTGGTTTGTTATAACTCATATATAATCCCTCTTGGTCATCCGCCGCTTTTTCATAGGTCATTTGGCACTATGGTCATCCGAGCTTCAGGTTCGGATATGCGTTAAGCGATTCATCGTCCCTTACTCCGCCAAGATATGCGAAATATCCTGCGGAAGCTATCATTGCGGCGTTGTCCGTACAGTATACAGGTTCCGGATACACGCACCTGATATGTTTTTTTTCACAGGCTGCTGCCATCTCGCGTCTGAGAGCCGTATTGGAGCTTACTCCGCCCGCTATGGCCACCGTATCTATTCCAAGCTCTGACGCGCATCTTACAGTCCTTCCAACAAGCGAATCCACCACGGCGCTCTGGAAGGATGCCGTAAGATCGGCAACATTTACAGTCTCACCCTTCATATTGGCAAGATTGATATGATTCAGCACAGCGGACTTAAGACCCGAGAAGGTAAAATCATATGGTCTGTCCTTTACCTCGCCTCTCGGGAAGGCTATGGCCTCGGGATCACCGTCCCTTGCCGCCTTATCGACCTTTGGTCCGCCGGGGTAACCAAGTCCCACTGCCCTTGCCACCTTGTCGAAGGTCTCTCCGGCGGCATCATCCATAGTGCGCCCTACAAGCTCAAAGCTGCGGTAGTCCTTAACTACAGCGAGGTGAGTATGTCCGCCGCTCACTACAAGGCATACATACGGCGGCTTCAGATCCTTATGCGTAATGTAGTTTGCCGCGATGTGTCCCTCAATGTGGTTTACTCCGACAAGCGGCTTATTAAGGGCAAATGCCAGTGATTTGGCTTCCGATACGCCTACAAGCAGCGCTCCGACAAGTCCGGGTCCCTTTGTAACAGCTATGGCATCTATATTTCCAAAATCCATCCCGGCATCCCTTAGAGCAAGCCTTATCACACCGTTTATATTTTCGCAGTGAAGCCTTGATGCTATTTCAGGGACGACTCCGCCATATACTGTATGAACATCGATCTGTGAGGAGATAATATTGGACAGTACCTCTCTTCCGCCGCGCACCACCGCCGCGGCTGTTTCATCACAGGAGCTTTCGATTCCAAGTATTGTCAGATTTTCATTATCAGTCATCATAATTTAATTCCGCGATCATTCCGTCTTTTCCGCACTTTGCAGCCGGGAATATCTTTCTCATTTCCTCAATATACTGCCTGGGATTCGTCATTGAAGGGCTGTAATGTGTATACCACATTTCTCTCGGAGGTATCTGAGCCTCGGCCGCCATATGCGCCGCCTCCTGCATCGTGCAATGCTTATACGCCCTGGCCTTTTCAAGGCAGTCAGGGTCTCCGTACATTCCTTCACAAATAAAAATGTCAGAGTCAGAAGCAGCATTTACTATGTTCTGACATGGCCGTGTGTCCGTCGTATAGGTTATTTTGATCCCCCTTCTCTCAGGACCTATGACCATTTCCGGTCTGAAGGTCTTCCCGCTTTCGGCGTCCCTTATAATTTCACCATTCTGAAGCCTGCTCCAACAGGATACCGGGATCCCGGCTGCCTTTGCGGCCTCAGGGTCAAATTTCCCCTTTCTCGGCACCACAGCGCTGTAGCCGTAGCAGGGGACATTATGCTTTACCTTAAAGCACTTTAAAATGTACGGTCCAAGTCTGTACTCCTCAGTATTCTGGTCGAGCTCGATAAATCTTAATTCAAATGTCAGCTCGGGAGCAATGCATCTAAGCGACTTTACAACATTAAAGAGCCCCTTTGGTCCTATCATCACCACGGGCTCGGTGCGGTCAGCATTGGACATGTTAAGGAGCATGCCCGGAAGTCCGGAAATGTGATCCGCATGATAATGTGTGAAGCACATCACATCGATCGACTTCGGAGACCAGCCGACCTCCTTGAGCGCGATCTGGGTGCCCTCACCGCAGTCTATTAAAATGTTGGAGCCCTCGCTTCTGATCATCAGCGATGTCAGCCATCTGTGCGGCATCGGAGTCATTCCGCCGGTTCCAAGTAAGCAAATATCTAACATGTATACCTCATAATAAGCGCATCATCCTTAGGCTCGTGATAATATCCGCGTCTTACGCCTTCGGTAACAAATCCGGCCTTTTTATACAGCTCTATCGCCGGAGTATTGGCACTTCTTACTTCAAGAAAAATATTGGTGATACCTCGCTTTGCAGCCTCGCCCAGCATGTCTGCAAGTATAATGCTTCCAAGCCCGCGCCTTCTTTTGTCAGGCTCCACCGCTATCCTTATGACCTCAGCATCATCAAAGCATCTGATAAGTCCGAAGGCTGCTGCCCTGCCTCCTTCTGTCCCGACCACAGCTGTCAGGTGATCGTAGTCTGCCTTAGCGCTTCCCGCAAGACTTTCTGTTCCCCAGGGATTTCCCGGAAAGATCGACTCATCGATTCCTGCGATCTGCCTGAGAAGCTCGTCTGTACAGCTCCTCTCATCCAGCCTTATAAGCTCAAAGCCATCCAAAATCATTGTTCCCTTTTCCTTCTTGTATCCTTATCCTGCATTTTCCTGAGGCTGTGCTTTCCGGCATCCTCTAAGAGTCCTGCCTTCATCTCTCTTTCCGCCTGGGTCTGCCTTAAATATTCGGGAACAAAATTATCTGAGTTCATGACTCTTCCTTCAAAGCAGCTGATGCTGTCCGCGCCGGCCTTCGAGACCTCCTCTGCGCTTAATCCATGCTTTAAAAGCCAGTCCTTATAAATTATGCTGCCAAGCTCCGCCACGCCGGCTGCCCTTTGACGGTTAAACAGCGCTCCCGCAAATATGACCTCCCGCGGCAGCTCGCTGCTTATAGTATCAGCATGCACCGGAACACCGTCCCCGATAAAAACAAACTCCGCATCTTCCGCATCCGGAATGGCAGCAAGTTCATTTATAAAATCGCGGATATCCTTTGCTCCCTCATCGAGAACAGCAGCCCCGCATCTGAATGCGGCACAGTATACCTGAGCTCTTCTGGCATCCATTATCGGACAGATAACAGCATCGCTTAAAATGCTTAAGCCGTAAGCCATTGCCTGAAGTGCCGAAACACTGACGATCGGTCTGTTGAGTGCAAGCGCAAGCCCCTTGGCAGTAGCGGCGCCTATCCTTAAGCCTGTAAAGGAGCCGGGTCCCGCAGAAACAGCAATCGCATCTGCCGATTCGATCGGAATGCCCGCGATATCCAGCATTTCCCGTATCATAGGAAGAAGCGTCTCAGAATGTGTAAGCCTGTTATTTACTGTAAATTCGGTTTTAAGTGTTTCACCATCCAGAAATGCCGCTGAGGCTGTAAGTCCGGAGGATTCTATGGCAAGTATTTTCATTATATGATCTCAATCTCTCTAAAATCGGCGCCCTTTGCCGGGTCTCGCTTTATAGTGATGCGGACTGCCTCTTCGGGGATCAGCTCCTCAATAAGCTCTGACCACTCTATAAGGCAGACTCCTCCGCCGAAAAAATATTCCTCATAGCCCAGGGCATACATCTCATCGGGATCGCTTATTCTGTAAACATCAAAATGATAGAGGGGGAGCCTTCCGCCCTCATATTCCCTGATTATCGTAAAGGTCGGCGAGGTTATGGGATCCTCTATGCAAAGGCCTTCGGCAAAGCCCTTTGCGAAAATAGTCTTGCCGGCACCCAAGTCGCCGTCAAGACAATAAATTGAACCCGGCATCGCAGCTCCCGCCAGAGAACGGCCAAGCTCAAAGGTATCATTTTCTGAATAGCTTTCAAGTTTCATGCTGTAATTATAGATAAACGCTGCCCCGCTTGCAAGATATTAAAAGAAATGGTATTATTTATTACTATGAATGATTCAATGGCAAACCAGATAAATAACTACAGCAGATTATCGGCTTACGGCCTCTTCTTTTCCGTACTCGGCGCCGCAAGCTATACCATGCTGTTCCCATCAGGCATATATTATGGCTTCTTTTGTGCTGTCGTAGGTGTCACGGCAGGGATCCTTTCCCATAAGTATACAAAGAAGAAGCTTTCCGCAACACTTGCGATAGTCATAGGTGTTATCGACCTTATCATCTGCCTGCTTGCTTACCATGGACTCGATTCCCTCTACACTTCACTGAGAGACCCGGTCCTCGGCCCCGAGATCACGAAATTCGTTACCGAGTTTTTAAAACAGTACAACATTCCGATCGACACCTTCGCCGCCATGCTCCGCCAGTAGATCCGCACACCATATCATTCTCATTATAAAAGCTGCCTGACCGGCAGCTTTTTTGGTAACCTGGAAGATATCGAAAAACAAATTTAACTTAGTCGCTGACGGCCACCCTGCGGTCCGGCTTTCCAAGCTGAAGCCACTTAAGGTACGCATTGATGAAAATATCAATGTCCCCGTCGAGTACAGCCTGCGCGTTTCCTGTTTCCTCACCTGTACGCACATCCTTGACCATGGTATAAGGCTGAAGCACATAGTTTCTGATCTGGCTTCCCCAGGCGATCTCCTTGACATCTCCGCGGATATCCGAGATCTTCTCTGCATGGGCCTGCTGCTGGAGCATGTAAAGCTTTGCCTTCAGCATGGCCATGGCCTTATCCTTATTCTGGAACTGTGAACGCTCCTCCTGGCAGGCACAGACGATTCCTGTAGGAATATGGGTGATACGTACAGCGGATGAAGTCTTATTGATGTGCTGTCCGCCGGCACCTGATGAACGATAGGTATCGATTTTAAGATCTGACGGATCTATTTCTATCTCAATAGTATCATCAAGCTCAGGCATGACATCGCAGGAACAAAATGAAGTCTGACGCTTTCCCTGGGCATTGAATGGGGAAATTCGCACAAGCCTGTGTACGCCCATCTCTGACTTTAAAAGTCCATATGCATTTTCTCCCTCGACCGAGAATGTTACTCCCTTGATTCCGGCTTCATCGCCTTCCTGATAGTCAAGTATCTTAGTCGTAAAGCCATGCTTCTCACACCACCTTGTATACATACGGTAGAGCATCTCATTGAAATCCATGGCCTCCGTACCGCCTGTTCCGGCTGAAAGAGCAATGGTAGCATTATTTGCGTCATACTCACCCGAAAGCAGAAGGGAAATACGCATGGCCTCTATATCACTCTTGAAGGCTTCGAGTTCGGAGCCTGCCTCTGCTGCAAGCTCAGCATCATCCTCCTCGCTTCCCATCTCTATAAGGGTCTCTATGTCCTCATACTGCTGCGCAAGCGAATTATATTTATTTACGGAGGACTTAAGTGAGTTAAGCTCCTTCATGAGCTTTGCCGACTTTTCGGCATTGTCCCAAAATCCCGGCTCCTCCATCTGACGTTCCATCTCAACGATACGTCTGCCCTTATTTTCAAGGTCGAGTGAAGCCTTAAGCTCCTCAAGGGTGCTCTTATAAGAAACAAGCTCCGCTTTACAATTGTCAAATTCGATTAATGCCATTATTTACCTCATCCGATCGGTTTTGAAAAATCTATTTTGTCACCCGGCTTTGCGTTTCTTCCGTGGCACTGCTTGAACTTCTTTCCTGATCCGCATGGGCATGGGTCGTTCGGATATATCTTCTTTACCTCACGCTTAACGGGAGCCTTGGCGGTCTCCTCATCACGGTTGGTTCCGGTGATCTCAGCCGCAGACTCTCTCTCCACCTTCTGCTGTACCTCAAGATGATAAAGCAGACGGCAGGTGTCTTCCTTAATGGCTGCTGCCATTCCCTCGAACATCTCATAGCCGGCGGTCTTATACTCTACCAGAGGATCCTTCTGACCGTAGGAAACAAGACCGATGCCCTCACGAAGCTGGGTCATATCATCGATATGAGCCATCCACTTATTATCGATGACCTTAAGAAGAACAACACGCTCTGCCTCTCTGAGCTGCTCGGGATCCGGGAACAGCGCCTCCTTCTCCTCGTAAAGCTTGATAGCCTGCTCCTTAAGAAGCTGCTTTAACGACTCCTTATTAAGAGCATTAAACTCATCCTGAGTAAGCTTTACAGGCTGGATCGGAATGATGGGAAGAAGAATGTTATTAAGCTCCTTGATGTCCCACTCCTCCGGAAGCTGGTCCTCCAGGATGACCATATCCACTGAATTATCCACGATATCCTGAGCATAGCCGATAATGACATCGCGCATATTTACCCCGTCAAGCACCTTTCGTCTGTCGGCATAAACAACATCTCTCTGATCGTTATTTACCTGGTCAAACTTAAGGAGCTGCTCACGGATACCAAAGTTATTGTTTTCTATCTTCTTCTGCGCATTCTCGATAGCCTTGCTCAGCATCTTATGGTGGATCTCTTCGCCCTCTTCAACGCCGAGCTTATTAAATATATCCATAAGATTATCCGCGCCGAAAAGTCTTAAGATATCATCCTCGAGTGAAAGATAGAACTTTGACTCACCTGGGTCACCCTGACGTCCCGATCTTCCTCGAAGCTGGTTATCTATACGTCTTGACTCATGTCTCTCGGTACCGATGATCTTAAGTCCGCCAAGCGCAAGTGCCTCGGCATCAAGCTTGATATCGGTTCCTCGTCCTGCCATGTTTGTGGCGATCGTTACTGCTCCGTGCTGACCTGCCTGAGCGACGATCTCCGCCTCCTTCTCATGGAACTTCGCATTAAGGACATTATGCGGAATACCTCTTCTTTTAAGCATTCCCGAAAGCATCTCAGAGGTATCGATGGTAATGGTTCCGACAAGCACAGGCTGTCCCTTTTTATAGGACTCCTCGATGCTGTCACATACAGCATTGAACTTCTCTTTTTTTGTCTTGAATACCGCATCGTCAAAATCGACACGTGTTACAGGCTTATTGGTAGGAATGACGATAACATCCATTCCATAGATGTTTCTGAATTCCTTTTCCTCTGTCTGCGCGGTACCTGTCATTCCCGCTTTCTTGGCAAACTTATTGAAGAAGTTCTGGAAGGTAATGGTCGCAAGTGTTCTGCTCTCACGGCGCACATGCACGCGCTCCTTCGCCTCAATAGCCTGATGCAGTCCGTCTGAATAACGTCTTCCCGGCATAATACGTCCGGTAAACTCATCGACGATGATTACCTCATTGTCCTTTACGACATAATCCTTATCCCTGTGCATGGCATTATGCGCGCGAAGAGCAAGGATAATGCAGTGCTGGATCTCAAGGTTTTCCGGATCCGCAAGGTTCTTTATATTGAAATATTTCTCGACCTTATGAACGCCCTGCTCGGTAAGAGATACATTCTTTTCCTTTTCGTCATAAATGTAATCTCCGGTCTCTTCGATCTCCTCGCCGAGGATGGCATTTATCTTTGAAAATTCAGCTGACGCTTCGCCTCTTTCCATCTGACGCGCAAGCACGTCGCACATCTCATAGAGCTTGGTGCTCTTTCCTGACTGACCGGAAATAATAAGCGGAGTTCTGGCCTCGTCGATAAGCACTGAGTCCACCTCATCGATAATGGCAAAATCAAGGTTCCTTAAAACAAGCTGCTCCTTGTAGATAGCCATGTTGTCTCTAAGGTAATCAAAGCCGAGCTCATTATTTGTAACATAAGTAATGTCGCAGGCATAAGCTTCCTTCCTCTGCTTGTTGTCCATTGAATTAAGGACAACACCTACCTTGAGTCCAAGGAATTCATGCACCTTTCCCATCCACTCCGCATCACGCTTTGCGAGGTAGTCATTTACAGTAACGATATGAACACCGCGTCCTGTGAGCGCGTTAAGATATGCAGGGCAGGTAGAAACGAGAGTCTTACCTTCACCTGTCTTCATTTCGGCAATGCGTCCCTGATGAAGTACAACGCCGCCCACGAGTTGCACTCTGAAATGCTTCATTCCGAGAACTCTGGCTGAAGCCTCTCTTACGACTGCAAATGCTTCCGGAAGGATATCATCAAGCGTCTCTCCATTAGCAAGTCTCTCCTTCAGCTTTGGAGTGATCGCTTTGAGCTCCTCATCGGTTTTTGCCGCCATTTCACTGTCGAGCGCCTCGATCTTATCCACTATCGGATTAATACGCTTCAGTTCTCTGTCGCTGTGTGTACCAAATAAAGTATCAACAATTGACATCTATCATGCTCCTGTCTTACAAACTATGCCCCTTGCCGCATCAATGATCCTGTCTGCTTCGGGCAATATCTTTCTTTCTATTTTAATGCCGCTCGGTATAGGGCAGAACTCTCCGCCTATACGCATTACCGGGCTCTTAAGCGCGTCAAACGCATTCTCCATTATCAGTGCGGAGATTTCTCCGCCAAAGCCGCCAAAGCGCACTGCTTCGTGCACTATCAGCGCTCTGCCCGTCTTTCTCACTGAGGCGAGCACAGTCCTTTCATCTATCGGGCTAAGCGTTCTTAAGTCAAGCACTTCAGCATTTATGCCATCCTCAGAGAGAGCTTCTGCTGCCTTAAGGCACTCCTGCACCATACGTCCGTAGGTTATAAATGTAATGTCAGTGCCCGCGCGCTTTATATCAGCCTGTCCGATGGGAATGAGATACTCTTCCTCCGGGATATCCGAGCTTGTATCATAAAGGAGCTTTTGCTCAAGAAAGATCACCGGATTATTATCTCTTACCGCACTCTTTAAAAGCCCCTTTGCATCATAAGCTGTGGACGGCACTACGACCTTAAGCCCCGGAACATGGCAGTACATATTTTCAAGCGACTGCGAATGCTGGCTCGACGCACCGGTTCCGCCTCCCGAAGCTGTTCTTATAACGAGAGGAACATTCACACGCCCCGCATACATAAAATGCATCTTGGCCGCCTCATTCATTATCTGATCCCAGCATACTGCCATGAAATCAGAAAACATGAGTTCTACAATAGGACGCATTCCGGTTGCGGCAGCTCCTATTGCTGTGCCGACAAATGCTGTCTCCGAAACCGGCGTATCCAGAACTCTTTCCGGTCCGAATCTCTGAATAAGGCCATCCGTGGCTCCAAAACCCCCGCCGTAGATTCCGACATCCTCGCCCATAACTATTACAGACGCATCTCTTTGCATCTCTTCAGCAGCCGCCTCGATGATAGCCTCCCTATATGTTTTTATCATAGTGCTCCTCCATCAATCGGCATAAACTGCCTTCAAAAGCCCGCTGACCTCCTCGTCTGCGGCCGGACTGTTCACAGCAAATTCAACTGCTGCCTTCATCTCAGCTTCAGCCTGTGATTTTATACTGTTTATTTCAGCTTCGGTAAATAATCCTTCGCTTATCAGGCTGTCTGTAAACCTGTTTATAGGTCCGTGTTCATCCCAATACTGTATTTCCTCGGGCGAACGGTATTTATTCTGGTCAGATCTCGAATGACCCGAAACTCTGTAGGTATGCTCCACCACAAGACACGGCTTTTTGTTTTCAATAACAAAGCGTCTTGCCTTCTCCATGGTTTCGGCAACGCTCAGTACATCATTTCCGTCAGTTTCAAAGCAGCCTAATCCAAACGGTTCTGCTCTCTTTGTAAAATCAGTATCTGCCGATGCTCTCTCCACAACAGTAGATACCGCATAATGATTTTCTATAAGAACAAATATGACAGGCAGCTTCCATACACCGGCAAGATTCATTGACTCAAGCAAGGCGCCTGTATTCGCGGCCCCGTCTCCGGTAAAACAGACCGCAACTCTGTCCTCTTCTTTTTTTAGCTTTATTGAAAGTGCCGCGCCGCAGGCTGTTGGAGCATTGGCTCCCACTACGCCATTGCAGCCGATGATCCCCTTGTCGATATCACATATATGCATCGATCCGCCGCGTCCGAAGTTTGTTCCGGTGCTGCGGCCAAGTATCTCAGCCATCATTTTACTTAAGTCCACGCCTCTGCCAATGCATATGCCGTGACCTCTGTGCGTGGCAAATACATAGTCTCCGTCCTTCAGATAATAAGTGCTGCCGACATCAACAGCTTCTTCGCCCATGCAAAGATGAAGAGTGCCATGAACAGCGCCTTCACCGTAAAGACGCTTGACCTCCTCTTCAAACTGACGTACTCTGCACATCCTGAGCATGAGCTCTTTATAAAAATTTTTATTATCAGTCTTCATATCAAATATGTTATAAATGCATACTTTTGCCCATAAAAGCTACCACCAAAACGAACGGATGTCAAGTTTTGACCGCTGCTCATATACTGTGATATAATCAAGCATCATCAATCAGCCGGGGTAAAATAAAATGCCTTCATATATATTTGCACTGACCGCAAATGCCGGTCTTGCCATAACATTTCCATCAGCGATAATCTGGGTAGACGCCCTGCATGCTTATAAAGCTCCGGGCTATTCGACCGTAACGCCTGAAATATGGAATGCCGTCACCAGAGATCCGGATTATGTCGGAAAGGAGCTTGCAGGCCCGGATGCTATCGCGTTCTCTCACTGCCATATTGATCACTTTACGTCTGATATAGTAAGAGAGGCATCGGCACTCTGGCCAAACGCCGCTCTCATGCTGCCTGAAAAATATTTTCCGGATCAGATCTATGTCAGCGGACACAAACACACTGTTAATGTAAATGATGTTGAACTAAAGTTTATCCGGACCCATCATTCAACAAAAAGGCATCATGATAAGGTGCACTACAGCCTGCTTTTAAAAAGCAATGGCACTAATATCTTTATTCCGGCAGATTCCTCTATGTCAGATTCTGCCATGCATCATTATGCTGTAAATACCGACATTGATATCGCCATAGTGGACTACAGCTGGGCGATGCTCAGCCGCGGACGCGAGATCATCGAAAATGACCTTAAGCCCAAACATCTTATAGTGTATCATCTGCCATTTACGGAGGATGATGCGTTTGGACACAGAAAGCTGGTCGATGACGGTATAAAAGAAATCTCTTCGGTCGATGATATACGTGTTATGGGAGAACGTTTTCAAAAAGAGATCATAACCGTCTGAATATCAATAGCCGAAGGACTCATTAAGTGAATCATCATTTTCTATCCACTCATCTACATTTATTATACGGTACTCAACGTCGGAATCCCTGACTATAACTGTCTCGATTCCCGCGTTGATTATCATCCTCTTGCACATTGAGCAGCAGTTGGCATTCTTTACATACTCATTTGTATCCATCTCTCTTCCGGAAAGATATATCGTGCTTCCTATCATCTTGTCACGTGATGCACTGATAATGGCATTGGCCTCCGCGTGAACGCTCCTGCACATTTCATATCTTTCCCCGCGCGGAATATTCATCTTCTGTCTGAGGCAAAAGCCCAGATCCGAGCAGTTTCTTCTTCCTCTCGGTGCGCCCACATAGCCGGTAGATATAACCTCATCATTTTTTACAATAACGGCGCCATAGCGCTTTCTTAAGCAGGTCCCTCTCTGGGAGACCACATCAGCAAGGTCCAGATAGTAATTTATTTTATCTCTTCTTTCCATAGCAATACCACTCTGCAGTAAATCTTACTTCGATTTCTGTAACATTTCGATTATACCTTTACTTACAGCTCTTATCAACAAAGTGACAGTCATTTTTGTGCACTTTATATCAGATTTAATACTTTGTTTACATTTAATTTATTAAATCTTATCAAAAAAATTCACCTTTTGTGCTATACTTTAATCGGATGAGAAAGTATTCATCCGGGTCGCATCCCCTTATTTCTTTAAGGGGCAATGTCGATATGTAAGAAATCAGGAAGGAAGTGTTATTATGAAGTTTAATATCACAGGAAGAAATGTCAACATCGGTGACAGAACAAGAGAGCACATAGAGAAGAAGCTCGGAAAGCTTTCCAAGTTCTTTGTAGAGGATACTGTTGCGCATGTTACAGTATCCAACCAGAAGGATGACTACACAATAGAGGTTTCCATTCCGATCAAAAATTCAATGATACGTGCTGAGGAATCTTCAAACGATCTTTATGTTTCCATCGACCTTGTTGAGGAAGTCCTTGAGCGTCAGATCAAGCGTCATCGCACCAGGCTTATAGATAAAAATCAGAGCGCAGCTGCTTTCTCAGAGCTTTTCATAGAAAGTGAAGAGGAAGAGGACGATGACAGCGAGATCCGCATTGAAAAGGTAAAAAGATTCGACTTTAAGCCGATGACAGCTGAGGAAGCCTGCCTTGAGATGGAGCTTCTCGGACACAACTTCTTCGTATTCAAGGATGGAGATTCCGGCGAGACCTGTGTTGTTTATAAAAGAAAGAACGGCACCTACGGTATCATTATTCCGGAAGGCTGAGCCGATCTGATATATATGTGATTTCGAATGGGGGCTGCGATGCAGCCCCCATTTTGCTGTTTCTATGTTAATATTCAGAAATGAAGTCCGCAGCCTCCCTCACTGTATTTGCAAGATAGCGCACGGCTTCAACAGGGTACTCTCCCGCCGCGGTCTCACCCGTGATCATGACGGAGGAAGCGCCGTCTAAAACAGCATTGAATATATCGCTGACCTCTGCCCTAGTCGGGACAGCATTTTTCTCCATCGAAGCAAGCATCTGGGTCACCACCATGAACGGCTTTCCTGCCTCCCTGCATTTTGCGGATATCCTCTTTTGAACTGCCGGAAGCTCCCAGAGCGGCATCGAATTTCCCAGATCACCTCTTGCTATTATTATTTCATCTGCCGCATCCATAAAAGTATCAAGGTTTTTTACGCCATCACGATTTTCAATTTTTGCAAATACCTTCACATCGGACGCGCCGGCTTCATCAAGTGCTTTTCTTACAGCAAGAAGGTCATCGCGGCTTCTGACAAATGGCTGCATAATGCCATAGACACCATACTTCCTTGCAGCATTGATATTTTTTATATCTTCAGCAGTAAGGGCAGGCGGTTTGATTTCTGCCTCCGGAACAGCTATGCTTTTTCTGCTTTTAAGTATTCCTCCGCGCTCTATAAGTCCCACTGCTCTATTGTCCGACCCGTGCCTAAGGATCTTAATGAGCAGCTTTCCGTCGTCCATCAGCAGCTGCATGCCCGGCCTTATAGCTTTCATGACCTCTTCCGGGATCGTTATCACCCCGCGGTCAGCAGCATTCGCAGCACAGACAGCAAGCACACACTCATCGCCCTCTTTTAATGCAATATCTTCAATCAGCTTACCTGTCCTCAGCTCAGGGCCCTGCATATCGATAAGCAGCTTATAAGCTGCGTTGGCATTTTCCGCGGCTTTTCTCACTAGCCCGAGTGATGGTGCAGCCTCTTCCAGCGAGCTGTGCGACATATTGACCCTGATCCCGGTCATGCCGGCCCTGAACATCTGCCCAAGTATTTCGATATCCGCGCACTTAGGGCCAAGCGTACCGTATATTTCAACCATATCAGCCTCCGCTATCAGCCCTGTGCCATAAAGTCATATAATGGATAGTTTATAATTCCTCCCTTATTTATCTTTGTCTCGGGATCCATGGAAAGCACCATCTTGAAATAGTTGTCTCTTATTCTTGTAAGGCTTCCGAATTTCTTCTTGACTGTTTCCTTATCCTCTATAGTCTCGCAGCAGTTAAGATAGGTCCTGTCACTGCCTCTTGATGCCATAAAATCTATCTGGGTCTGATTCTGCTTTCCGACGCTCACCTTGAATCCTCTTACCAGAAGTTCCATACAAAGCGCACTTTCAATAAGCGCGATATCATGGGTCCCTTCATCTCCCATGACAGCATTCCTCATACCCATATCGCATATATAATACTTTTCCTGAGTCTCGAGTTCCCTGTCTGCCTTAATATCAAATCTCGGTATTTTGTATAAAAGAAATCCTCCTGTCAGCGCGTCAAGAAATGAGTAAACAGTATCAACAGAGATGGTCACTCCAAGTCCTTTGACATAATCCTTTATTCCCTTCGGTGAGAAGGTCTCGCCAATGTGGTTTAAGATAAATTCCATTATTTTATCAAGATGTGAAATATCTCTTAAATTATTGCACTGAACAACATCCTTCAGAATGATAGCGCTGTAGAGATTTCTGAGATAATCTTCTCTGTACGCGTCATTTTGCAGTGCATAGGCTCCCGGCATGCAGCCTCTCTTAAGGTAATCCCTGAAAAGCTCCTCCCTGGAGAGCATACCGCTCTCTCCGGCTTCATTTTCAGCTTCGGTCTGAGCCTCGTTTTCCGCCTTATAATGCCCCGGCTCGTCAGCTGTTATTTCCAGATATTCGGAGAAGGTAAGCGGATACATTTCTATTTTTACATATCTGTATCCAAGCACCTTGCCGTAATCATCGTTAAAAATACTCTTATTTGAAGAGGAAACATAAATATCACAGTCAAAAAGATTCAAAAGCTCTGACGCGACCTGCGCCCATCCCTTTACGCATTCCACCTCATCAAGAAAAATATAGCAGTGCTGCCCGTTAATGCTTTCGATAAAGGTACTGATCATATCCCTTAGGTGTTCTTTACTGTTGAAATATGAGTAAATGATACCCTCGAAATTTATATAGAAAATATTTTCTTCAGGTATACCGTTTTCCTTAAGCTCATCAATAAACTGTCTGATAAGCGTCGTCTTTCCGCACCTTCTTACACCGGTAATGATCTTCACAGCATTACGGTCTACATACATTTCAAGCTTTTTCAGATACATTGTCCTTTTGATGATCATTTCTGCTCCTCCTCATTTACCGATTCAATAACATTAAGTCTTCTTCCGATCTCCGCGATAGGAAATCCAACTACTGTATAGTAATCTCCGCTGATCTTCTCAACGAGCATGGCGCCCTGACCCTGAATGCCATAAGCTCCGGCCTTATCGGCCGGTTCACCGGTGGCAATATACTGATCTATCTCCTCATCACTTAGGTCGTAAAATGTCACTTCTGTAATGGAAACAAAGCTGTCGCTTATAATGCTGCCGGTCCCGGGTACAGACCTTAACAGTGTCACGCCTGTCATAACGCGATGAGTCCTGCCGCTTAAGGCCCGCAGCATACGAAAGGCATCAGCATTATCCCCGGGCTTTCCATAGATGACTCCGTCAAGCTCAACTATGGTATCCGATCCAATCACTACGGCATCTTCATCGTTATGGCGCTTCATTACCGCCTCTGCCTTCACGAAAGACAGAAACTCAGGTATCTCTTCTACCGGGAGTCCTTCAGGGATCGCTTCATCGGCGTCCGAAAGTTCGACTTCAAATCCTCTGCCCAGCTTTTCCATAAGTTCCCTTCTCCTTGGAGACGCGGAGGCCAGTATAAGTCTGTGCTCATTATTTTTATGCATTGTTTTCCCTTCGCTTATCTTAGACAAGACTAAAATTTCAAAATATGTATTCAAAGTGTATCACAAATATATTCGCTTATTCAATAATATTTAAGTTATTTTTTTAATTTTTTTGGTTATAATCGTATTATAAATTAAATAAGGAGGCTGTCTTTTATGCTCATCTATTTAAAATTCTTTGACCTCATTCAAAATCGACAGCTGTCACAGTACCAGCTGACTCATGATCTTCACATCTCTTCAAGCCTCATTTATAAGCTTCGGCAAAGCACAGGTCAGGATCCGAAATGCCGGCCCATCGCCGGCATTTCCACCCGGACCCTCATAAAAATCTGCAATTCACTTCATTGTCTTCCACAGGATATATTTGAACAGGATCTGACTAACGATGATAATATACGACAAATTATTCAGCTTGCTCGCTCAAAGAAATATTAATGCCGGGTCTCTGGTAAGACTGTCACTGATCTCACGCGGCACCCTGAACCGGCTTAAAAACAACGAATCCGTAAACCTTTTCACTCTCGACCTTTTAAGCGCCTATCTTGACTGCGAAATATGGGATATCTTTACCTATATTCCGATCGACTCCGACTGAAAACAGGCTGCCTTTAAAAGCAGCCTGTCTGTTTAAAGATCATATTAAAATTTCAAATGCTGATGATGTTTACTGCTGAACAATAAACCTTGCGGCTTTTACCGGTGAATCGGCAATATAGTCGGCTCCGGCTTCCTCAAGCTCTCCCGCAGAGGCATACCCATAGCTTACGCCCACGGTCTGCAGTCCAAACATTTTCCCGGCCTTGATATCCCAGGACCTGTCACCCACCATTACGGCATTCTCCGGATCAAAGATACCATTGGCTTTAAGCACATACTCAATAACATCCTCCTTGGACTTTCTTGGCTTTACCGATGGATTGGTAAGGTCCGAATCGACTGTGACGCCGGCAATAAAGCAAAAATAATCAGCTAAACCAAAATGCTCCAATACCCTTTCAGCCATTTTCTGAGGCTTTGATGTAGCGAGCATCAGCTTCTTATCATGCCCTCTCAATATGCCGAGCATGTCCTCCACTCCGCTGTATACCTTGTTTTCAAGGTATCCTCCGGTCTCATAATACTCTCTGAAATACTTAAGTCCCAACTTGGCATTTTCATCATCAAAGCCATAATAATTTTGAAGAGACCAGGTGATAGGAGGTCCTATGATTTTTCTAAAGGTATCCGGTTTGGGCTCCACTGTAAATCTCGACAGACAGTACTTCAGGCCATTGATAATGCCGTCATACGAATCTGTCAGTGTTCCGTCCAGATCAAATAAAACGTATCTTTTTTCCATAATGATTTCTTTTCCGAAAGTCTGACTTTCGAACGTAATGTGGTGTGTATCTTCCACCAAAATACGATTTTCTCCCTTTGAATTATTATATTTTACCACTATCATTCAAAAATATCAAGGAATACACCCTTTACGGCAGTAGTCGGTGATTATAGCATTTTTAAATGTCATGCGTTATAATAACTATGTGGTTTCTTTTTTTGAAAGGAGGATTCACTTTGGACAGATATGAAATAGGTGTTCTTGGCATTCAGGTCGGGATCACCTGTGATAAACGCGATAATCTTAAACGCGCGGCAAAGCTTATTGATGAAGGCTTTGAAAAATATAAAAAAATAGACCTGGTATGCCTGCCGGAGCAGTTCTATTCATCAGCTTCTCCGCATACGAGAGATAAGGCCGGTGAAACTTACGATTCGGATTTCTTTTATACCTTTTCTGAGCTTGCATCCAAACATAATGTAAATATAATAACAGGTTCATTCCCTCTTTCACGGGACGGAAAGCTCTATGACTGCGACCTCTGCATCAACCGAAGCGGTGAAATTATCGGGGAATACTGCAAAGCACACCTGTTTGATGCATTTGTTTCAAAGGAATCAGATACCTTCGATGCGGGAAATGCTCTCGGAATAATTGATTTTGACTTTGGACGCGTCGGACTGGTCCACTCATTTGAATTAAGATTCACAGAGTACTTAAGGACACTTGCGCTTAAGGGTATCGATCTTCTTGTAGTGCCCTCTATGTTCTTCCAGCCAAGAGTTGACCATTGGAACACACTTGTGGCTTCTGCCGCGCTTAACAACCTTATTTATGTTGTTGCTCCAAACCAGTTTAACTCTCAGCATTTTGGAAGAAGCTGCATCGTAGATCCGTTCGGCGTGACCATTGCGCAGGCCTCTGATATGGAGTGCAGCTTCTATGGCACGATCGATTTAAACTTCCAGCGTCAGGTTCGTTCACGTGTTCCTCTTTACAAGAACCGCAGGCCGGAGCTGTATGATGTCAACTAAATCATTCATAAAACAAAGTGAAGCCGGTTGTTACGGCTTCATTTTATTTTTTCCGGCTCAGCTTTAGCTTACTTCTGCCACGATTTTCCTGTACGCGTCGATCAGCACGGCCGCATCAAGACTGAATACGACAAGGTCGAAGCCCTGCTCATAATAAGCCTTAACATTTGCCGTTGTCGGTGTAAATACCATCGCATATTTCCCGGCTGCCTTTACGGCTTTGAGAATGCGCTCAATTGCAGCCTTGAATACAGGATCGTCAAACTTTCCCGGCATTCCCATAGATATAGAAAGGTCGAAAGGTCCTATCATAATGCCATCAACACCGTCCAGGGCGGCAATTTCCTCAATGTGCTCAAGGCATCCTACGGTCTCGCACTGCGGGATAAGCATTGTCTCCTTATTCCAGTAGGCCATCTGTGTCTCGAAGCTTTCCGGTCCGGGATAAGTAAAGCCCCAGCCATCCTTTCTGGTACCGCAAAAGCCTCTCTCGCCGATAGGTGCAAACTTTGCATACTTAACGATGCTCTTTACCTGCTCAACTGTCTCGACGCAGGGAACGATAAGTCCTCCGGCTCCAATATCCAGAAGCTTCATGATCGCCGGACGGGATATTTCTCTTACGCGGCAGAGAGCAGTAATGCCCGCAAGCTCAGCAGCCCTTATCATTTCAGCTGATGCCTCGCCCTCATGCGGACTGTGCTCATTATCGATAATAACGAAATCAAGTCCTGTCGTTCCGAGTGCCTCTATCGAATTGGCACCTCCGATCTCCGCAAACGTTCCAAAACCATGTCCGCCTGCCTCAAGCTTTTTTATAAGTTTATTCTCCATGAAGCTCCTCCTTCAGCTGTTCAATTGTTTTATTGTAAACAGGGTGTCTCATAAAGCCCGCGATCTCGCTGAGCGGCTCCAATACAAAATCCCTTTTATGAAGTTCAATATGCGGAATATGCAGATCCTCTGTATCCAGCACGACATCATCATAAAGCAGTATATCAAGATCGAGTGTCCTCGGCCCCCAATGGATCAGTCTTTCTCTTCCTGCGAGCTGCTCGATCCTGTGAAGCTCATTAAGCAGCTCCTTTGGCGTAAGCAGGGTATCAAGCTCCAATGCCCCATTTAAGAAATCGTCCTGCTCCACTCCGCCATACGGCTTTGTCACCAGATATTTTGAAACTCTTCCGACTCTGCAGCCTCGGATCTTCCCAAGCTCGCAGACTGCCATGTCAAGATAGTCCTTTTTATCTCCCATATTGGACCCAAGCGCGATATAAGCCTTGTGCCATTTTCTGTAAATGCTGACGCCGACGCTCTCCACCGGAAGCCTCACAGGTGCCCACGGTTTTTCAAGTGTAATGCTGACCGCCTTAAGTCCCTGTGTCTCAAGCAGCAAAGCCTCCGCAAGAGCCTCTGCCGCGGTTTCTATGAGCTTATATGTATGCTCCTGCATGAATTTGGTAATAAACTGACTTACCTCCCCATAATGAATGGAGCTTGTCAGCTCATCGCTCAGTCCTGCCGGCCTTGTATCCGTGAACAGCTCAGCTGAGACCACAAACTTCTGGCCGAGAGCATTCTCCTCAGGAAAAACCCCGTGATTTGCAAAAACCTCAAGTTTTTTTATAAAAATCTTATCCACGCAGAATTGCCTCCGTCATTTTTATCGCCCTGACATTTTCCTTAATGTCATGGACTCTCACAAACATGGCTCCGTGCATGACAGCGAAAACAGTCGTCACCAGAGTACCCTCTATGCGCTCATCCGAAGGAAGATCAAGCGTAAGGCCAATGACAGATTTCCTTGATGTACCGAGCAGCAGCGGGTATCCCAGGGCTTTAAGCTCATCCATACGTTTGATCGCCGTGAGATTATTTTCATAGCTCTTTCCAAAGCCCACACCGGGATCCAGAATGACCCTGTCATCGGCTATGCCGGCCTTATGGGCGATGTCTATGGTCTCCCTAAGGTCTGAAAGCATATCCTGCATAAAGTCATTGTAAGCTTTATCGTTCCTGTTATGCATAAGGCAGCAGGGAACGCCTGACGCCGCGATCACTCCCGCAAGCTCAGGATCATATTTAAGTCCCCGGATATCATTTACAAGATCCGCTCCCGCCTCTATAGCCGAAGCCGCCACAGCTGACTTATATGTATCTGCGGATACCGGAACGCCAAACTCGGATTTGATCATGGAGATCACCGGAACTATTCTGCCGGTCTCCTCCTCATCCGAAAGAAGCGTATAGCCGGGTCTTGTGGATTCTCCGCCGACATCTATTATATCGGCGCCTTCATCCAGCATCCGGGCAACATGCTTTCTTGCCGCATCAAGCTCATTCCAGCGTCCTCCGTCTGAAAATGAATCCGGTGTAACATTCAGTATGCCCATGACATAAGTGTGTCCGGCAGTTTTGAATTCGCGGTCTCCTATCTTCATCTGTTTTCCTCCCCTATCCTTCTGCAGGGATTCCTCACCATGAGGATAGAGCATTGCAGAAAATTGTAATTAAAGCTTTATGCTTAAATTTTTCTTCTCGGCAGACCAATTACACTCGCCCTCTGCCCTGCAGGCAAAGCAACTTCTCGACATTTTATCCGCCCTGTAAATAATGCCGGTAAGATCAGATCTTCCGGCACTTTTTTTATCTCTGTGTGACTTTATCGCATCCAGGATCATTTCCGATTCGGATACATCAAACCCACAGTCTCTAAGTATGCCCTCTGCTATCAAAGCACTTGCCTTCTCATGAGGAATACCGTCCCTGTACTGCAGGTGCCTCCCTATGTCATGCAGCAGCCCTGCCGCATATATAAGCTCACGTGATACCTCTATGTCTTCCTCAAGCTTCAGGATATATGCTATCCTTGCCACATCCAGGAAATGAGCCATGTCGTGATGACAAAATACACGATCCTTCTCACACTCCCCGATCTCGGACACACACTTTTTGTATTTTTCATTATTAATAATTAAATCAAGACGATCCATAATAACCCAAACAGTCTTAATCAGCTTATGCACTTATCTTCCGAGCATATGATAAAACTTGTTCTGAAGCTTTTCATCGTTCTCAAAAATGCCGCGTGTGACCACTGTCACAGTCTGTGATCCCGGCTTCTTGATACCGCGCATGGTCATGCACATATGCTCAGCCTCGACCATTACCATAACGCCCTTGGGATCGAGATTATCCATAAATGCATCTGCTATCTGCGCAGTCATCTGCTCCTGAAGCTGCAGCCTCCTGGCATAGACCTCGACTGTCCTTGCGATCTTGCTTAAGCCCACTACGCAGTCATTTGGAATATAGGCAACATGGACCTTACCGTAAAACGGAAGCATATGATGCTCACACATTGAGTAAAAAGTTATATCCTTTTCAAGCACCATATCACTGCTTTCAACATGGAACCTCTTGCTTAAATGAACTGCAGCATCCTCGTTCATTCCGCCGCAGATCTCCTCATACATCCTGGCGATCCTGTCCGGTGTTTCAATAAGGCCCTCGCGGCCAATATCCTCGCCAATGCCCTCAAGTATAAGCTTTACACCTTCTCTGATTTTCTCCTGATCCATATTCTTTCTCCAATATCCGGTCATTCGTCCGGAATAATACAGCGCCGATTCCAATGCTTCCTTCCCATGCGGATTACAGTAAATTTAATACAGTATAGCATAAGGCCGTACGAAAATCATTATTCCGATCTTAGATTTAATGTGGTGTCTGTGTTTATACCGACATGCACGAACCCTGCCGTACACCGCCCGATATGGGATAAGACCTGCATCGCAGGTAAGAAAATTCATAGCTGTGGTTAGTATAGTAGAGAAATTTACAATTCGCAAGCATTTTTCATGAAACAGAGTTATACTGTATACATGCACAAGCCGGTGTCAGGCCCGACACCACTCTGCACAAAAAGGGGGATATCACCGTGGTAGACAAAATTTCCATAAATGCTCACAGCAGCATACGCATAGGCCTTGATAAGGTCATGTATTTCGATCCGTTCCACATAAAGGAAGAAGCTCATGACGCCGATATTATTTTTATCACGCATGAGCATTTCGACCATTTTTCTCTTGAAGACATTATAAAGATAGTAAAATCGGAGACCATGTTTGTCATGCCCGCATCAATGAAGGAGCTTGCGGGAAAGGCCGGTATACCGGAGGCAAGTCTCCTTTTAGCAGAGCCCGGCGGAAGATATACCGTATGCGGAATAAGCTTTGAAGCGGTTCCGGCTTACAATGTCGGAAAGGATTTTCATCCTAAGGCAAATAAGTGGGTAGGCTATATCGTAAATGCCGGCGGAAAGCGCATCTATGTCTGCGGTGATACCGATGCAGTCCCGGAAAACAGGATGATAAAGTGTGACATCATGATAGTGCCGGTAGGCGGTACCTACACCTTTGACCCGGCTAAGGCTGCCGAATATGCAAATATGCTTAAGCCTGAGATAGCCATTCCTTCACACTACGGAGATATAGTCGGGGATCCCGCTGACGGACTCGACTTCGCAAGGCGTCTTCGCGGCGGCATCCAGTCAAGACTGCTGATCAGATAAACTAAAGGCAGGGGGCTTAACCCCCTGCTTTTGTCTGCTCTATTTCAAAGTAGCACTCTCTTTCCTCACCGATACCATTTGCCGTCTTAAGCTCGCTTCCCATGATGCTGAGCATTCTTCCTATTATCGCAAGTGAGCCTTCCATATCCGTAACATCCATTTTCATTTCTTCGCTTCCGGAAACGGCCGCCTCTTCAGCTGCTGCCTGTCTGTCAGCATTTCCCCCGATATTTTTTACCGAGATCAGGAGATGGAGACTTCCTTCCAGCTCCTTTCCGAATACGGTCAGATCTATTTCTCCGCCCACCTTGCGTCCGTACTCTGCGGCATTCATAAGCAGGCTGACAAGTATCTGACTGATACTTTCCACATCGCCCTTTAGCCTGTCATGCAGACGGTCGTTGATATTTGTCTTTAACTCAAGGCCGCTCTCCCTTCTTTCGGGCTCAGTCACATCAATAACATATCCCAAAAGCTCCTTAAGAGAATATTCCTTAAACTCCGGCACATATTCTCCCCTGATATGCTCGGCGCACTTTACAAAGCCGCCCATCCTCTTTGTAAGACAGTCAAGCCTCTTTAGCTGATCCCTGCTCAGCTCCTTAAGTTCCTCACTGCCGCTCTTTTCTGTAATGACGCAGGCTGCTGCGGCAGCTCTCTCCATGCACTCATTCAGCCCCTTTATCTCCTGAACCATATAGGCTCCCTTTATCTGGTGATCTCTTGCAGCATCCTCTGCCTGCAGCTGCAGCTGCTTCATCTCCTCCTTTTCGGCATTGATGTCCTGAACCGAACAGATCGCCTTATTAAGCGTTCTGTCGGCATCACGTCCCATTTCAAAGAAGCGCATCTCGTACCAATTGCCGTTTTTGCCCAAATATTCCTTCCTGATACTTTCCTTTACATCGAGTCTCTTAGGGAGTGTATCGAGATCCACGAACTTAAGCATGCTCTCCTCATAATCCTCATGACAGAACCTGTGCACCATATCCCGCATTTCAGCCCCGGCATCCGATTTCTTTGAGCGATTGCGCACATACTTGTCTTCTTCCCTGATAGTTGTCACATCTCCGGCGTATAGGTCTATGATGTAGACCGCGTTATATATCTCACTGATCGCCGAAATGCTGGACTTCTGAAGCTCCATGGTCTTCTGCGCGTTAT
This sequence comes from Eubacteriales bacterium, assembly GCA_030531385.1. Lineage (GTDB taxonomy): Bacteria > Bacillota > Clostridia > Lachnospirales > Lachnospiraceae > Avilachnospira. The sequence continues at coordinate 65,743 of JAUNNP010000002.1, forward strand.
TGTATGCCCAGATCGCCACAATATAAGCTATAAGCAGTGCGCACCATATGGTCATCGCTATGATATAGATATATAACTCGGCTCCGCCGAGGTAAGGCTTGTGATAATGATAATCTATCCTGTAATCGTTAAGCTCCAGCGAATCAAGATAATAGAAGATCATGCCCACGGTCATGCTGCCGCCGGCAGCTATTTCATTTTCATGATCAGCGGCTGACGGGTGATAGACCAGCTTATCCCCCGCACGAAGCCTGATAAGTATATCTCCGTCATAAATATTTTCGAGCTTTACATCAGCTATATTGAAATTTCTGAGGTCGAGCTCCTGTACAGTCTCCCGGCCGTTTGCATCCGTCTGATATATCTCAAATACTCCGCACCAGCCGTTATTGATATAGCAGTCCTGAGTGATATTAACAGTAAGCTCCCAGTCCTGCACCTTATACTCGGAGTTATTGACCAAGACCGCATCCATGGTGATTCCCTGAAACTTTATCTCAGTTCCGCTGCTGTCGGTCATCTTCTTTTCCCAGCTGTCCGTGCTTCCGCCTCTCGGCCCTATGGTCATGGCAGTAGCGGCTCCGGTCTCTGTGCTCTCTGTGGTAAAAAGCGTTTTATTAAAGCGGTCCCTGTCCCTTAAATGCATGAAGCCGTTAAACTGTATGATTATCATGAAGATCAGCATAATGATCGCGAATCTTCGATTATTATTATTATATCTCATGACTTTCTGCCTCCTGCTGCTCCCGGTTGCTCTTGGTATAGTAGTCCTCAAGCTTCCTTCTGCATCTTAAAAATACAGGCTTCATGGACGGGTCGAACTGAGTGCCCATACCCTCACATATGACTGCCGAAGCCTTGGGAAAGCTCATTGGTTCCTTATAGCAGCGGCGGCTTACAAGGGCATCATACACATCCGCTATTGCCATAATACGTGCCTCAAGCGGTATCATCTCCCCGATAAGACCGTCAGGATATCCTCTTCCGTCCCAGCGTTCATGGTGGTGACGCGCCAGTCTGTATGAGAGCTCCACAAAGTGCTGCTCCTCGACGCCTTCAAGAATGGAAAGCACTATCTCCCCGCTCTTCGCGGCATGTGATTTCATCGTCACAAACTCCTCATCCGTAAGCTTACCCGGCTTACAGAGTATGGAATTGTCGATCGATATCTTGCCGAGATCATGCATGGGCGCGGCTCTTACTATATCGGCCGCCATCTCGGGAGTAAGACCTGAAAGTCCCTCCTTGAGCGCCTCCTCAACTATAAAGTGAATGACATCACTGGTCCTTTTTACATGGCCTCCCGTGCTGTTGTCACGGTTTTCTATCATATCCGCGATTCCGAGCACTATCTTCTGCTGGATCTCCATGATATGCGCGGTCTGCTCACTTACCTCACTGCTCAGCCTTCTGTTATATTCCTCCAGCTCTTTTTTATGTATCTGCTCCCTGGTAACATCCCTTATGGCAAACATAAAACCCTGCGGCACGGCATCTTCATTTCGCAGTGAAAAATAGGACACTGACAGCTCAAGATATTTGTTTTTATTCTCTATGGTTATCTCTGCGGCGCCGTCCCGGACAAACTGCTGCATGGTATCATAAAAGATCATCCGGGCCTCGCTCTCCTCCTTTGGTATCCTTTCATCGACCGTAAACTCCGAAAGAACAGGAAGATATCTCCTGGCCTGAATATTGCTGCTCAGATACTCTCCCTTTAAATCAAAGGCGGCATATCCTATATTTTCATGGGAAACATTGTTTATTGAAACGAGTGCCGCAATATTATGGCAGTATACACGGTCATAATTATAATACAGCATGACATCCATGACCGTATATAATATCGGCAGAAGGCTGAAGCCGAAATCCATGACAGACTCGACCACATAGATGATCATAGCCGCGGCTACGGCTCCGATATATATATCAAGTGTTTTTCTGGAATAATTTCCTTTTTTGAGATGGGCTCTGGCTGATGCCGCAATTATCAAAACGGCCATCAGACCAAGATAGATATAATGGATTACTTTGAGTGCTCCGCTCCCATATTTTACAGCCATGCCCATGTTGGGAACGAATTGAATGCTTACATCACTGTAATACAGCTTAGTATGCACATTCATACAGACAAACAGAAGATGAGCAAAGGCAAGCGCATAAATAATGGTTTTAAACCATCCAAGGCCCCTTATATGCTGATGCCTTATAATCGAAAAAAGCATGACCGAAAGCATCACAGTACTGTCGAGATAGGTATAGCAGTTTGCTATAAGCGCCTCTCCGGGTGACTGCGCTATACTCTGCTGCCAATAGCTTAAAATAATTACGGGGATCAATACAGCAATAGTCCAGTACTGGGTATCAATATTCTCATAATCCTTTTTGGACATTGCAAGGAGCACAAGCACGGATATCGCCATGCATGTGCAGTAAATATAAATCATCATAAGGCTGTACCTTTATCACGCCGCTTAAATTACATGGTTAGTTATATTTTATCACCTAACACATTCCAAGCGCAAGTAAACCTTAATAAACGATCTTGAATTTATTTGGGTCATTTGGGTGGTAACTATTCACACCGTCAGGTTCTTTAGATGCTCGGACAGTTTTTCATTTTCAGCATAATTTACAGGGCAGTCGATTATGCAGGGCACCTTCTGCATGAAGGCGTCCTCGAGAGCCGGTATCAGCCCGGCAGCGCTTTCGATAAGATAGCCCTTTCCTCCAAAGCTTTCGGCATATTTAACATAGTCTATACCGCCGAAATCCACGCAGGAGTATTTGCCGTACTGATCCATCTGCTTCCATTTTATGAGTCCATAGCTTTCATCCCTGAAGACGAGAATGACTATGGGCGTGCCGATACGTACCGCCGTCTCTATCTCCTGGCTGTTCATCATAAAGCCGCCGTCACCCGTGACCGCAAGTACCCTCTTATCCGGATTTAAGAGCTTTGCGGCGACCGCTCCCGGAACCGCTATGCCCATGGTCGCAAAGCCGTTTGAAATAATGCAGGTATTCGGCTCATAGCAGTGGTACTGCCTTGCGATCCACATCTTATGCGCGCCCACGTCGGAAATCAGAATATCGTCCTTATCGAGTACCTTCCTGATATCGCTTAAAATGCGCTGCGGCTTCAGCGGGAAGCTCTCATCATTATCATGCGCGGCAAACTCCTCCGCCATTTTTTCCTTTATCTTTACGTCAAATGCCGGCGCACTTGTCCTCTTCACAAAGGACTGTATCCACGAGACCGAGTTGGATATATCTCCCACTACCTCGACTTCAGGCTGGTACAGCTTATTTATCATTGCGGGCCTTGAATCTATATGGATTATCTTCCTGTCGGGGTCCCGGTTCCATTTATTCGGTGCATACTCCACGAGGTCGTAGCCGATCGCGATGATAAGGTCGGCATTGTCCATGACAAGGTTAGAATAGTCATGCTGCGGTATGCCTATGGTCCACATGGAGTACGGATTATCAAAGGAAACCACGCCCTTTGACATCATGGTATTTACCGCAGGGATCCTGAAGGTATTCACAAAATCCGTTATTGCCTTGCTCGCGTTTGCGCGGACTGCGCTGCTGCCAATGAAGATGACCGGTGACTTTGCGTCGGAGATGAGTTTCGCCGCCCTCTGCACCGCAGTAAGGTCCGCAAATTCAGGATTTTCATACTGCTTTTTGAGCGGCTGCTCGCCCTCAGAGACCGGCATTTTTGAAATATTCACAGGCAGATCTATAAGGCAGGCTCCCGGCTTCTCGCTCTCAGCATGCTTAAAGGCTATCCTCACTATTTCGTTGACTGTGTCGGGACGAACTACCTGCTTGCTTTTCTTGGTTATGGGCTCGAACATTTTCACAAGGTCCAGGAACTGGTGCGAGGTAAGATGCATCCTTTCGGTTCCTACCTGCCCCGTAAGAGCGATAAGCGGGGCACCGTCGGAATTGGCATCGGCCACTCCCGTCATAAGATTGGTGGCACCGGGGCCAAGCGTGGCAAGGCATATTCCTGCCGTGCCTGTAAGCCTGCCGTACACATCAGCCATAAATGCCGCACCCTGCTCATGTCTGGCCACAATAAATTCAATGTCTGATTTTTCCAGGGCATTTATTATCTCCAGATTTTCTTCTCCGGGAATGCCAAAAATGTACTTCACGCCTTCTTCTTCAAGGCACTTTACTAAAAGCTCTGCTGTATTCATAAATATAATTTCCTCTTGTTTTACCTGAAATCAAAGAACTGCGTGATATGAAGGATAGCCTCATCCATAAGCTTAGGATCCGTAAAACGATGGTCAGCATTCTCCACAGCCTTAAACTCTATAACATTATTGTCCGCAAAGCGCGCGACCTCCGCTATCGGAATGATCTCGTCCTTGGTGCCGTGAATTATGAAAATGTCATCGGCATGATCCATGAAGTCAAGCTCGCGGATGTCATTTGCCTTAAGCGAATCCAAAAATTCCTTATTGATCTTTACCTTGCGGTCAAAACCGACAAGCACATCCTTTCCCTTATTCAGCTTATCGAGCTCATCCGATTTCACCACTCTGTTCAGCATGGACTCGTACATGTTGACAGCCGGACACCTTAATGCGATCCTTCTGAAGGGATTGCCGTTTTCATGAATGTACTTAAGCGTAAGATACCCGCCGAAGCTTGTGGCATATGCATAAAGCTCGTCCGTGTCAAAGCGCTTACGGACATATGCGATGACGAGACTCAGATAAGCATTGCAATCCGAAAGCATAAGCTTATTTCTTGCATCGCTTCCATGGCAGGGCCAGTCAAAGGTAACCACACCGATGCCCTTGTATTTGGTAATGACACGCGCCGCAAACTTTTCCGCCGCCTTATTGTCGCGGTGTCCGCCTAAGCCGTGCCCAAAGATAACGACCCGCCTTATCCCGGTGAGATCCTTATCCTTGTGATAGAGCTTGCAGCGTATGCTGAAGCCTCCGTCATTGATATCAAAATATTTGCTTAAAATAGCTTCCATAAAATCCGTCCAGAAACATAAAAAAGGACTGAAGTAAACTCCAGTCCCCGTTGACAGCGCTACAAGGATTCGAACCTTGAAATGACGGAGTCAGAGTCCGTTGCCTTACCATTTGGCGATAGCGCTTTAATGAATGCGAGTGCTATTATATCACATTCATTTAATTCGTCAAGAAAAAAATTTATTTTTCCATCTTCTCCTTTATAAGTCCGCCGAGCGCCTTGAGGCCGCCGTCGATCTGCTCGAGTGAAAGTGAACCGAAGGACAATCTCATTCCGTACTTTCCTCTCTCCTCATTGATGAAGAACTTTCTTCCTGCAAGGAAAGCCACATTGATCTTCTTTACAGACTCCTCGTAGAGCTCTGTGGTATCAACACTTCCGTAAGGAAGCTCTACCCATACAAAGAGTCCTCCTTCAGGCTTAAGTATCTTGGTTCCCTCAGGGAAATACTTCTCGATAGCAGTAATTACAGCATCTCTCTTGGTGCGGTAAAAGCTGCGGCACTCCTCGATATGCTTGTCATAATAACCCCTCTTATAGTACTCTGCGCAGAGCATCTGGTCGATGGTCGAGGTCTGTGAATTGGTCGCTGTCTTTGCATCATAAAGCTTTGCGATTATCTCAGTATTTGCATGGCAGTAGCCAAGTCTTGCTCCCGGTGAGAAGATCTTTGAGAAGCTGTTGGCATAAACAATGTTGCCCACCTTATCAAAGGCCTTGATAGCCGGAAGGTCCTCATTATCATATCTGAGCTCTACATATGGGTCATCCTCAAGAAGGATAACATCCTTCGAGTTAACATACTCCGCAATAGCCTTTCTTCTCTCGATGCCGGTCGTTCTTGCAGCCGGATTGTGGAAGGAAGTGATGATATAGATCATCTTGGGGTTGTACTTCTCGCACTTTGCGATCATATCCTCAACAATAATTCCATCATCATCGCACTCTACAGGAATGCACTCTGCCTCAAACATATCAAAAATCTGGATGGTCTGAACAAAGCTCGGCTCCTCTACAAGGATAATGTCGCCCTTATTGATAAATGCCTGGCAGGTAAGATTCATGGTCTCAAGTCCGCCGTTAACGATTATTACCTCCTCCGGTGAGGCTCCGTTAATGCCGCGGCGCGGAAGCATATATTCTGCAACGACCTCCTTCATAGCCTGAACGCCCTGGGGATCGTTGTAAGCAAGCACCTCCTGTCCTCTCTCTCCGCGGAGGATATCGTTTGCTATCTCTCTTAACTCGTCTACCGGAAATGTATCACGCGCCGGTGATCCGCCTCCGAAGCTGATAACATTCTTATTTGTCATCGAATTATAAAGTGCTCTTGTAACATCAGCTCTCGCTGACATCTTAGCCATTCTGTCTGCAAATGCCGGCATGTCTTTTCTCTCCTATGTCTAATCCTTTTTATTTTTACTGACGGCTTGATGCTCCATGATTTTGCCGCCCTGTATTTACTCGTATTCAATCATTATTACCCTTAAACCCAATAATGTCAATTGATTTTCATCTCTATTCACAAGGCATAAAACCCCATGGTTTCAAAGACTACACAAAACTCGCGGTTGACTTTTGTGTATTTTGCTAATATACTTTGAGAATAGTCGTGCAAAGACGCAATAAGACAATTATTGCTTTCAGCACGGCTTTTTTGTTGTTGTAAAAATGATTTCGTTTTAAAGGAGTATACACCATGGCTAACAAGGTTGAACTGACAGAAATGACAGGACTTGAAGAACGTGAAATACCGGAAATGCCAGATCTCACTGAAATGGGACATCTCCGCAAGAGCTTTGAGAACCTTTTCAATGAACTGATGAAGAATCAGGGCATAGATCAGAATCTCTATATTGAATATGATGTTAAGAGGGGTCTTCGTGATTCCGCAGGAAAGGGTGTCCTTACCGGTCTTACCGAGATCTCGGATGTTGTGGCTTACCATCTTGAAAAAGGCCGCAAGATCCCGGCTGACGGCAAGCTGTACTATCAGGGCATAGACGTAGAAGACCTTATCGCCGGAATCAAGGACCGCAAATTCGGGTTTGAGGAAACTGTTTACCTGCTTCTTTTCGGGCGCCTTCCCGCCAAAGATGAACTTGATGACTTCCTCGATGTAATGTGGCAGCTTCAGGTGCTCACGAACCGCTTTGTCCGCGATGTGGTCATGAAAGCTTCCAACGGCAACATTATGAATGCACTGGCACGATGTGTGCTCACGCTCTACACCTACGACGGCAATGCCGATGACATTACTCCTGAAAATGTCCTCCGCCAGAGTCTTGAGCTCATCAATAAGATGCCGATGCTTGCAGTTTATTCCTATTGCTCATATATGCATTTCAGGAAAAATAACACGCTTGTGATCAGAAATCCAAAGAGAGGACTTTCCATCGCGGAAAATATCCTCCTTATGCTTCGCGAGAACGGAGAATATTCAGATCTTGAGGCAAAGGTCCTTGATGTCGCGCTTATACTTCACGCCGATCACGGCGGAGGAAACAACTCGACCTTCACGACCCATGTGGTAACCTCGTCAGGTACGGATACCTACTCCTCCACTGCAGCGTCTATCGCATCACTTAAGGGACCGCGCCACGGCGGAGCAAACCTTGAGGTACAGCATATGTTTGCGGACATAAAGGCTCATATCAAAAACTGGGAGGATGAGGCCGAGATAGAAAGCTATCTTCGGAAAATGCTGAATAAGGAGGCTTATAACAAAAGCGGTCTTATCTATGGCATGGGACATGCCGTATACACCCTTTCAGACCCAAGAGAGCGGGTGCTTAAGCGCTATGCCGAAAAGCTCGCCGATGAAAAGGGCCTGCAGGCTGAATTTGAGCTTTACGATACCGTAGAGCACATAGCCGGACGCCTTATTGCAGAGCAGCGCAATATTCATAAGCCTGTATGTGCAAATGTCGACTTCTACAGCGGTTTCGTTTACAGCATGCTCGGCATACCCGAGGAACTCTTCACACCTATCTTCGCCATAGCCCGTATGCCGGGTTGGAGCGCTCACAGGCTTGAGGAACTCATGAACGCAAGCAAGATCATACGTCCCGCATATAAGTATGTGGGCCATCACGTAGACTACCTGCCGATAGAAACACGCTGATCCTCATGTAAATCAAAAAGTGTGTCAAAAGAACCGTCCCCCCTGACACACAAAAAGCTGCAGTGCAAATGCACTGCAGCAATTTTTATTTATAAACTTATTGACTTATTGACCTGTCTTTTAGGCCTGCTTAGCCTTAGGGCCATTCTTGATAGTTGTAACGCCCTCGATAGCAAGAACGATAGCAAGAACGATAAGAAGTACGCCAAGTATAGCCTGTACATATGGACCCCAGTCAGCTCCGCCTGCTGTGATCTTGCCGATCTGCTGAACAGTGTTGATGCAGAGAGAAGCAATTGTTACAACAAGCATGAATGCCATCGGGATAAGGAACATCTTGTTGTTCTTGCCGATGTTGCTGAGCCAGGTAGCAACAGCAAGGAGGCCGAGAGCTGCAAGAAGCTGGTTAGCTGATCCGAACAATGCCCAGATCTTTGCATATCCGTTAAGTCCGAGAAGTACGCCAAGTACAACTGTGATAAGTGTAGCTACATATGGGTTAGCAAGGGTCTTCTTATAACCTGTTACGTTCTCTACTGTCTCACCCTTTGTAGAATCGATCCAGAACTCCTGGAACATGAATCTTGCAAGACGTGTAGCTGTATCAAGTGATGTAAGGCAGAATGCTGAATATGTAAGTACAAGCAGTGTGTAAAGTGTGCTGTAAAGAGCGCTTGATGTGTCACCGCCTGTGATCATACCTGCAATACCGCCGCCGAAGATAGCTGTTGCTCCCTTAAGAGCTGAATCCGGGTTCTCAGCATTCCACTTATAAGCATAAGCAACTGCGCAGAGAGTAAGGATAGCAAGTACGCACTCGAGAAGCATTCCGCCGTATGCGATAGGCTTTGCATCCTGCTCCTTATCGAGCTGCTTTGATGTTGTACCTGAAGATACAAGTGAGTGGAAACCTGAAATAGCACCGCACGCGATAGTTGTGAACAGTACCGGGAATACAGGGCTTGTTGACTCAGCTGACTGAATTACAGGAAGGCTGTCCATTGAAGGATGAGCGATAACTACTGCAACTACAGCGAGTGCAAGCATAGCATAAAGCAGGAAGGATGAGAGATAGTCTCTCGGCTGAAGGAGGATCCATACAGGAGTTACGGAAGCAACTGCAATATAGATACCAACGATCCACATCCAGGCTGTTGTGCTGAGGTAAATAGGATGGAAGTTAATACCGATAGCGATGATTACTACGATAGCGATAACGCCGGCTATAGTAGCAACTCCCATAGGAACATTGCGGCGATATACCATGAAGCCAAATACAATAGCGATTACGATGAAGAGGATCGATACCATGGCAACACGTGCCTGGCTGAGTGACTTCGCCATATCAACTGCGCCTGCCTCGTCATAGGTTGCGCCGAAGGTACCTGCAACGATAGAAGCAAATGCTGCAACTACGAGGATAAGTGTCAGGTATGAGAAGATGATGAAAAGACGCTTAGCCCTTACAGACATATTTGCTGAAATGATCTCACCGATAGACTTTCCGCCGTGACGAACTGATGCGAAAAGAGCACCGAAGTCATGTACGCCGCCGAAGAAAATTCCGCCGATTACGATCCAAAGAGTACATGCCAGCCATCCGAAGCCGAGGCCTGCTGCACTGATAGGTCCTGTGATAGGACCTGCACCTGCGATTGATGAGAAATGGTGTCCCATAAGTACCGGAGCCTTAGCCGGAACATAGTCAATACCATCCTCCATGGTGTGTGCCGGTGTAGGAAGATTTCCCTCTCCTACTCCCCACTGCTCGCACAGCCACTTGCCGTAGAAAATATATCCACATGCAAGAAGGGCAACACCGATAATGAGTAATACTAAACCATTCATTTTTGTTACACCCCTTTGAGTTTGTTTAATAATCCCTTTTTCTTAGGATACAAAATGTTATTAAGGAATTTGCCCGTATTCACACCGTCCCTGTTGGTGACGATACTGCCGTCATCGAGTCTGACCAGTGCCGTATGGACCTCTTCCCAGCCCTTCAGCCCGAAGCTGAAGTTTTTTCTGAATTTGTATTTCTTTAATGCATCAACAGCATCGCTGTCTGCCTCATTACAGACAAATAATGCTGTAATGTAAGAACTCTTATGATTCTTTCCCGGATCGATAAGCTGTTCGCCTGAAGCTTTGGCAGCCTCAACCAATTTGGCAAAAGTCTCATGGTCAAGCCTCTGCATACTGTAGATATACAGATAATCATGGCTGTCAGCAGTCCACATTGTGGCCTTTTCCGTCAGTACATATGACTTGTCAGTCGAATGAAACTGTCCTGCGGCGCTAAGAGGTGTCTTCTCTTCACCATAACGCTCCATATCGTACCAGGTACTATATGATTCGCAGAGGCTTTCAATTAATTCATTCCGGGTCATACTCAAAAAGTCCTTTATTAAATACCAATTCGGTATTGTATCTTATTACTTTTTTTCTTAAATTTCAATCCAATTTTGCCTTTTAAACGTATAATTCTAAAATTTTTATAAATTTTGTGCAAAGAGTTGTCAGTCTCCGAGCTTCTCCAGCTCGGCAAGCCACAGCGCAGAGCTTGTGTCGCTCGACATCCTCCAGTCGCCTCTCGGAGACAGGCAGACAGTTCCCACCTTGGGGCCGTCCGGAAGACAGCTTCTCTTAAACTGCTGCGAGAAGAATCGCCTGAAGAAATTTTTCTCCCACTTAATTATGGTCTCCCTGTCATATTTATCACCGAAGGCATATTCTGAAAGGCGGAATATCCTCGCGGGCGAGGAACCGTTTCTCATAAAATGATATAAGAAGAAATCATGCAGCTCATACGGACCCACGAGATCCTCTGTCTTCTGCGTTATCCCTCCCTTTTCATCCGGAGGAAGCAGCTCCGGACTTACAGGTGTATCAAGTATATCGTCAAGTATGGCCTTTACCGAGCTGTCGCCGCAGCTTTCGCCGTAGTAGCCCACAAGATGGCGGACCAGAGTCTTCGGAACTCCGGCATTTACCCCGTACATAGACATATGGTCACCGTTATAGGTAGCCCAGCCGAGGGCGAGCTCTGACATATCACCGGTTCCGACTACCAGACCGCCGCTTTGGTTGGCAATGTCCATAAGCAGCATTGTCCGCATCCTGGCCTGGCCATTTTCATAGGTCACGTCGTGCACACTCTCGTCATGCCCTATTTCCTTAAAATGCAGGCGGACCGATTCTGAAATGTTTATTTCCTTAAAGCTGAGTCCGAGCTTATGTATCAGTGACACAGCATTGTCATAGGTACGGTCCGTAGTTCCAAAGCCCGGCATGGTAACGCCTATTATGTCCCCGCGGTCCTTTCCGAGCTTGTCAAAGGCACGTACGGCGACAAGCAGCGCCAGGGTGGAGTCAAGTCCGCCCGAAATGCCGATTACCGCAGTCTTTGAGTGGGCATGTGCAAGCCTTTTGGCAAGTCCGTAGGTCTGGATATCCAGTATCTCCTCACAGCGCTTTGCCTTTTTCAGGGCATTTCCGGGTACGAACGGGAACGGATCAATAAACCTCGTAAGCATGGTCTCCGTATCCTCAAGCTCAAAGCTTCGCCTTAACGGCTTTTTGCACGCATCCGCGCTGCGTGGGAAGGTGCTTGTATGCTGTCTTCTGGTGTTGATAAGCTTAAGATCGAGCTCAGTCATTATGATCCCAAAGGAGAAAAGCTCGCTTTCCTTAAGTACTGCTCCGGCTTCAGCTATCAGATTATGTCCCGCAAATACGGCATCCTGAGTGGACTCCTCCCAGCCTGCATTGGCATAAATATACGCGGAGTAGGTCCTTGCGGACTGGGCTGCAACAAGATCGTATCTGTAGCTGCTCTTTCCGGTGATCTCATTACTGGCCGAAAGGTTGACTATGACTGTGGCTCCCGCAAGTGCGAGATCTGTGCTAGGCGGGTCCGGTACCCAGAGATCCTCGCAGATCTCTGTTCCTATCTTAAGAAGCGGCATTGAATCACAGCAAAAAAGCTGCCCGGCACCAAACGGCACTCTGCTGCCGCCTAAGTAAAGCTCCACAGTCTCATAAAAGCCCGCATTAAACTGGCGGGTCTCATAGAACTCGCCGTAGTTTGGGATATTCATTTTGGGGACAAGCCCCAGGACCTTACCGCGGCAAATGGCTGCCGCTGTGTTGTAGAGCTTGCTGTCATAGTCAATTGGAAGTCCGACAAAGATAACAGCATCAAGCCCGCTGCTTTCCTTTGCTATCTTAAGCAATGCCTCTATTGATCTATCGAGCAGCAGCTCATTATAGAAAATATCCCTGCAGGTATAGCCTGTTATGCAAAGCTCAGGGAACACTATTATCTTAGCGCCCTCCTTTGCCGCCTCATGCATCAGTTTAATTATTTCATTTGTGTTATATTCGATATCCGCTACTTTAAGCTCCGGCGTTACAGCCGCTGCCTTAATAAATCCGTCTTTCATCTAAAACCGCTCCAATCACATTTTTTCCGGGGCGGAGAAGCCCAGCATATGGATGCAGTCCTCGAGCACACGCTTTGTCAGTTTCAGCATGGCAATGTAGCCTGCCTTCTTTTCAGCATCCTCCTCTGTAAGTATCTTTACATTATGATAGAAGGTGTTGAAAGCGTTTGCGAGTTCGTAGATGAACTGGCAGATCTTGTGCGGTGCAAGCTGCTCCCAGGCCGCCGGAATGATTTCATTATAGCGTGAAAGCACTATGGCCAGATCCCTGACATCTGCCGACCCATCGATTGCTTTAAGGATCACATCCTTAGTTACGACTGCATTTCTTTCAGCCTCACTGCACCTTTTAAGAATGCTGCCGATCCTTACGATCGTATACAGGATATACGGACCCGTATTTCCCTCAAAGCTTGTAAAGCGGTCTATGTCAAACACATAATCCTTGGCAGCCTGATTTGAGAGGTCACCGTATTTCAGCGCGGCAAGTCCGACGATCTTTGATATCTCACGTGCCTCGGCCTCGCTTATCTCGCTTTCGTCTCTGGTAGCTCTTATCTTCTCATATACCGAATCACAGATATCCGAAATAAGCACCTCCAGCCTCATAACTCCGCCGGAACGGGTCTTGAACGGCTTTCCGTCCTTGCCGTTCATGGTACCGAAGCCAAGGAAATCAAGTGTTTCCTCAGGTCTTACGATTCCCGCCTTCCTGGCAACTCTGAAAAAGCTCTGATAATGAAGGCTCTGCCTCTGATCTGCTACATATACATATGCGTCGGGCTTATAAAGCAATTCTCTTTCCACAAGAGTGGCAAGATCTGTCGTTGCATAAAGCGCCGAACCATCTGACTTTCTTACTATGCACGGCGGAAGCTCCTTGGTATCAGTCTCCTCCTGTACATCAACGACCAGTGCCCCCTGGGACTCATAGGCTATACCCTTATCGATAAAGCTCTGAAGCATATCCGGAATATACTTCTGCACATCTGATTCGCCCTTCCAGAGCTCAAAATGAACATCCAGATCGTCATAGTTCTTCTTAAGGTCTGCAACCGAAAGCTCCATTATGCGTTTCCAGATCTCAATGCACTCAGAGTCACCGCTCTGAAGCGCGGCAGTAGCATTTAACGCGCGCGCCTTAAACTCAGCAGCGGCCTCTGTAGGCTTTCCGTCATCATCTGTCTCCTTGGACTTCTTTGAAGCTGCCGGGTAGATCTCCTCAAGGTCTGACAAAGTAAATTCCGTCTGTCCCCTGTCCTTAAGCTCCTCAATAATAAGTCCCATCTGAAGACCCCAGTCTCCAAGATGCACATCTCCTGTCATCTCATTTCCAAGAGCAGCACCGATACGCTTTAAGGCCTCGCCAATAACTGCCGAGCGAAGGTGTCCCACATGAAGCGGCTTTGCAACATTTGCCCCGCCGTAGTCCACCATGATCTTCTTTGGATCATCCGACTTTATAAGTCCGGCTGTTTCGCTCTCCTGCATACCGTAGATATATTCTGCAAGAAAACTTCCGCTTAAGTCCATGTTGATAAAGCCCGGCATACAGCTTTCGGCCTTTGCAAATGCCGGATCCTCTTTAAGAATGGCGGCGACAGCATTTGCAATATCGATGGGCTTTTTATGCTCTTTTTTAGCAAGTGCCATGGCCCCATTGCACTGATACTCGCAAAGATCCGGCCTGTTGCTGACATTTACCTTGCCTGCTGACGGGTCATAGCCTGCGGCCTCAAAAGCTGCGGCTGCCTTGCTGTTTAATATATCGATTATTTTATTCATATCCTTCTCCATGTACGATATATAAGTCTGCGCGTTTTTGCAGCCTCGTACAGACCGCCTTCGCAATCAGACTGATAAAGTAAGTGCCCGGCCTTAAAGCCGGGCACCCGCGATAAATAAAATCCGTTATTAAACTCTCTTAAGATACTCGCTTGTACGTGTGTCGATCTGGATCTTGTCTCCGATATTTACGAAGATCGGAACCTTGATCTCTGCACCGGTCTCAACTGTAGCCGGCTTCATAACGTTTGTAGCTGTATCGCCTCTTAAGCCCGGCTCGGTATCTGTGATCTCAAGCTCAACAAACATAGGAGGCTCAACTGAGAATACATTGCCCTTGTATGAGCAGATACGGCACATCTCGTTCTCCTTAACGAACTTCATAGCATCGCCGATAAGATCCTCGTTAAGAGAAAGCTGCTCGTAGCTCTCCATATCCATGTAAATGAACTGCTCGCCATCCTTGTAAAGATACTGCATTTCTTTTCTCTCGATAGGAGCCTGTGGGAAAGACTCTGTAGGTCTGAATGTCTTCTCGACAACACCACCGTTGATAACGTCCTTGCACTTTGTTCTTACGAAGGCTGCACCCTTACCCGGCTTAACATGCTGGAACTCCACGATCTGAAGAACCTTACCCTCGATTTCTACTGTCATTCCGTTTCTGAAATCACCTGCTGAGATCATATATATTCCTCCATCCTTAATTTCTCTTAAATTTCTGCTGGTTCCGGACCGTCCGGCACTTCATGTCCGCGATCCTTTGACACTATAATCTATGATATTTTAAATGATATAATCCTCGATTGCAAGACCTTTCTCTTTAAAGTAGGCCTTAATGATCGGTTTTTCCAAAATGCGCTTGAGAACTATCTGTATCTCATCCGTGCTTTTATCGATTGGCCTAACGAGAACACTTTCTATCCCGGCATTGTTTGCCCCGATAATATCGGTAAATATCTGGTCGCCGAAAAATATCGCTTCTTCAGGTGCTGTTCCTGTCTTTTCCGCTCCGTCAAGATAGCCGCGGGCTCCGGGCTTTCCGGCGCTGAAAATGTAGGGCACGCCTGCTGCGTCACAAAACATTTTAACTCTTGGCTCCTTATTATTTGAAACAGCGCACAGCTTCCAGCCCTTCTCTTTAAGACTGCTTATAAAGGCTTTGCTCTTTTCATCGGCGGGAGCTCCGTGAGGCACCATTGTATTGTCTATATCAAAAAGCACAAGGCGCTTTCCGTTTCTGTATGCCAGATCGAAATCATATTCATAAATACTGCTGACATATGCTTTTGGATACAGTATCTGTTTTATATCCGCCATAACTGCTTTGTCCCGTGATCACTTCTTAAGAAGCTCACCGATCTCCTCAATAAACGTATTTACATCCTTGAACTCTCTGTAAACGCTGGCAAAGCGCACATATGCGACCTGATCGAGGTCCTTAAGCTTAGCCATGACCTTCTCACCTATGATATTTGTGGAGATCTCATTCTCACCGGTCGCGAAAAGCTCGTTTTCGATATCATCTACTATCCTTGAGATCTGTTCTGTTGATATAGGTCTCTTATGGCAGGAGCGCAGTATGCCGGACTCGATCTTGGAACGGTCAAAGGCTTCTCTTGTATTATCCTTCTTTACGACCATGAGCGGCATGGTCTCAAGCTTTTCATAGGTCGTAAAGCGCTTACCGCATTCCTCACACTGACGTCTTCTTCTGATGGATGTATTGTCATCCGCAGGTCTTGAATCGATTACTTTGGTATTGTCTGAACTGCAATACGGGCATCTCATGTCTGGCTCTCCTGTTCCGGTTCTGTATTTACCGGCTCTGTATTTTCCGGTTCTTCGCTAATTGTGTCTGCTTCTGCGAGTGCAGGCTCAGCCCCGGCTTCTGGTATAGGCTCCGGTACGGGCTCTGCCGCCGGCTCGGGCGCCGGCTCCGGCTCAACTGCAGGCTCCTGTGCAGGCTCCGGCGCGGGTTCGGGCGCCGGCTCAGACTTAGTCTTCGCTCCCGGTATCTGCCATGTCGATCCTTCGGCATCCAGATAGAAAATAACATTGGTACACTCTATATACGGAAGCACCCATAAGGCCGCAAAGCTGCATACAGCGATCAGCAGGTTCCAAAAAAGAAAGCTGAAATACATGAGCCAGAAGCCCTTAAGGCGTCTACCCTTCATAAGCTTGCCTGATCTTCCAAAAGCACTCAGCGCATCAATATCAGGTCTGTCCACAACTATGATCTTAGCCAGCATAAAGCTGACCATGATATAAGCAGAAATTACAGCTATAAGTATACGCACGAGGGCGATGATGACCACGCACCAGGCCGTATCCTTCATGAGAAGTGTTATAAGCAGTGCTGCGGCAGTTCCGATCCCGCCTGTCAAAAACGGGATAAATATCAGGATTATACCTGTCAGGATATAATTCCATGGATGCGATCCCGATTTAAAGGCATAGAAAATATCTCCAAGTCCGTAAACTCTTCCGCGGCATATATTTATCATCAGCTTCTTGCGTCCGATCTCAAACCACCAGTAAACTATCCATGAAAATACAAACAGCGCAAGTCCCGCAACCACTCCGAGAGATATAAGCGGAAGTGAAAATACGGCATTGAAGCCAAAATCCTTATTAAGGAGACCCGCATGATAAACAGCAAAAATAAAGCATGCGGCCGAAGCGGCAAATATCACGACCGATACAAGGAGCGTTATGAAATACGCTGCTATCAATATGCCATATCGTCCTATAAGCGTCTCCCTTGCGAGCGCCTTGCATTCCTTAACTCTCATCATTTCGCCTCCTTCTTCAGATCGTTCCTCCGGTAATATTTTCAATTACCGGTGAAATATATTCATAATCAAAATGGAAGCTTCCCGAAGAGAAAAGCTCAGATATTCCGCCTATTATAAGTACCAGAATTATAGAACAAATAAGCAGACCTATGATAATGCTGACGATTGCGAGTATATTGCCTGCGATTGCCTGCACATTCATTTTTTTATTGCCTCTTGAAAGCAGCGAAAATGTAATGGCCATTGAAGCAAAAAACGGTATAAATACTACCGTAAAGCTGCTGAGCACAGCAAGTATCCCAAATACAAGCCCCGCTATACTTAACCCGTTCGCTTCTGCCCTGATATTATTATCCATCAATATGCCTCTCAACACTAAAAAGTTCATGAAAATTGCAGTTTTTATATTCAGTCTACAATTCATTGAAGTTCACATACAGTAGTCTACTACATATTGTGTTTATATTCAAGAAAAAGGACATAATAAAAGCCTTCAGAGCCACGGCGTCAAAACTCTGCGCCGGAAGCCTGAAGGCCTGAAACCAAGGATCAGTCCTGATAATCAGCTGCTGTAGCCTTGTCAAATATATCTGTAACTTCTTTTTCAGGTTCTCCCGAAATAAGTGTAAACACAACTGCAGCTGCAAAGCCTGCGATGAATCCCGGAAGAAGCTCATATACGCCTGTCGATGACAGCCAGTAAAGCCAGATTATATCAACGAGCGCTCCGACTACCACGCCTGCGCATGCGCCTGTATAGTTAAAGCGTCTCCAGAAGAGCGAGAGTATAACAACAGGTCCGAAGGCTGCTCCGAAGATGCCCCATGCATTTTCCACCAGATTCATAATAGCCTGTGCTCCGGCTCCGTTCGAGGTTGCTATAAGGTATGCTATGACTGCTATAACGACTACAGCCGCACGGCCCATATTAAGGACCTCCTTATCACTCGCTTCCTTTCTGATAAGCGGCTGATAAATATCCGCCGTGAATGAGCTTGATGCAACAAGCAGCTGTGAATCAGCAGTTGAAACAGATGCCGCCATAATAGCTGCAAGCAGGAAGCCTGCGATCGCCGGCGGGAAGAACTTACGCGCCATAACGATAAATACAGTCTTCTGTGCACCCTGTGTAAGAAGCTCCTCACCAACTATCATACGTGCAAGGTAAGCCATGTAGCAGGCTGCTCCGATTGAAAGAACTACCCAGACGATTGCTACCGCTGCAGACTTTTTGACCATTGAAGGCTTCTCAATAGACATGAAACGAATAATGATATGCGGCATTCCGAAATATCCAAGTCCCCATGCAAGACCGGAAACTATCTCCTTCCATGATGCTGAAAAGATACCGGCTCCAAAGTCACAGGTAACGGCCGCTCCGCTGGCATCCGTATACTGATATACGGTCTGGAGAAGTGAAGTATCAAGATCCTGAGTCGTAACAACGATGATTGGAACCGCAAGCAGTGCCACAAGCATCAGTATTCCCTGGAAAAAGTCGGTCCAGCAGACTGCCTTGAAGCCGCCAAGGAAGGTATAACCGATAATAATAAGCGCAAATATAGTCATTGCAAGTCTGTCTGACATTCCCGGAAACAGCATTGTAAACACTGATGTTCCTGCTACAAATGCTGACGCAACATATACAGTGAAGGCAATCATGAAAATGACTGCGCAGATGACCTGAAGTGTCTTCTTGTCAGAAGCAAAACGATTGGTAAGATACTGCGGAAGAGTGATTGCGTCATTTGCTGCCTTACTGAACTTTCTGAGTCTCTCCGCGCAGAAGATCCAGTTAAGAGCTGTACCTATAGCAAGTCCGATACCGATCCATATCTGTCCAAAGCCAAATGCTAGGATCGATCCCGGAAGTCCCATAAGGAGCCATGCTGACATATCTGAAGCCTGTGCCGACATAGCAGTCACCCACGGACCCATTGAACGTCCGCCAAGGAAATAGTCCTCCTGATTCTTATTGCTTCCGTCAAAATAGAAAATAAGACCAACAAAGAACAGGATAATGAAATAAGCCAAAAATACAATAATTTCCCAATTCATATAAAATCATCCTTTCTAAAAAACACGAAAACCATTCTAACACCATCAAAACTAAAATAAAATATCGACCGAATTATAGACTTAACAACAACACATTCATAAAAATACTTGATTTTTAGCCATATTTTTACTAAACTTCAAACTGAACTAAACATTGTAATTCACTGATATATTATTGAAGTATCGCAGAAGCCGGGCCAAAGGCCCGGCTTCCAACAAGAAACAGCATGAAAAAAACCTCGAACGAAACAAAAAGCCGCATCGTTTCCGCAGCATGGAAGCTGTTTTACCAATACGGCTACAATAACACAACTATTGATGACATAGCAGAACTGTCCCAGACCTCAAAGGGCACCTTCTACCACTATTTTAATTC
>JAUNNP010000002.1:85354-90964 GCA_030531385.1 Eubacteriales bacterium
CTTGGCTCTCTTTCTTACCTGTTTGACCAGAAGTACGAGGAGCTTGTGCAGACCATGGATACAGAGCTTTCCCCGATAGATAAGCTGCTCCTTATGAACAGGGAGCTTTTCCTGATGCTTGAAAATACCGTGTCGGTATCGCTCCTCTCCCAGCTTTTCGGATCTCAGCTTATCACCAAGGGCGAAAAGCATCTGCTCGATCCCGACCGCACCTATTATAAGCTGCTTCGGCAGATAGCAGTCGAGGGCAAGGAGCTTGACATATGGCGCGACGACCTCTCTATTAACGACATCACAAAAGCCTATGCTGTATATGAGCGCGCAATGATGTACGACTGGTGCATTTCCAACGGAAACTACTCCATCTGCCAGTATTCGGAGAAGATGCTGCCCCTCTTTCTAAAAGGGCTCCTGAAAAAAAGTCCGATCAGATCATGCCGAAATTCAGCAGCAGATATACCCACATGAATATTGTAAATACAGACGCGATCGTACTGAAGGCCACAAACTGCGCAGCCAGCTGATGATCAGCGCCCATATTGTAGGCCATAACATAAGAAGAGACCGCAACCGGAGTACCAAAGGCCATCAGCTCTCCGAAAAGGTTCGCTCCCCTTATATTCAGCAGGACCGAAACAGCCATCGTGACACCCGGGAAGATAATAAGCTTCAGGGCGCAGCCGCTTATAAGATACTTAAGATTCGCCCCGACACTTGAGAACTGCAGGGAAGCTCCAAGTATTATGAGAGATATCACTGTAGTCGCGGAGGAAATATCGCTTATGACCTTTGCCACCGGCTGGGGAGTGGGAAGACCTGTCATATTATACAGGATTCCGGCAGCTGCTCCGATTATGAGAGGATTTTTCGCAACCTTCACCGCAAGGTCCTTAATGCTGCTTTTTTCATCCGTGCTGCAGAAATATTCAAACAGCAGGACCACAGCAACATTGTAAAACGGAACCATAAATGCGCACACAATGCTGACGGGCCCGACATTTTCAGCGCCAAGCACACTTCCCGCAAGCGGAAGCCCGAAGATCACTATGTTCCCGCGAAATGCCGCCTGAATATAGCTCGCCGCTGTCGCTCTGCTTTTTATTGCCCTCGGGACTATCACACAAAGCACAGCCAGATACACTATGGTCGCTCCAAGCGCAAAGAAAACCACCATCGGATCGAACAGTCCGGCAAAATCCGTTTTATAGATATTAGAGAACATCATCACAGGAAAAAACATCTTATAGACAAAGGCATTCATTCCCTTTAGGAGACTCTCCTCTGCCAGCTTGAACTTCTTTATGCCTATTCCTATTACAATGTAGATTGCAAGCGGCATCACCGCATTAAGCGCTATAAAAAAATTTTCCATAACAAGTTTGTCTTTCTGAAATCACTGAACTTTACTTTAAGAGCTTTCGGTTTTATAGTATAGCAGAAAACGAAATGAAAGAGGAAGCTTAATATGCATATAGACATGACCTTAATTGAAACAATCAGAAAATATATTCTGGACCACACTGACGAGATGACCTCCGACATTATAAGTCTCTGCAGTATTGATTCGGTAAAGGGTAAGGCTGAAGGCGGCAAGCCCTATGGGCCGGGTCCGCACAAAGCCCTGATGGCAGCAAAAAAGCTGTGCGAGTCCTATGGCTTCAGTACAAAAAACTACTATGACCGCGTCATCACGGCCGACCTGCTTTCCGGTGCGGGAAATGCTGACGCCGGAAAGGCACCCGAAGCCTTCGGCGCCGCCCCCGTTCCTGCCGCACCGCATCAGCTTGATATTCTCGCCCACATGGATGTCGTGGCCCCCGGAGACGGCTGGACTGTCACCGAGGCCTTTAAGCCTGTCATAAAGGGAGACGCGATCTACGGACGGGGCGCCTCTGATGACAAGGGCCCTGCTGTTGCCGCGCTTTATGCCATGCGTGCCATAAAGGAACTTGGAATCGGCATCAGCAAAAACTGCAGACTTATACTCGGTTCAGATGAGGAGTGCGGCTCCTCTGACATAAAATATTATTATAAGGATGAGGAAGAAGCTCCGATGACCTTCAGTCCGGATGCCGAATTCCCGCTCATAAATATCGAAAAGGGCCAGTTCAGGGGTGAGCTCTCAAAGCATTTTAATGTAATAAATACTTCACCGCAGCTTATTTCCTGCGAGAGCGGCAGCACCATAAATATCGTTCCCGGAAAGGCTGATGCAGTAATCGCAGGTTTCACCAAGGCCGAGCTCGAGGCTGCGGCCGAAGCCGTAAGCCAGACTCTCGGAGAGGAATTTGAATATACCATAAGTCCGGAAGAAACTTACGAAGGCAGCGAAGGCGGCAGCGGCAGCGCACAGCACAGCTCTGAGCAGGGCACGGCTCTGCACCTTCATATAGAAGGTCAGACCGCTCACGCCTCGACACCTGAAAGAGGAGTCAACGCGGCTGTGGTAATGCTTCAGATACTTGCTGAGCTTGATTTTGACAACAGAGAACTTAATGCCGCGATCAAAAAGATGGCTATCCTCTTCCAGTACGGAGACCATTGCGGATCCCAGCTTGGCATAGACATAGAAGACGAAAGGTCAGGCTGCACCACGCTTTCGCCGGATATCTTAAGGGCAGATGAAAATGCTGTTAGCCTTAAGTTTGACTCAAGGACCGCGGTAAGCGCAGACGAAAAGACCCTCATCGCCGAAGTAGGCGAGAGGGCCGAATTTGCGGGCTTTAATTTTGAATACAGCTTTGTGCCGGCTCACGCAGTGGATGCTGACAGTGACTTTGTAAAGACGCTCCTTGGCTGCTATGAGGCTGTGACAGGCCGCGATGGACGTGCAGTCGCCATAGGAGGCGGAACTTATGTCCATAGCCTTAAAAACGGCGTTGCCTTTGGCGCTGTCGGCGAGGATACCGATACTCATATGCACGGCGCAGATGAGTTCATGCCTATAAGTGAGCTGCAGGACGCCGCTGTTGTTTATGCGCTCGCCATCGCCGAGCTCTGCCGCTGAGGCATTTTCGAGGTTTAGTCTCTTGCGGTTCCAAACTCGCTTAATTTAAGCCCCTCGTTTCTCTCGAGGACCATTCTCGGACTCCACTCATGCGCAAAAAGCAGAAGCGGATTTCCCTTTAAGTCCTGGACCTTCTTCATGTCGCTGGTTCCCTGGATCTTGTCGATGTCGACCTCGGCCGGATTATCGATCCAGCGCACATATTCATAAGGCAGCTGCTCGAGTCCCACCTCTACGTTATACTCACTCTTAAGGCGGTACAGCAGCACCTCAAACTGAAGCACGCCGACCACGCCTACGATGATCTCCTCCATGCCGGAATTGATCTCCTGGAATATCTGGATGGCTCCTTCCTGGGCGATCTGCATTACACCCTTAAGGAACTGCTTGCGCTTCATCGTATCTATCTGGCGCACTCTCGCAAAATGCTCAGGAGCAAAGGTCGGAATGCCCTCATATTTGAACTTTTTAGGCGATACGCATAGGGTATCACCGATGCTGTAGATACCGGGGTCAAATACGCCGATGATATCTCCGGCATAGGCATTTTGAATTATCTGTCTTTCATCCGCCATCATCTGGGTGGGCATAGTAAGTCTTATCTTCTTGCCGCCCTGAACATGATTTACTTCCATGCCGGCCTCATACTCGCCTGAGCAGATACGCATAAAGGCAACTCTGTCCCTGTGAGCCTTGTTCATGTTTGCCTGGATCTTAAATACAAATGCCGAAAAGCCCTCTTCCATCGGATCTATGACACCCTGGTCGCTCATTCTCGGAAGCGGCGTGCTCGTCATTTGCAGGAAGTTCTTGAGGAACGGTTCAACGCCAAAGTTTGTGAGAGCAGAGCCGAAAAATACAGGGCTCAGCTTTCCGTGTCTTACCTTATCAAGGTCAAGCTCATCGGCAGCACCGTCAAGCAGCTCAATGTCTTCCATGAGCTTATCATAGTTGATAAAGCCAATGGCATCCTTTATGCCCGGATCATCAATATCATACTCATGGGTCTCAAGCTCCTTTGCGCCGCCCATTTCAGCCTTAAAGGTGATGACATTTCTTTCGGCTCTCTCATAGACTCCCTTAAAGTTCTTTCCGCAGCCGATAGGCCAGTTTATAGGGCAGGTATGAATACCAAGCACGTCCTCGATCTCTGAAAGAAGTTCAAACGGATCGCGTGCCTCACGGTCAAACTTATTGATAAATGTAAAAATCGGAATGCCTCTCATGACGCAGACCTTGAAAAGCTTTATAGTCTGCGCCTCGACGCCCTTCGAGCCATCAATGACCATGACAGCGGAGTCTGCTGCCATAAGCGTACGGTAGGTATCCTCTGAGAAGTCCTGGTGTCCCGGTGTATCAAGGATATTTATTACCTTGCCGCCAAATTCAAACTGCATGGCAGATGAGGTTACCGAAATACCTCTTTCCTTCTCGATCTCCATCCAGTCAGATACCGCATGCTTCGCAGCCTTCCTTCCCTTTACAGTTCCGGCAAGATTGATCGCTCCTCCATAAAGAAGGAACTTCTCCGTAAGTGTGGTCTTACCTGCATCCGGGTGCGAAATTATCGCAAAGGTACGTCTCTTTTCAATTTCATCCTTTAAATTTGAAGAATTTCCCATATATAACTATAATCGTTCGTCTATTTTTTTTGTCAGTCCTGCTTTTGGCTCAGCCGGTCTTTTGTCGATCCTGCTTTTGGCTCAGTCGGCCTTGCAGGAATTGCTGTCTGTCTTATTGAGCTCATAAAGCCTCATAAGTCCCTTCATAAGGAGCGCGTCGTCACGAACTATTCTCTTTGTATTCTTGCAGTAAGGCACAACAAATCTTGCCATTCCTCCTGTAGCAACAATATGGCAGGTCGTTCCGAGCTCTTCCTCTACCCTTTCAACAAGTCCGTCGATCTGGGCAGCATTTCCATACATGATTCCGCCTCTTATCATTCGCTCTGTATTCTGGGAAATGAGGCGGCCCGGATCCTCGAGACTGATCTCGGGAAGCATTGCGGCATTCTGTGTAAGAGCATTAAGACTGGTCTTCATTCCGGGAAGTATGGCTCCTCCAAGATATTCTCCATCGGAATCAACGACTGTAACAGTTGTTGCTGTGCCCATATTTACGCTGATGCAGGGTGTAGGATAATAGTAATAAGCAGCCTCCATGCCTACGATAAGGTCAGGTCCGATTCCCTTCGGATACTGGAACTTATGAAGTCCTATGTCCATCTTCATGCTGCAGGAAACGATGATAGGCTCTAAGCGAAGGACCTTTCTGATTGCTGTGGCAACAACACCCGTAAGGGCCGGAACAACAGATGACAGTATCGCGCCTTCTATCTCACAGACATGAACGCTGTGAAAATTAAGCACTGCCAGAATGTCCTGCCCATATTCAAGACTTGACTTATAGTGTGCTGTAGAAACACGTTCCTCAATAACATTGTCGATATCCTTAACAACACCGATCTTAATATTGGAGTTGCCCATATCAATTGCCAGAATCATAGCTTTATCCTCCCCAAAAGGCCCTGACAGGCCAGATTTTAATATGCTCCGGGCTTATAATATATCCAAACCTTAAGCTTTAAATTAAGCTTTAAAATT
>JAUNNP010000022.1:0-17549 GCA_030531385.1 Eubacteriales bacterium
AGCATTAACACAGCACCAACACAGCACACGTTTTGTTTATTTCATATCAAGAGGGGGAACTTAAAATGAAGAAGAAGATTCTGCTTGCCTGCAACATGCCTGAGGAGGCATACGCAAAGTATAAGGATGAGTTTGACATCACCGTACCTGAGGAGTGGCTCAGCTATGATGAGATATATGATGTGATAGATCAGTATGAGGGCTACTTTACTCTGTCAGAGAGACCGGTAGATAAGAAGCTCCTTGATAAGGCTGTTAAGCTTGAGGTAGTTGGCAACCTCGGAGTGGGAACCAATCATATCGATTCAGATTATGCGGCAGAGAAGGGCGTTGCGGTATGCAATTCACCGCTTTCGGTGTCAGACGGTACAGCAGAGCACATTGCCATCATGATATTTGACATTTTAAGAGGCATCACACGCCAGGACAGATGGGTAAGAAACGGCAAGTGGTTTGCACCGCAGTTCCCAACACATAACATGGCTGTCAATGGCGCAACTCTTGGTATCTTCGGTTTCGGCCGCATCGGCAGAATGGTTGCCAAGAAGTGCCAGGGCCTCGGCATGAAGGTCGTCTACAATAACCGCACACGTCTCAGTGAGGAGCTTGAGAAGGAGCTTGACGTTACCTATATGACCAAGGAGGAGCTCCTTAAGAATGCCGATGTCATTTCCCTCAACATGCCTCTTACAGCTGACAGCGAGCATTTCATCGACATGGATGCGCTTAAGCTTATGAAGCCTACAGCCTGCCTGGTAAATGGTGCACGCGGTGCCTGCGTTGACGAGAAGGCTCTCTACGAGGCACTTAAGAATGGAATCATCAGAGGCGCTGCCTGCGATGTTTTTGAGAATGAGCCGCATCCGTATGAGAAGCTTTTCGAGCTTGATAATCTCATCATGACACCTCACTGCGCAAGCGGTACCCTGGCTACAAGACTTGCCATGGTGCAGGAGTCTATGGACGGTATGGTTGCAGTGCTTAGAGGCGAGCCGCTTCCGGTTAACTGCATAAATAAAAAACTCCTTGAAAATAAATAAGTTTGGAAGTGGTTGCAATGAAAAAGGATTAAGCCGCGCAGGCTTAATCCTCTTTCGTTTAAGTGTCTTGAATATCACGTCTCAAGTATGATCGGGTCATCGAGACGATTCGTTACATAACCAATGATGGATGCCGCAGGTATGCTGTCCTTAAGTTCCTTAAGGCAGGCCGCGGCATCTTTTTCTGCCACGGCAAGCAGCAGTCCGCCGCTTGTCTGCGGGTCGAATAGGATGTCAAGCATAGCGCGGTCAGCATTTCCCGCGACCTTGACTCCGGCCTCGGCATACTCTCTGTTCCGGTATGCGCCGGCGGGGATGAAACCCATCGACGCGGGCTCCCACGCCTCCTTGTGGTAGGGCACGTCCGGAATGCTGATGTGGATAGTGACACCGCTTCCCTCGGCCATCTCGTAGCTGTGTCCGAGGAGCGAAAAGCCCGTGACATCGGTGCAGCTGTGGATCTCGTATTTTATGGCAATGTCCCTTGAGTATTTGTTCAGCTCGCGCATCTGGGCATAGACTTTTTTTAGTGTGGGCTCATCCACGAGGCCTGCCTTGGCGGCTGTAGTAAGTATGCCGATGCCGAGCGGTTTGGTGAGAATGAGGACGTCGCCGGGTCTTGCGCCGCTGTTTGTAAGTACCTTTGACGGGTGGACAAAGCCGGTGACCGCAAGGCCATAGATCGGCTCGCTTCCGCTTATGGTGTGGCCGCCTGTGATGATGGCGCCCGCCTCATATGCCTTGTCATAGCCGCCGCGGAGTATCTCGCGCACTGCTTCTTTGGGCATGGCATCCGTGATGCACATGATGTTTAAGGCGAGCTTTGGTTCACCGCCCATGGCATATACGTCGCTTAAGGCATTGGCTGCCGCGATCTGACCATAGAGGTACGGATCGTCCGCAATGGGAGGGAAGAAGTCGGTCGTCTGGATGATGGCGGTGTCGTCATTTATGACATAGACGCTTGCGTCATCGCTTTTGTCATAGCCCACGATAAGGCGCGGGTCCGAGTGGGACTTAAATCCGTCAAGGAGCTTTACTAATGTTCCGGCACCTACCTTTGCGCCGCAGCCCGCGCAGCTTGCGAGCTTTGTAAGTTTGATCTCTGTTTCCATGTGTGATCTCCAGGGGCAGCCGGCAGTCCTGCCGCGACGGCGGCCCGGATCGTTCCGGCAATCTTGTCGTTCCGGCTGTGTCAGCTGTTTTCTGCCTTAAATTTAACGTTATAAGCGCCGTCTCCCGGCAAAACCTCAACTATCTGTTCGGTTTCACCGGGAGTTATAAATTCTGTTTTGGGGCTGTCCGCCTCATAGCGCACGCAGGTGCCGCAGCTTGAGCTTAAAGTTCGCGGGACCGGCATTTGCCTTGCCGGAATTCCCTCCGCGTCGCAGCGCTTTTTAAAGCGGACAGATCCGAAATGAGAGTAAAATGTGGCGATGTAGATCATTTGGTTATAATGTGGCGATGTAAATCGTAATGTTAAAATGTGACGATGCAGATCATTTTGTTATGTTGAGGGTGAATTCTCCGTCTGCCTCTGTGACATCGACCTTGTAGCCCTGATGCTCCGCGAAGCGGGTCACGTTCTCACGGCTCACAGCATTGTCAACTATTATCTGATATGCCGCATCCTTGGATGCCATGGCATTTCTTATCATAATGACCGGTTCAGGGCAGCTTAATCCTCTGGCGTCTAGTGTTTTCATAGTGATTCTCCTATTATATCATTTATAAATGGTCTGTTTGCGTTTATTTTCTGCCTGTGCTTATTTGTAAGCGGCATGGACTCGGCTTATTCGGTGCGGAAGGTGTTTACGCAGCCGATCACCGCAGCAACGATGATTCCGATGATTACCGCGATCTGTCCTGCAGGTGTAGGACCTGCGCCGCTTGAAGCGAGACCAAAGTTATGCGCGAATGCTGCGCCCACCATGAGGCCGATGATAGTAACAGCGCTGTCTGTGTTGCCCTCTCCCGAAAGAACGAGCTGTCTTAACGGGCAGCCGCCGAGAAGTACGCAGCCAAAGCCGGTGAGGTACATGCCAAGAGCATTCCAAAGGCCGTCATTGTGAGCAATAGGCTGCTCGGCAAAGCCAAGCTTGAAGAAGGTGCCTTCGGTAACGGCTGTAAGGATGAGGTTGCAGATAAGGCAGCTTACGAAGATCGCAATGAAGCCGGAGATGAGCTTGAACTCCTTAAAGAGAACGATGTCACGGATTCCGCCTACCATGCAGAGTCTGGTGCGCTGTGCGAGTATGCCTACGATAAGTCCTGCCGCAAGGCTGATGATGATTGCTGCGTGTTTTGCGCCGGGGCCGCCGCCTGCTTCTGTGAAGAAGATGAATTCAGGAGCGAGTACAAGGAGGATGAGCAGTACGGCTTCGATAACCGGAAGTACAGTTCCCTCTGCTGTCGGAAGCTTGTAGGTACGCTTAAGGCTGTAGCCCTTGCTGAGGAAAAATACTCCTGTAAGGATGCCGAGCGCGAAGCCGACAAAGCCAAGCAGTGCGTTTAAGTCGCCGCTTCCGAGACGGATTATCATACGGAACGGGCAGCCGAGGAACATAAGGCAGCCGATCATTACGAAGAATCCGAGGATGAAACGTGTCATAGGTGAGCTGCCGCCGCGCGGTGAATACTCCTTTGTGATGAGTGACACGATAAAGCTTCCGAGTACGATGCCGATGATCTCAGGACGGATGTACTGAACAGCTGCTGCGCGGTGCAGGCCGAGAGCACCTGTGGTATCGCGAAGGAAGCATGCGATACAAAAGCCCATGTTTGCCGGGTTGCCGAACAATACAAGCAGGGACGCGATTATGCCAATGATTATTCCGGCGATAATGATAACAGTTTTT
The DNA here is from genome assembly GCA_030531385.1 of Eubacteriales bacterium. Classification (GTDB taxonomy): domain Bacteria; phylum Bacillota; class Clostridia; order Lachnospirales; family Lachnospiraceae; genus Avilachnospira. The sequence continues at coordinate 3,899 of JAUNNP010000022.1, forward strand.
TCATTCTTTGCTGTCATATGGTTCTCCTTTATTTGGCCTGAAGCCAATTTACTTTATCCTTAATTATGATAAATCTTAAGCTATTGTTTATCAAATAATGTTTCTTAAATGGAAATGCTGATTTATTAGAAATTTTTATAAATAACTAAATTATTGTGGGTTTTTGTGATATATTGATAAATGCAGTAAATAAGCGAGGGCGGCGCGGCCCGGCCGGCCGCCCGGAGCGGCTTATGATACTGCCGGTATGACAAACGGAGCTGAACAAAATTATGGAAAACATAAAGAGAATATATCTTGATAATGCCAGCACCTCCTTTCCAAAGCCTGAAGGCGTATGCGAGGCGGTATATGATTATATGAAGTATGATGCCTGCAACATTGGCAGGACCAGCGGCGGCAGCGTCTATGCTGTCGAGGAGCGCATTTTTGACTGCAGGCAGCGCCTATGCCGGCTGTTTGGCGGAAGCGACCCGTCGCATGTCATTTTCACTAAAAATATCACGGAGAGTCTCAATGTCATACTTAAGGGTTTTTTAAAGCCGGGCGACCATGTGCTCGTGAGTGCCATGGAGCACAATGCTGTGATGCGGCCGCTTAATGAGCTGGCGGCAGGGAGCGGAAGCTTCGGGCCGGTCAGAAGCAACGGGGGAGACGGAACTGAGGGCGCCGGCATTGGCAGGGCCGAGGGTATCAGGTTTGACAGGATACCCTGCACGGCCGAGGGGACGCTTAAGATAGATGAGATGGAGGCCATGCTTACTCCAAGGACGAGGGCCGTAGTCATGATGCATGCCAGCAATGTCTGCGGCACGGTGATGCCGTATAAGGCGGTGGGAGAATTTTGCAGAAGGCACGGACTAAAATTTATCGCGGACTGCGCGCAGACTGCCGGTGTCCTCGACATAAATATGGAAGCGATGAACATAGATGCGTTAGCATTTACAGGTCATAAGGGACTCATGGGGCCGCAGGGCATAGGCGGTTTCATCCTGACCAGGGAGATGGCAGAGCTTACATGGCCGCTCATCACGGGCGGGACGGGGAGCGCTAGCCATACTGAGGTGACGCCGCGGTTCCTGCCGGACCGCTTCGAGGCGGGTACGTTCAATATCCCGGGGATACTGGGGCTTTTGGAGGCGCTTAAATTTATTGAGGCTGTCGGCACCTCTGAGATCCTGCGGCATGAGCTTATGCTCACCGGGCTTTTTCTTGACGGCGTGAGGGGTCTTGCGGCCGCGGGGAAGCTTAAGGTTGCCGGGATCGACAGGGTTGCCGGGATCGGAGAGGCGGGAGAAGTGGCCGGGGATGCTGAGGGCACCGGGGATGCCGAGGACGCCGGAATCGACAGTGCCGGACCGGTGCCGCAACGCATCGGTGTGGTCTCGATAGAGCTTCCGGGGCGCGATGCAGCCGAGGCAGCAGACATTCTCGACAGAGATTACGGCATAGTGACCAGGGTGGGCCTTCACTGCGCGCCAAATGCGCACAAGACTCTCGGCACCTTCCCGCAGGGGACCATTCGCTTTTCCTTTGGGTATTTCAATACGGAGGAAGATGTTCTGGCTACCGTAAGGGCACTTTGGGAGATGCTGAAATAATGGCGCCCTGTGAGATAACGGATTAACGGGGATACTGAATCAAGGGAGACAGGGCAGATGGAATTAAAACAATTGGAATCATTTGCGGCGGTGGTCCGCTATCAGAGCTTTACCAGAGCTGCCGAGGTGCTTTACATTTCCCAGCCGGCGATAAGTATGCACATCCGTCAGCTTGAGGAAATGCTTCAGACTAAGCTTATTGTGCGCAGCACCAGGAGTCTTGAGACGACGGCCAAGGGAAGGCTGCTTTATGAGTATGCGCTGAAAATGCTGGAGATGCGGGACCGCATGCTGGCGGACTGCTCTTCGAAGGGTGAGGGTGTTATTGATATAGGCGCGTCCACCATTCCCTCGGCTTATATTCTGCCGGAGCTTTTGCAAAGCTACAGAAAGTTGAAGCCGGATGAGAGCTTTATTATTCATCAGGGCGACAGCGCGGAGATCGCGGGTGCGATTCTTGAGGGTGTTTATGATCTTGGACTTATTGGCATGGACCCAAAGATCGACGGGCTCTGCTGCGTGCCTTTTTGCAGCGACCGTATGGCACTTATTACTCCTGCAAATGAGTTTTTTATGGGGCTTGAGCCGGATGACGATATGATAGTCGAGCTAATCAAGACTAATCCGGTTATATTGCGTGAAAAGGGAAGCGGCAGCAAGAAGAGCGCAGACATTTACATGAAGGAGCGCGGTATCAATGAGAATGAGTTAAATGTCGTGGCCAGGGTAAATGACCCTGAGGTGGTAAAGAATCTTGTCGCGGCCGGGCTTGGCATTTCTATTATCAGCGAGTGTGCCGCCAGGTATTTTAAGGAGGACCACAAGATTCTGATGTTTGAGCTGCCTAAGAATCTTTCTTCCAGGATGCTGTATGTGGTCTACAGAAAGGATGACTTTATCAAGGACAGTGTGCGGGAGTTTATGGAGTTTATTATTGAGTTTTACAGGTAAGAGTAAAAAAGTGCTGCCGCTTTGCGCGACAGCACTTCATTATGTTAAAAACTAACATCCCTTAGGAAAGTATAGGCTTGATCGCCTCTGCAAGTGCATCCTTTTCTGCCTGTGCCTCTGCAAGGTCCTTGCCGAGGGTGGTGAAGTAAGTCTTGATCTTTGGCTCTGTACCTGAAGGACGAACAACTACCGTAGCGCCATCCTCGAGGCTGTAGATAAGTACATTTGCCTTAGGAAGACCTGTCTCCTCCGGTTTAGCATAGTCGACTGCCTTAACGACTGCCTTGCCTGCGAACTCCTTAGGAGGATTCTGACGAAGGCCGTCCATGATAGCTGCCATCTTGTCCATGCCGCTGAGGCCCGGGAACTCGAAGGAATCAACCTTGTTGAGGTATCTGCCGTACTCCTTGTAGATCTCCTCAAGACGCTGCTTGATTGAAGATCCGATAGAGCGGTAGTAAGCTGCCATCTCGCAGATAAGCATTGAGCCTACGATAGCATCCTTATCTCTTACATATGGACCTGCAAGATAGCCGTAGCTCTCCTCGAAGCCGAAGATGAAGCGCTCAACCTCGCCGGCTGCCTCAAGACCTGCGATCTGGTCGCCGATCCACTTGAAGCCTGTGAGAACGTTTCTCATTTCTACGCCGTAATGAGCTGCAACTGCGTCTGCAAGAGGAGTTGAAACGATAGACTTAACTGCCACTGCCTTAGCCGGCATGGTGCCCTTCTCGATCTTACCCTGGCAGATATAGTCAAGGAGGAGAACGCCCATCTCATTTCCTGAAACGAGCTCATATGAGCCGTCCGGACACTTCATGGCGATACCAACACGGTCTGCGTCAGGGTCGGTAGCGAGCATAAGGTCTGCGCCAACTTCCTTGGCGAGCTCAAGGCCCTTCTCAAGTGCTGCGAAAATCTCAGGGTTAGGATAAGAGCAGGTCGTGAAGTAACCATTAGGATACTCCTGCTCCTTAACGATGGTAACATCGGTGATGCCCATGTCCTTTAAGATGCGGGTAACAGGAACAAGGCCTGTGCCGTTGAGCGGTGAATAAACAAGCTTAAGGCCTGCGTCCTTGCAGAGACCCGGACGAACCTGGCATGCCTCGATAGCTGCATAAAGAGCATCCTTGCAGTCCTCGCCAACGAACTTGATGAGACCCTTCTCGATACCCTCTGCAAAGCTCATGTACTTTGCACCTGTAAGAACATCTGTCTTCTGGATGGAATCATAAACAACTGCTGCTGCATCGTCTGTCATCTGGCAGCCGTCAGGACCATAAGCCTTATAGCCGTTGTACTGTGCAGGGTTGTGAGATGCTGTGATCATGATGCCGGCATTGCACTTATAATATCTGGTTGCAAAGCTGAGTGCCGGTACAGGCATGAGCTCATCATAGATGCGAACGTTGATGCCGTTTGCTGCGAGAACGCCTGCCGCATCTCTTGCGAAGTTCCAGCCCTTGAGACGGCTGTCATAGCTGATTGCAACTGTCTGTGTGCCGCCCTGAGTCTTTACCCAGTCTGCAACACCCTGGGTCGCCTGTCTTACTACCCAGATATTCATACGGTTGGTTCCTGCTCCGAGTGTTCCGCGAAGTCCTGCGGTACCAAACTTAAGTGCTACTGCAAAACGCTCCTTGATCGCGTCATCATCGCCCTCGATGCTGCGAAGCTCGCTGTTAAGGTCAAAGTCGATAAGATCTGCTTCAAGCCAACGCTTATACTCATCCTGATACATAATGTCTCCATCCTTTCCTGGCTTTTATGTAGTGTATTTTCGTCAGTTCTAACAAAAAAATGCTCTCAAAATTGCTCTTAAACCAACAAAAGTTCCAAATATAAATATAAGTAAAAAATTGTATAAAGTCAATGCGAAAGTACAAAGTAGCCGCTGGTCGGACGAGGAAATCTGTATTTGTTAACTTGGCTGTTAGGTTAATGTAGAAACCCAAAGGTGAATCTTGACAGATGTGCTTTAAACTCAGATAATATACACATACCCCTAACGGTATGGAGGTGGAATGCGATGAAACAATGTATGGATGCGGAGAATCTGCACCGCAGGCTGGCAAAAATCATGGGGCAGGTCAGAGCCATTGATAAAATGATCGATGAGGATGTGCCCTGCGAGGATATTCTGTCACAGATCAATGCGGCAAAATCTGCGCTGCACAAGTGCGGACAAGTTGTTTTGGAGGGACATATTCAGCATTGCGTCAAGGAAGGGATCCAGCACGGAGACGCAGACCAGACGATTGCTGACTTTACAAAAGCCATAGAGCGTTTTGCCAATATGAAGTAATCTGTGATGAACATAAAACAGCCGGAAAGGAACTGAGTAATTCGGTTCCTTTTTTCTTTCTACCTTGACATACCCATACCCCATAGGGTATTATATAGATATACCCCTATAGGTATCAAGGAGGAGCATATGGAAAAACTTGAAAGCATGTTAGAGTGGGGAGGAATGAAAAAAGATATCCTCCTGCTGGTTGTTTCCGGAATCGGACTGTTGTGTTCTTTTGTTATGGGAGACAACCTTCCGTTTGATGCGGCATGGATTGCCATTATCCTTTGTGGTGTTCCGATCCTGCTGGAGGCAGTTATAGGACTTGTTACGGCATTTGATATCAAGGCGGATGTGCTTGTGGCTATCGCTCTGATTGCTTCCGTTATTATCGGAGAGTTCTTTGCGGCAGGCGAGGTCGCTTTTATCATGCAGCTCGGAGGCCTGCTGGAAGAACTGACTGTCGCGAGAGCACGGGCCGGAATAGAAAAGCTGGTGAAGCTGACACCCAGAACGGCCCGAGTTATTTCAGGTGCTGATGAAAAGACCATTCCGGCACAGGACGTATCTATCGGAGATATTCTGCGAGTGCTTCCCGGAGAAACGATTCCGGTTGACGGAATCATCATGACCGGACAGACATCGATCGATCAGTCTGTCATGACCGGAGAACCGATGCCGGTAGATAAGTCGACCGGTGATGAGGTTTCCAGCGGTACGGTCAATCGGTTTGGTTCCTTTGATATGCAGGCGACCAGAGTTGGAGAGGATTCTTCCATCCAGAGGATGATCCGTCTGGTTCAGTCTGCAGATGCAGGTAAGGCTGAGATCGTCACATTGGCTGACAAATGGGCGACATGGGTGGTCATCACGGCAGTTGCGGCAGCTCTGCTGACATTTTTAGTGACTCATGAGATTCTTCGAAGTGTCACGATTCTTGTCGTGTTCTGCCCGTGTGCCATGGTTCTGGCGACGCCTACAGCTATCATGGCAGCGATCGGAAATGCAACGAAGCATGGTTTTCTGGTAAGAGAAGGAGATGCGCTGGAACGACTGAGCATGGTTGCAAAGGTCACCTTCGATAAGACAGGCACGCTGACGTTCGGCAAGCCGGAGGTGATCGATGTGATCTGTACGAATTCGTCTATGACAGAAGAAGCACTGTTTGAAATGGCTGCGGCAGCTGAAAAGAAATCCGAGCATCCTCTTGGCAAAGCTGTGGTGGATTCGTTCAGGAAGAAATATCATAGAGATGCCGCTGCTACTGAAAATTTTGAAATGATCCCGGGTAGAGGTGTGAAGGCGGATGTAAACAAAAGGTCAGTGATAGCCGGCAGCGACAGGATGCTCAGAGAGGAAAACATAACAGTTCCCGAGCAGCCGGGGGTCATTGCAGAGCATATCAGTCAGGGAAAAGCTGTTATCTGTATTGCCGTAGATGGAGAATTTGCAGGTTATCTTGTGCTGGCGGATACTCTCCGCGAGGATGTAAAAGTAGTTCTGGACAGAATCAGAGATACTACGGTAGAACCGGTGCTTTTGACCGGGGACAATAAAAAAGCAGCAGCTTATGTCGCGCAGCAGCTTGATATACGCAAGGTGCAGGCAGAGTGCCTGCCGGAGGACAAACTGAATTACATTGCTGATTCCCAGGAGGAGGGGCTTAAGATCTGTATGGTCGGTGATGGCATCAACGATGCACCGGCACTGAAAAAGGCTTATGTGGGAATCGCCATGGGCGGTATCGGCAGTGATATTGCAGTGGATGCGGCAGATATCGTTCTTGTGAATGATGAGATCCGTGAACTGCCCCATTTACTGGAACTGTCAAGGCACATGATGACAACGATCAGGATAAACCTGATTTTCTCTATGGGACTCAATATACTGGCGATCATTCTTGCCATCACCGGAATATTGAATCCGGTAGCCGGAGCACTGGTACACAATTCGGGTTCAGTGATTGTGATCATTAATTCAGCATTGCTGCTGGGATGGAAGAAGAGATAAAACGATACATATAAAGCATTTGAGCATTTGATTATGTATTTTAGCAGCCGTGCACTGGTCAAACATCAGCGCATGGCTATTTTCATACGATTCCCCTTACTAAAAAACTGTTGACAATTAGTCTCGGGTTGTGTGCGTTTGTGTTTTTCACATTTGATCAAAGCATTTTTTTAAAATAGCAGCAAACTCTTCAATATAAAATCCGGAGTTATCTTTTCGCCAAAAGGCGCAATAGTTTTTTTCGATGGCTTCACCGTCTCGAAGAAGGGGTATACGGGAAACTGCAGTGTCAAACCAGATATCATCGCCAATGACATCCACCGGCAGATATCCACTGCCGGTGACGATCTTTAACCGTGCATCCTGCATGGATTCGGTAAAGATAAATTCTCCATGAAGGCCCAGATATTCATCATAATATTTTCTCTCCTCATCCTGACCGGTGGCATTGATCAGAAGGATGCAGGGGAGATTTTTTATGTCTTTTATATCAAGTGATGTAAGACGGCTTAATGGGTTTCTGGTTGAAATTTCAATATATGTCCTGCTTTTCGATAAAATAAGATTATAAAATGCACTCGAAAAAGCACGGCGCTGATCATTTAAAGCCAGGTCGATCTCAGAATTTAAAAGCATATGATACAGTTCGTCATGGCTTCCGGAGCGGACCGAGATATCTACCGTGGGGTATTTTTCGGAGAATTCGGCGACAGCTTCTGAAAATTCATTTCCGTGATATCCCTTGTAATAACCGAGTTTCAGGGAAGCGGTATCTGATGCATTGCAGCGCCTGGTTTCCCTGATCATCTGTTCCATATCAGAACGAACGATCAGACTTTTTCTGTAAAACTGCTCGCCGGCAGGCGTAAGGGAAAAGGTCCTGTTATGACGATCTAAAAGTTTTACACCCAGTTCTTCTTCCAGTTTTTTTATCTGTTGTGATATGGCCGATTGAGAAACATGTAACTGATCTGCCGCAATATAGAAGCTGCCGCATTCCACAACAGCCTGAAAATATTCTAATTGTCTGAAAAGCATAAAGCTTCCTCCGTACATGCAGTAATCGTATGTATTATACATTGATAAGTTATACTTATCAATACGATAAGTAATCGGAATTGATTGATTTTGATAAAGGCGATATGGTAACAACAGCAGATATATTTAAATTATCAAGTTATCAATCTGAGGTATTTGACATGACAAAAAATCTGATCATTTATTATTCCCGCAAGGGAGAGAACTACGTGAACGGAAGCATCAAAGATCTGAAAAAGGGCAACACGGAAATCTGTGCGGAATTTATCCGGGAAGCGGTAGGCGGAGATCTGTTTGAGGTGGAAACCGTCAGGGAGTATTCGAAAGACTATACGACATGCACCAGGGAGGCGCAGGATGAACTGTATCAGAATGCACGCCCGGAGCTGAAAAAATATCTGGACAGCCTCGATGAGTATGACAATGTTTTCGTATGCGGTCCCTGCTGGTGGGGAACCTATCCCTGTGCTGTTTTCACACAGCTTGAAAAACTGGATTTTACAGGCAAGAAGGTCATGGGTCTGATGACCCACGAGGGAAGCGGTATGGGGAGCTCAGAGAGGGATCTGAAAAGAATCTGCAGAGGCGCGAATTTCGGCCGCGGGATGGCGGTGCATGGAGCGGATGCGCATCTTTCGAAGAAAGCGGTTGCGGATTGGGCAAAAAGCTGCGTGGAGTAAAACTGCAGCCTGTAAATAGCGAAATTATATGGAGAGTCTTTAAGATGGTGGAAAATAACAAGTTTTATGAAACAATTCACGGCAATTTCGGGTTTGGCTGTATGCGGCTCCCGATGAACGGAGCCGAGGTCGACTTAGATCAGATGAACGCGATGGTTGATTATTTTATGGATCACGGGTTCAATTATTTTGACACTGCTCATGGATATGTTGGCGGATTAAGCGAGACAGCACTGAGGGAGTGTCTGGTGAAAAGATATCCCAGGGAGGCTTATGTTCTTACCAATAAGCTTTCCACCCACTTCTTTAATTCAGAAGAGGAAATTCTGCCCCTTTTTGAAAAGCAGCTGGAAGCATGCGGCGTGGACTACTTCGATTATTATCTTATGCACGCTCAGGACGGAGCGATTTTTGAAAAGTACAAAAAATGCAATGCCTATGAAACAGCATTGAAACTAAAAGAAATGGGAAAAATCAGACATTTCGGCATTTCATTTCATGATAAGGCGGATGCGCTGGATCGTATCCTGACCGAATATCCCCAGGTGGAGATTGTACAGATCCAGTTCAACTATGTAGATTACGACGATCTGTCAGTTGAGAGCCGCAAGGTCTATGAAGTCTGCGAAAAGCATAACAAGCCGGTAATAGTCATGGAACCTGTAAAGGGCGGAAATCTGGTCCATCTGCCAGAAGAAGCGGCAAAGATATTTGCGGATCTGCAGAAGGATAACGTGGAGAAATTAAGCAATGCAAGCTATGCAATCCGATTTGCGGCCAGCTTTCCCAATATCTGCATGGTTCTTTCCGGAATGAGCGATATGGAACAGATGCAGGACAATGTGGGCTATATGGAGAATTTCAAACCGCTGTCTGAGGAAGAACTTGAAGCTGTTTGGAAGGTGTGTGACATCTTCCGGTCCATGAATATGATCCCATGTACCGGCTGTCATTACTGTGTGCTGGATAATGACTGCCCGAAGAAGATTCAGATTCCGGAACTCTTTGCCTGCTATAATGAGAAGAAGACGTTTCAAAATTGGAATGAGGATTATTATTATCATATGATATTGACCCGCGATCACGGAAAGGCATCTGATTGTATCAAATGCGGTAAATGTGAACAGATATGTCCCCAGCATCTGAAAATCAGAGATTTGCTTGTGGATGTGGCGAAAATTTTCGGATCCGGTATGGGAATGTAGAAACAGGAAATTCAGGATGTAAGATAGTGTGGAAAATCGTTCTTCTATGGATTTATGTACCGAAGAACAGCGAAAGGAACGGAGATTAAGATGAGTAAGAATGTAATGCTTTGGGCCGGAGCCGGCCAGATCGGTTTGGCTATCGCGAGAAGAATGGGATATGGAAAAAAGATCATAGTAGGCGATAAGAAGATTGAAAATGCACAGACTATGGCAAAGATCATGAATGATGCGGGTTATGACGTGGTGCCTGTAGAGATGGATCTGTCTTCGAGGCAGTCCATAAAGGCACTGATCGCAGAGGGACAGAAGTATGGGGATATCAAGGATATGATCATCGCGGCAGGTGTATCGCCCTCTCAGGCTCCGATAGAGATGATTCTGAAGGTAGATCTTTACGGCTCTGCGGTCATGATGGAAGAAGTGGGTAAGGTCATCGCTCCGGGTGGATGCGGCATCATGATCTCCAGCCAGTCCGGCTGGCGCATGCCCGCGCTTACTCCCGAACAGGATGCAGCATTGGCAACAGCACCTACAGAGGAACTCTTATCACTGGATTTTCTGCAGCCTTCGCAGATCAAGGACACATTGCACGCATATCAGATGGCCAAGCGATGCAACGAAAAACGTGTTATGGCAGAGGCTGTAAAGTGGGGCGAACGCGGCGCAAGGATCAATGACATCGCGCCGGGCATTATTGTGACACCACTCGCAATAGATGAGTTCAACGGTCCCCGCGGCGATTTCTATAAAAACATGTTTGCAAAGTGCCCGGCAGGAAGACCCGGAACCCCGGATGAAGTCGCAAATATCGCGGAGCTTCTGATGAGTGACAGAGGAGCTTTTATCAGTGGGTCCACATTCCTTGCGGATGGCGGCGCTACGGCAAGTTATTACTATGGGCCGCTGAAACCAGCCAATTGATAGTATCAGAATTCATATCGACACATTAGCTCAGCTGTATCGCAGAATACAGCTGAGCTTTTCGCATTCCGGGTCAAGTGATTAAGATGTTCTTGACAAGTGGCAGATGGGCATGCTGGCTTGAATTTGTATTTCTTAATCAGTGAGAAATTGGGGATTGGTTGACAAAAAATAGGGATTGAGCTAAAAAAAATAAGGACGGCTCCGTCCCGAACGAAAAGGGCCGGAGCCGTTAACCGCCGGAGCCGAGCACGGTCAGCCGCCGGAGCCAAGAACCGTCAGCGAAGCCGCCGCGGCGATGGCATTGTTGTCATTTGCCGCGCAGCTGATCTCAACCCGGTCGCCCACATCAAGAATGACCGCCATCGGGGCATCAGCCGCCGAGATCGTAAAGTAGCGGTTGTCTTCATCAAGCTTAATGTAATAGACCGTGTTGCCGTCAATTACAGCACTTCTTAAATCAACCACCTTACCCTCTACAGTACCCAGATCCGCATGAATCGCAGCCGCGGCCTCAGCATTTCCAATAATACCCTGCTGCGCAAGAAGGTTCACATAATTCTCCTGGCACTGGCTGACAGTTGCCGCAGTTGCAACAAGCTGGTACTCACGCACATTCACCATCGCATACATCTTAACAAGCTGGCTGTTGTCCTTAAGAGCCATAAAGTACGTCGGCTGGCCGCTGATATTAAGAAGCAGCGGGAAGGTAGCGGCATAGCTGTACTGCTGGACAGCTCCCTCGGCAGAGGCCATGCCCGAGTACTCCTCAGCTCCCGCGCAGGAATAATACTTGGCTTCCTTAGTCCGCTGGTTCACAAGAATGAAGCCGACATTCGACTCATCTCCGCCCACCGAGGTAACGCCTGTATAGAGCCACACATCATCATTCATAGCAAGATAATTGTAGCCCTGGGTGACTATGGTGCAGTCCTGCTGACCGAAGATCGAATTGATAAAGCCGTTGTGATAAAGGCCGTAATAATTGTACTGCGTCATTACCAGATTCGAGCTGTACACGCGGTCGACCCACTGAGGCACAGACTCGATATCATAGTACTCAGTCTCGCCGGTAACAGCATTTACCAAAACCGCGCCCCTTATATCGGTCCCGTCAAAAAGACCGATCGTCTTCTTCTCGACAGAGGCGATCCAGTATGGCTTACCTTCCTCGTCTATTTCGAAATTCACCTCTCCGAAAATAGCTGTCGGATACGAAAACCTTAAGTGTCTGTAGAGATAGCGATTGAAATGCTCAGACGGCGAGTATTTGATGCCGTTCCCGCTCTCGAGCCTCACTACGCTTACAGCCTGCGACTGCATGTCGGTTATGATATAAGCCGGTATGCCGCTCGCGCGGTTGTTCCACCACTTGATAATGTCACCGTAGTTTAAGTAAGATACTCTGACGGGCTTGCCCCGATAGTTTATCTGAGCCGAATCCGGGTCCACCTCAAACTGGCTCACAAGGTCACGGAGCTCACCAAGCTTGCGGGTCGCGAGCGTATTGGATGAGGCTGAGTCCAGCATCGGTATGCGGCTGAAATCACTCTCCTCGACGTCCGAAGAAAAGTCTCCTGTTTCAAACGGCAGAAGTCTTGAATACGCGCCGGCATGAAGTAAGGGGTGGCCAATGACACCGCCCGCGAACATGATGACCACGCAGGCCAATATCACGGCGGCCGGCACTATGCAGTCTTTTCTGCAGCCCTGCAGGAATTCGCCGGCAGTCCTGGCCTTAAGTCCGCGCCTGAACAGATATATCCCGGTAAACACCGCGAAAACTATCATCACGAAGGTCCAGAACTCCTGAGTCCTTGGATTAAGCGCCGGCAGCGAGATATAAAAGTAAAGCGCAGCTATTAATGCTGTGAGTATCAGGCTTATGATGAGAGTCTTCGCCTTTGGCTCAGTCCCTGTAAATGTCGGCTCGCCCTTTTTAAAGTCGAACCACGCATTTTTGCCAAACGGATCATTTAGCATGGATCTTGTTCCTGCCCGGGAATGTGTTGTACTCATCAGGCTCCCAGCCGGGGGCAATATCCTTAACTGCTTCAGCCGCAGTGATCTTTGCGTCAGCATTGTCAATATCAATAAGGATATAGCGGTCGTTGCCCATGCCGAGCTCCTTCATATATGAAAGCTGCCTTAAGCCGTGCCTGGTCTCGATACGCTCGATCATGGCATTTCCGCCGCCATCGGGGAGGTTGTAGATCATGTCGACGCAGGCATTGTCAAGCGCAAGGATATCAAGTGAAGCGAGAATGCCGACATCCGGTGTGACTACCGGCTCTGCCTCAACGCCCTCGCAGTCGCAGGAAACTGACATATTTCTCATAACATTGATATAAGAAGTATGATCCTTGAAATAATCAATAGTTCCCTTGGTCGACTCTGAGATACGCTCCATGAGCTCTTCCATGTCGATGCTCCACATATTCTCGGCAACATCGTAGGCATGGATCTCGCCCTTGCCGATGCGTCCGTCAGCGCAGCCAATGCCGATGTTCTTATTTGAACCGCCGAAGCCGCCCATGGTGTGGCCCTTGAAGTGAGTAAGTGTAAGCAGTGAATCATAGCCCAGCATGTTCTTGCCTACATGAATGCCGTCGAACCACTTTCCTCCCTTTACCGGAAGCACGGCAACGCCGTCCTCATCTGTGATATCCACAGGGCAGAAGGTCCAGCCGTTTGTTTTGAGAGTCTCTCTGTGGGCCTCGGTGGTATATCTGCTTCCCTCATAATAGGTGTTGGTCTCGATGATAGTTGCCTCCGGAAGGCGCTCCTTGTAAAGCTCCTTTACCCATGGGCGGGGAATGAAATTGGGGCCCTCAGCCTCACCTGTGTGAAGCTTTATAGCGATCTTTCCGGTAAGCGGTGCAGATACGCGGTCATATATCTTCTTAAGTCCCTCAGGTGACAGATCTCTGGTAAAATAAACCACTGAGG